>DASYAX010000145.1:0-11787 GCA_036501045.1 Bryobacteraceae bacterium
AACGTTGAGGCAGAGCGTGCCGATCGCGATGAGCAATACGAGCGCCGAATGACGCATCACCCAGCCCAGGCTGCGTTGGTAGGTCCGCAGAATGAAATCGAAAAACTTCTCGCTGAGCACATACAGCCTGCCATGCGTCCGGTTGTCCTTGAGAAGGCGCGAACACATGGTTGGTGTAGTAGTCAACGACACCAGCATCGACACCATGATGGTGATCGACAACGTGATCGCAAACTCCCGGAACAGTCTGCCGACAATCCCACCCATCAGCAGAATCGGAATGAAAACGGAGACCAGTGAAATGCTGATGGAAAGTACAGTGGGGCCGATCTCCGCCGCTCCCGCGGACGCAGCCTCCATGGAGGTCATGCCTTTTTCGCGATAGCGCGTGATGTTTTCGAGTACCACGATGGCGTCGTCCACCACGAAGCCGGTCGAAATCGTGAGCGCCATCAACGACAGATTGTCGATGCTGAAGCCCAGCAAATACATGGCTCCGCAGGTGCCCACGATGGACACGGGAACCGCCACGGTGGGAATCAGAGTGGCGCGCCAGTCCCGCAGGAAGAGGAAGACCACCAGGACCACCAAAACCACTGAGATGATGAGCGTGCGTTCCACCGTGTAGCCCGAAGCCCGGATGGTGATGGTTTGATCGAGCGTGATGGTCATCACGATCGACGGATCGATAGACGCGTGCAATTGCGGAAGCGCCGCTTTAATGCCATCCACCGTATCGATAATGTTCGCCCCTGGCTGCCGGAAGATGATGAGCAATGCTGCTCGCTTGCCGTTTGCCAAACCCAGAGAACGCACGGTTTGAACGGAATCGGTAACCGTCGCTACATCGCTCAGCCTAATCGCAGCGCCGTTGCCATATTTGACGAGGAGAGGCCGGTAGTCCACCGCTTTCAACAACTGGTCGTTGGCGCTAATCAGCCAGGTTCTATCCTTATCTTCAAAGCTTCCCTTGGCGAGGTTTGAGGTTTGCGCCGCAATGGCCGTCCGGATATTGTCAAGGCTCACGCCGGCGTGATTGATCTGTGTTGGATTGACATCCACCCGAACCGCGGGCGCGGAACTGCCGCCGACCATCACCTGGCCAACACCGCGAATTTGCGAGATGCGCTGCATCAGGATGGTAGACGCTGCGTCATAGAGGGCTGGGGGAGGCAGCTTATCCGACGTCAGCGCGATGATCATGATCGGCGCGTCCGCCGGGTTTACCTTCCGGTACGTTGGATTGCCGGGAAGATTCGCGGGCAAATATCCTCGTGCCGCGTTGATCGCCGCTTCCACATCGCGCGCCGCCGCATCGATGCTGCGGTTCAAATCGAATTGCAGCGTGATGCGGGTCTGGCCGATCGAACTCGAAGAGGTCATTTCCGTCACCGCTGCGATCCGTCCGAACTGCCGTTCGAGCGGCGTAGCCACCGACGATGCCATAATCTCCGGGCTCGCGCCTGGCAGCGAGGCCTGCACCGAAACGGTAGGGAAATCCACTTGCGGCAGAGGCGAAACCGGCAGGAGTCGAAACGCCACCGCGCCGGCCAAGCCCACTGCCACCGTGAGTAAGGCTGTTGCTACCGGTCGCTTGATGAAGGGAGACGAAAGGCCCATCGTTCAATCCCCAGTCGCGGGTGCGTGTTCCATGCCGCTTCCCGCCGCCGTTTTGCGCTTCCCGCGCGCCGTTAATTTCCCGGCGATTTCATCGAAGAAAAGATAGATCACCGGCGTCGTATATAAAGTCAAAAGCTGGCTGAGCAGCAGGCCGCCAATGATCGTGATGCCGAGCGGACGCCGTAGCTCCGATCCCGTACCGTGTCCAAACGCCAATGGAATCGCGCCAAATAAAGCCGCGAGCGTTGTCATCATAATGGGCCGGAAGCGGAGCAGGGAAGCCTGGAAAATCGCATCGTATGGATTTTTCCCCTCCTTGCGCTCCGCCTCCAGCGCGAAATCGATCATCATGATGGCGTTCTTCTTCACGATGCCGATCAAAAGCACGATGCCAATAATTGCCACCACCGTGAGCTCCTGCCGGCAAATCATCAGCGCGAGCAAAGCGCCCACGCCCGCCGACGGTAGCGTCGACAAGATCGTGATGGGATGAATGTAGCTCTCGTACAAGACGCCCAGCACGATGTAAACCGTGACCAGCGCCGCCAAGATCAGCAGTGGTTCATTGGTGAGCGAAGCGACAAACGCCTCCGCTGTTCCCTGAAACGAAGTCTCCATGGCCGGCGGAGCAGGCAATTGTTTTTCTATCTTTCGGATCGCTTCAACGGCTTCGCCCAAAGCCGCATGTGGCGCCAGATTGAACGAAACCGTAGTGGCCGGAAACTGTCCCACGTGGCTGATCAGAATGGGCATCGAAGAGCTGGAAGACTTGGTGAACGCGCTGAGCGGAACCGCGCCTCCCGTGGTCGACTTGATGTAAATATCGTGCAGATTTCTCGGGTTCACCTGAAACTGTGGTTGCACTTCGAGGATCACGTGATACTGATTGAGCTGCGTAAATAGCGTCGAGACTTGCCGTTGGCCAAAGGCGTCATACAGCGTGGAGTCGATGCTCTGAGCCGTGATGCCCACCCGGCTGGCGGTTTGGCGGTCGATCGAAAGCGCCGCTTCCAGGCCGTGCGTCTGCAGATCGCTTGCTACATCTGCTAGTTCCGGCAGGTCCTTCAATTTGTTCACGAACTGCGAAGCGTATTGCGACAGTTCATCCGCATTCGGGTCCTCCAGGCTGTATTGATACTGCGTCCGGCTCACGATATCTTCCACGCTGAGATCCTGAATCGGCTGCATATACAGCGTGATGCCGTCGATTTTGGCCAACTCCGGCTGAAGCCGGCGAATGATGTCCGACGCGCTTCCGTCCCGCTGCTCAATCGGCTTCAAGTTGATCTGGATGCGCCCGGAGTTAAGCGTGGTGTTTGTGCCGTCTACTCCGATAAAAGAAGACAGGCTCTCGACCGCCGGGTCTTGCAAAATGACCGTCGCCAGTCGCTGTTGCAGGTCCGACATCTGGCTGAAGGAAATGCTCTGATCCGCCTCCGAAACACCCTGTATCTCGCCGGTATCCTGCACCGGAAAGAAGCCCTTCGGTATCTCGACGTAGAGAAAAATCGTCAGCGCCAATGTCGCCGCGGCGACGGCGAGCGTCGTGTTGCGATACCGCAACACCCAGGTCAGCGTTCTGCCATAGAAGGCTATGGTCTTTTCAAACACCGCCTCCGATGCCTTGTAGAATCGCCCTTCTTCCGCGTCTTTCTTATGGCGCAGCAGTTTTGAGCACAACATCGGCGTGAGCGTCAGTGACACGATTGCCGATACGATGATGGTCACCGCGAGCGTCACCGCAAACTCGCGGAAAAGACGCCCCGTGATGTCGCCCATAAACAGCAGCGGGATCAAGACCGCAATCAGCGAAACCGTCAGCGACACGATTGTGAAGCCGATCTGCTCGGCGCCTTTTAGCGCGGCTTCTAGAGGCGGCTCGCCTTGCTCCACATAGCGGATAATGTTCTCGATCATCACGATGGCATCGTCCACCACAAAACCTGTCGAGATCGTCAAAGCCATCAGCGTCAGGTTGTTCAAGCTGTAGCCGAGTACATACATCACCGCGAACGTTCCGACGAGAGAGAGCGGCACCGCCACGCTGGGAATGAAGGTGGCGGCGAGGTTTCGCAGAAAGACGAAAATCACCATCACCACCAGCGCGATGCAAACCATCAGCTCGAATTCCACATCGGCTACGGAAGCTCGAACGGTAATGGTGCGGTCGGTAAGCGTTGCGATATCGATCGAAGTCGGAATCGTCGCGCGCAGCTTCGGAAGCAGCGCCTTCACCCGATCGACCACCTGAATGATATTGGCGCCCGGCTGGCGTTGGATGTTTACAATGACGGCGGGCGTCGCATTCATCCAGGCGGCGAGCCGCGAGTTTTCGATGCCGTCCACCACATTGGCGACGTCTTTGAGCATCACCGGCGCGCCGTTCTTATACGCCACCACGATCTGGCTATACTCCTGCGCCGTCAGCAACTGATCGTTGGCATTGATCTGGTATCCCTGATACGGACCATCGAAGCTGCCTTTTGCCTGGTCAAGACTCGTGGCCGTCAGCGCCGTATGCAAATCTTCCAGGTTGAGGCCGTAGGAAGCGAGCTGTGTCGGGTTGGCCTGAATGCGCACTGCCGGCTTGCGTCCCCCGCTGATGGTCACCGCCCCTACACCGCTAAGCTGAGAGATTTTTTGCGCCAGCCTCGTGTCGGCATAATCCTCCACCTGCTGCAGCGGCATGCTCTTTGAGGTCAGCGCCAGTGTCAGGATCGGCGCGTCTGCCGGATTGGTCTTGCTGTAGATCGGCGGCAGCGGCAGATCCGCCGGCAGAAACGTCTGCGCCGCGTTAATGGCGGCCTGCACTTCCTGCTCGGCCACATCGATGTTCAAACTCAGAACGAACTGCAGCGTGATTACCGAAGCTCCCGCTGAGCTCGTCGATAACATCTGCTTGAGTCCCGGCACTTCGCCAAGCTGTCGCTCGAGCGGCGCAGTGATGGCGGAAGCGCTAACCTCCGGACACGACCCCGGATAGAACGTGACCACCTGCATGGTCGGGTAATCCACTTCCGGCAGCGCCGAAACAGGTAGCTGCTTATAGGCGACAATGCCGATCAACAGGATCGCAGCCATCAACAACGAGGTCGCGATGGGCCGCAGAATAAACGGGCGCGACGGGCTCACTGCTCTGCTCCCGCCTGACTCGTCGCCGCCTTCGCCCCTATGCCCGTCGTTCCATGCTCAGGCCGGATCACTATCTTGCTGCCATCCTGTAGCTTGTCGAAGCCGTCGGTGACCAGCGTTTCACCCGGCTTGACACCCGTGACCGCGGCCGACAGCCCGTCTGTCGTCGCGACTTTGATATTTCTCGATTGCACCGTGTTGTTCGCGTTCACGATATACACGAAGGAAACATCGTTGTTATTTTGAATGGCCGCGGTGGGAATAATATTTACGCTCATCAGCGTCTTCACCAGCAGCTTCGCGTTGACGAATTCGTTGGGAAACAACCGGTAGTCGCGATTCGGGAACGACGCGCGCACCTTAACGGTTCCGGTGGCGGTATCGATCTGGTTATCGAGCGTCAGAACCGTTCCCTGCGCCAATTCGGTTTGGTTGTCTCGGTCGAGCGCGTCCACTCGTAGCGTGTGTCCGGCCCGCATCTGCGTAGCAACGTCATAAATGTAGTCCTCGGCCATGGTGAAGATAACCGTGATCGGCTGAATCTGCGTGATAGTGAGCAGCGCCGTGGTGCCGTTCGCCTGCACGATATTGCCCGGGTCCACCGGCCGCAGACCCACTCGGCCGTCGATGGGAGCCGTGATTCTCGCGTAATCGATATTCACCTTAGCGGAATCCACATTGCCTTGATCCAACTTCGTCGTACCCTCATACTGGTTGACCGTCGCCTGCTGCGTGGCCAGCGTCTGTTCCGGAATAGCGTGTTGCGAGTACGCGCTGCGGTAACGGTCCAGATCGATGTGCGCGTTATTGAGCAGCGCCTGATCGCGCTGTAATTGACCCTGAGCCTGGATATACGCTGCTTCATAGGGACGCGAATCAATTACCGCCAGCAGATCACCCTTATGCACCATCTGGCCTTCCCGGTAATGCACCTCCATCAACTGACCGGCCACCCGGCTGGTAATGGTATCGGTATAAACCGGCGTAACGGTTCCTAGAGCGTTGATGTACACGCCCATGTTTCCCTGCGTTACTTTTGCCACCGAAACCGGCGTCGCGCCTCCGCCCCGGCGGCCTTTCTTGCCGCTGCTCTTACTTGCTTCCGAATCGGTAGCCTTCGAGCGCTGCGACAACAGATAACCCGCGCCGGCCAGCAAAACAAAGACGGCGGCTATCCAAACCATCCACCGCCTCCTCGGGCGCGCTGCCGGGCCGCCGCTATCTTGCTGGGGTGGAATTCTTGAATCTGTGTCCATAGACGCTAGTCCCAACTATCGCCTCGCGCGCACTCCGCCTGCGACTGCCAAAAGAGGGGCTTGATTCTATGCCATTCGGCATAGTACAAGCACACAACCAAAGCGCGAGAATAGTATCGAACAAGTGAAGTCTCGAGCGAATACACTCGTATCTCTGGCCGTGCTGCTCTTAATAGCCGTCGCGCCCAGCTCTGCGCTCGATCCCAATAAAACCCTTACGCAATATGCGCATCGCATCTGGGGCCAAGAGGAAGGATTGTTCCAACCGACCATCTACTCCATCCTGCAGACGCATGATGGGTTCCTTTGGCTGGGCACGCAGGACAGTCTGATTCGCTTCGACGGCGTGCATTTCCGCGAATTCGACCAGGCCGCGGACGCCGGCTTGGAGCGCAGCCTGATCCGCGCGCTGCTTGAAGATCGCAGCGGAAATCTGTGGGTCGCTTCGGTAGGAAGCGGCGTGGTCCGCATCGCTCCCGATGGACGATTGACGCGCTTCACCGATCGCACCGGGCTGCCAAGTAACAACGCGTTCTGTCTGGCTTCCGACGCGCGCGGCGCCGTTTGGATTTGCACCAACCGTGGATTGGTTCGTTTAGACCCAGGCGGCGGAATGCGCGTCTTCACCACCGCCGACGGGCTGCCCACCAACTCCGTTCACGATACCTGCGAAGCGGCCGACGGAACCAGATGGGTCGCCGGCATCGATTTTGGCCTGAGCCGCCTGAGACATGGCCGTTTCGAAGGATACTCGGACGCCGAGATCGCTCCCCGTGAAACCGTGACCGCGCTCGAATGCTCGAAAGATGGTAGCGTCTGGGCCGGAACATCCTCTGGATTGACGCAAATCCGTTCGAGCGAAAACAAAAATGCGCCCTCCCGAACGTTGACCACCCGCAATGGCTTGCCCGACGATGAAGTCTCGGCCTTGACCGAGGGGCCCGGCGGCAGTTTGTGGATCGGAACGAATGACGGTATCAGCCGTTATCGGAACGGCGAAATCAGCGTCTATCGCACCCGCGATGGCCTGTCCCATAGCTTGGTTCTCTCGCTATATTTCGACCGCGAGGGCAGCCTATGGGCCGGAACGAAAGATGGACTTGACCAACTTACTGATGCCAAAGTAACTCCTTACACGACCAACGAAGGAATGTTGAGTAACGATGCCGGCCCGGTCTTGGAAGACAAACGCGGCCGTTTGTGGATAGGAACCTTAGGCCACGGCCTGAATTTGTACAACGGTCATCGTTTTCAGGCCCTTACCAGGAAAAACGGTCTGCTCGATGACACCATTCTTAGTCTCCAGGTAGATCCGGCGGGTGATCTCTGGGTAGGCTCCGGCAAGGGAATCAACCGCCTCAAAGACGGCAAAGTGATCGCATCCTACACTGAAAAAGATGGGCTTTCCGGCGCCTCGGTTCGCGCCCTTGCCATCGACGCGGAGGGAACTCTATGGGCGGGAACCGGCCAGGGTCTGGATCGCTTTAACGGAACCCGCTTCGTCAGTGCCGGTTTACCAGCTTCGTCCGGAGTCGTCGCCCTTAGCGGCGGCCGCAGCGTGCAATTGTTCGTAAGCAGTGATGCGCCTGGATTTTCGTATCTAAAGGACAATATCGAGCAGAGTTATTCCTTGGATGTAACTCACCCGGTCGATTGTTACTACTTGGGGCCAGATCGGCATGAAGCCTGGCTCGGAACGCTCGGTTCCGGTCTTCTTCGCTGGAAAAACGGAGTTGTAACTCATATCCGGGTGAAAGACGGCCTCTATGATAACCGTATTTACAGCATTCTCCGCGATGACCATGCCAATTTCTGGATGGCTTCGAGCAAGGGAATATTCAGAGTAAGTGAAAATGAGTTACAGCGCTTTGCCGATGGCAAGCTTCGCTACGTAACCAGTATCCCCTTTAGCACCGGTCAGCTCAGGTTCGAATGCCGCTCCGGCGTGCAGCCGGCCGCCTGCCGCACGCACGACGGCCGTCTTTGGTTCTCCACCACCAACGGCTTGGTCGTGGTCGATCCGAATCACCTGTCGAGCAACACCATTCCTCCTCCCGTCAGCATCACTTCCATCGTGGTGAATGGCAGTCGCGTGGAGCCTCGCGAGGGTATTCGTTTAAGCCCCGAGGAGCGCAACGTGGAAGTGCGCTATGCGGGTCTGAGCTTCATTTCCCCCGAAAAAGTTACCTTCCGCTACCTGCTTGACGGTTACGACAAAACCTGGACCGACGCGGGAAGCCGGCGTGAGGCTTTCTTTACCAATTTGCCGCCCGGCAGCTTCCGCTTCCGCGTGAAGGCTCGCAACGCCGATGGAGCGTGGAGTAAAGAAGACGCTTCATTGAGCTTTAGCGTCGAACCGCGCCTCTATCAGCGCCGTTGGTTCATTCCTTTGCTGGTCCTGCTCCTCGGCATCCTCGTGGCGATTTGGTATCGCATGCGGATTCGCCGCCTGAAACAGGAATTTGACCTGGTGCTCGCCGAAAGAAGCCGCATTGCCCGCGAATTGCACGACACGCTGCTGCAGGGTCTCGCCGGAATCACCATGCAATTACAGGCGCTTTGGACGAAGCTGCCCCTTTCCCGCGAGAAGAGCTTTCTCGGCGAGGTCATTCAAGATGCCGCCAAATGCGCTACCGAAGCGCGCCAGTCGCTCTGGGGATTGCGAACCATCGCACCGGGCTCGCACGAATTTTCGGACAAACTGGCCAGCCTCGCGCGCCAGGCTACCGACGGCCATCCCGTCCGGCTCTCGCTCAAACTCGATACCATTTCCTTGAGGGCACGCCCCGAATTGGAGTATCAATTGCTGCGCATCGCGCAAGAGGCGATTTCAAATAGCGTTCGTCATGCCGCCGCCAAGGAGCTTGCTGTCGAGCTTCACTCCGACGGTCGGCAGATTGAATTACTGATTATTGACGATGGAACCGGTTTCGACTCGGCGCGCTCACATTTCGGCCATTTCGGACTAGTGGGAATGCACGAACGCGCCGTCGAAATCGGCGCGCAACTCGCCGTTGACAGCTCGCCCGGCCGCGGTACTACCGTACGCGTTTCGCTGCCTCTTTCGCAAAACAGCCCATCTGGCAGTAAACCGGAAGAGGCGTTGGAGCATCAGATAGGCTAGAGTAACTCCGTTGGAAGCCGCTAATTGCATTCGAATTCTTTCCGTCGACGACCATGACTTGGTGCGAAAGGGCATCGCCGCCATCTTGTCCACTGAGCCGGATCTGCAGCTCGTGGCCGAGGCCAATACGGGTGCCGAGGCCATCCGCTTGCACCGCCTGCATCGGCCTGACGTGACCTTGATGGATCTACGCCTTCCCGATAAAAGCGGCATCGAGACCACGCGCGCTATCCAAAGTGAATTTCCAGAAGCGAAGATCATCGCCTTGACCTCCTATGATGGCGATCAGGATATTTACCGCGCTTTGGAAGCTGGCGTCCGCGGTTATTTACTCAAGGAGATGGTGCACAGCGAAGTGGTGCGCGCCATTCGCGTAGTCCACTCCGGCAAGCGATTTATTCCGCTCGAAGTGACCCAGCAACTGCATGGCTTCTTCCCCGAGGTCGCGCTAACGCCCCGTGAGATTGAGGTTCTTAGCCTCGTGGCGCGGGGCTTCGGCAACAAGGAAGTGGGCGACATGCTGGGCACCGCGCCGGGTACTATCAAGGCCCACGTGCAAAGCATTCTGAGCAAGCTCGGCGCCAAAGATCGGACCAATGCCGTAACCATTGCCTTGCGCCGCGGCATCATCCATCTGCACTCGCCCGATCTTTCTTCCTCCATCCTGAATGGCTGATGGACGTTTGAAGCTGCGGCGCTTCTTTGCACGGGCCTTCGCCGGCATGGTTTTTCTGCTGGCTCTGCTGTACGCCGGCGACTCGCTCGCGTTTCGTTTCACGCGCATTCCGTTCTCTACCGTGCGCGTCACTCCCTATTACGCCGTGCCCCGCAAAGACCACAAGATCGAATTCATGTTTGACGACCCGCGCGACGAGACCTGCGTAAATTCGTTATTCCCGCGGCAGGGCGACAGTCCCTGCTGGTATCTGACCCGCCATAAAGAGCGCCGCATCGACATGTAGAATTAAGGAAATGGCGTCCTTGACCAGCACGTTTATCACGCCCGAGGAATATCTCGAGCGCGAGCGCCTGGCCGAAACGAAAAGCGAATATTACCGCGGCGAAATGTTCGCCATGGCAGGAACGAGCCTGGCGCATGCCACGATCATTACGAACCTCGTTCGAGAACTCAGCAATCGTCTCAAATCAGGCCCCTACGACGTGTTCTCCGGCGATCTCCGTCTAAACATACCAGCAACCGGCCTTTACACCTATCCCGACGTAATGGTCGTCTGCGGCGGCCCCGCTCTCACCGATTCCCACTTCGATACCGTAACGAATCCCGTCGTCCTAATCGAAGTTCTTTCGGAATCAACCAAAAATTATGATCGCGGCCAGAAATTCGAAAACTACCGCACCATTCCGTCGTTAATGGAATACGTAACCGTGGCGCAAGACCGCGCCCACGTAGAAGTATGGACGCGTCAGCCCGGCAATGGCTGGCTGCTGAAAGAAACCGATGGCGCGGCGGCGCTGTCCCTCCCCTCCATCGGCGTCGAGCTTCCGCTGTCTGAGATCTATCTCAAAGTCGATCTGCCCGTCGCGTAAGCTGCCCGTAAGAAGATGCCAACTACTTCGACCGGCCCGTTTCAGAGCGCGCGCATCGGCGCGTTTCGCGAATCGGTTATTCGCGAGATGAGCCGCCTTGCGCTGAAGCACAACGCGGTCAATCTCGCGCAGGGCTTTCCCGATTTTCCCGCTCCGCCGCAGGTTAAGGCCGCCGCCCAAAACGCCATCGCCGATGATCTGAATCAATATCCAATTACCTGGGGCGCCAAGCCCTTTCGCGATGCCGTCTGCGAGTCGTACCGCCGTTTTCATAATCTCGCAATCGATCCCGAGCGCGAAGTCACCGTCTGCTGCGGCGCCACCGAAGGCATGATCGCTACCTTTCTAGCGCTTTTGAATCCGGGCGACGAGGTCGTGGTCTTCGAACCGTTTTACGAGAATTATTGGCCCGATTCGCAGCTCAGCGGTGTCGCCTGTCGCTATGTAAGGTTGCAGCCGCCCGATTGGACCTTCGATCCCGCCCACCTCCGCGCCGCCTTCAACAAACGAACCCGCGCGGTGATTCTGAATTCGCCGAACAATCCCACCGGACGCGTATTCTCGACCGCCGAGTTGACCGTTCTGGCCGCGCTGTGTGAAGAATTCGATTGCCTGCTCATCACCGATGAGATCTACGAGCACATCGTGTTCGATGGAGAAACGCACGTGCCGCCCATCACCCTGGGCGCCCTTCGCGAGCGCTGCGTACTCATCAACAGCCTGAGCAAAACGTTCTCGGTAACAGGCTGGCGGGTCGGTTGGGTGATCGCGCCGCCTGAGTTGACCGCGTCCATTCGCAAGGTTCACGATTTTTTAACCGTCGGCGCCGCCACGCCGCTCCAGCAGGCGGGCGTGACCGCCCTCCAACTGCCCGACAGCTATTTTCTCGAGCTGGCGCGCAATTATCAGACCAAGCGCGACGTGCTCGTCGGCATTCTCGAGAAAACCGGTTTCCGCTGTTTCGTTCCCCGCGGCGCCTATTACGTCATGTGTGATATATCGGCCTTCGATTTCGCGAATGACCTCGACCTATGCCGTCACTTAGTCGAGGAGATCGGCGTCGCCGCCGTACCCGGCTCCAGTTTCTTTTCTCATCCCGAAGACGGA
>DASYAX010000146.1:0-3113 GCA_036501045.1 Bryobacteraceae bacterium
GGCCACGAGTGCGAGCACGTTATTGGAATTCTTGTTTGAGAATGACGACAGCTACTGGTCGTTCGATGACGTATCGGCGGTGCCGCTGCCGGAAGCGCCGACTGGGCTGATGGCGGCGACGGCGCTGGGCGCCATACTGCTTCTCCGCCGCAAATACGCCATTGCATAAATAAGGATTGAAGATTCTGTCTTTCGCCTCGAATCGCCGAATGAATCGGCGATTTGACGCGGTTGACCTATGCCAGGCCAGCCCCGGCTCGAAGGGCGATGCTCTCTTACTTAACCATCTCAGGGGGAATGCAATGCCGAAGCGCAGCACTTGTTCTCTGTTAGCAGGGATACTGGTAGTCATGACGCTGGCCGCCCCAAATCTTCACGCCAGCCAATCTCGGTCTCTTATCACCGAAAAAATCGACGAAGCCAAACTGGTTACGCTGGCTGGCGCTACGCGCCGTGAAGCCAACGCGCGCAACGACCGCGGCGCTGTCGCCGCGAGCTTCCAGCTTCATCACATGCAATTGGTCTTGCGGCGTCCGCCAGAGACAGAGCAGGCGCTCGATAAGTTCATCGAAGAACAGAACGACCCAAATTCGCCCAACTTCCACCACTGGCTGAACGCCCGCGAATTCGGCGAAAAATTCGGTCTCGCCTCCGGTGACATTCAAACGATTAAAGAGTGGCTCCAGTCGCACGGGTTCACCGTTCACGGAGTTTACAACAACGGCGTATTGATCGATTTCACCGGTACCGTGGCTCAGGTAAGGGAAGCCTTTCATACCGAGATTCACAATCTCGAGGTCAAAGGCACGAAACATATCGCCAACATGAGCGATCCGCAGATTCCGGCAGCGCTCGCGCCTGCGATAATTGGAATCGCTTCGCTGAACAATTTCTTTCCGCATGCGCTGGTAAAACCCCGCCCCAACTACACCTCCGGTTCGAATCACTATCTGGCTCCGCCAGACTTGGCAACTATCTACAACCTTAATCCTCTATTCTCGGCGGGCATTAGCGGTAGAGGCCACATCGTCGCCGTCGTGGAGGATACCGACCTGGCCGGATCAAACTGCACTGGCAGCACGACCGGCCCCTGCTCACCGGCGAATCTCGCCCAAGGCAACGGCCCGTGGAACGAGTTCCGCAAGATGTTCGGCTTGGCGCGCGCCTATCCTTACGGCACCATGGCGCAGATTCAGCCTCAACCTACTTCCAGCGGTCCTTCCGGTCCCGATGGATATGTCAACTGCTATGACCCTGGCATCAACAGCAATGACACTGAGGCCGTCCTCGATGTGGAATGGGTTAGCGCCGCCGCGCCGAACGCCGCCGTGTGGATGATTACTTGCGCGGACACCGAAATCGATTTCGGCGCATTCATCGGCGTGCAGAACCTGATCAACACCGCCGGTCCTTATCCCGACACCATCAGCGTCAGTTACGGCGAATCCGAGCCGGAAGATACGGCTTCCTATAACGCCTACACCAGCCAGTTGTATCAACAATGCGTGACGGAGGGAATTTCAGTATTCTCATCCTCGGGCGACGAGGGCGGCGACAGCTCCGACGGCGATCTCGCCGTGGCGAACGAAGGCCTCACCGTCAGCGCTCTCACTTCCACCGCTTACAACGTTTCGGTGGGCGGCACCGACTTCGAAGACACTTACAACGCCAAGTTTGGCGGACCTCCGGTTAGCACTTACTGGAGCGCAACCAATTCCAACAACCTCGGCTCCGCTTTATCCTACGTTCCTGAAATTCCGTGGAACGATTCCTGCGGAAGCCTTCTCTACGATCTTTATGAAGGCTATTCGACCGGCTATGGCACGGCCGGATACTGCAACAACGGCGGGTCAAAGGGAGTAGTCGCGGGTAGCGGAGGCTTCAGCAATTGCTTCACCGGGGCGCCCGACCCCAACTATCCCGGCATCTACAGCGGCACCTGCCAGGGATTGCCCAAGCCTTCGTGGCAGTCGGGAATTCTCGGCAATCCCAGCGATGGCGTGCGCGACGTTCCCGATGTTTCTTTATTTGCTTCGCAGGGACAGTGGGGCCATGCGTTCATCTATTGCACGTCGAGGTGTCCCGCAACTTTGAGCCTGGCGGGTGGAACATCCTTCGCCTCGCCGATCATGTCGGGTATTCAAGCGTTGGTAAATCAGAAGACCGGCGAGCGCTGGGGAAATCCGAATCCTTATTATTACTCGATTGCCAACTCTCAATACACGAACACTTTGTTCGGTGGTTCGCTCTCGGCTTGCAATTCGAGCACGAGCGGCGGTCCCGACAACCGATGCGTGTTCCACGACGTCACCCAGGGTGACATTGCTCTTGCCTGTCCTAACGGAACGCAAAACTGCTATAACACCGGCGGAGCTTATGGCGTGCTCTCTACAGGGATCGGTTCCGCGGTGAGCTTGGTTGCACTGGAAACCTTGCCATTTCCCGGTGGAACGATTGTGTCATCGCCGGGCAGCGGCTATACCAGCGCTCCCACTTGCAAATTATCAGGTGGTGGGGGGACGGGGGCAACCTGCACAGCAACCGCGTCGACCGCGGTCGGAAGTCTGAGCCTCACGGCTTCGGGCAGCGGCTATACCGCGACGCCCACCTGCGCAATATCCGGGGGCGGTGGAAGCGGAGCCACTTGTACCGCAAGGCGCAGCTCTTCCACGAATACGGTAACTTCTGTGACCCTCACAGCTGGCGGAACTAATTACACTTCCAATCCAACCTGCACCATCACCGGAACAGGAACAGGGGCAGCTTGCTCGGCCCTTGCCGATGGTGTTGGCACAATCACTCTCACGAACGGTGGCTCTGGCTACACAGCGCCGCCCGACTGCACTCTCACAGGCGGTGGAGGGTCGGGAGCAACGTGCGGATCGTTCTTGGACGCCAGCAGCTTCGAGAGCGCCTACGCAGCCGGTACCGGATGGGATTTTGCCACCGGCCTTGGCACCGTTAACGCTTATAACCTGGTGATGTCCCCGTCGTGGACAGCCCCAAAATCACGCAAATAGATTTAGTAAAGAAACCGGATGTAACGGCCGGGTCCTATTGAGGTACTTCAGAGGCAGCGAGCTTGATAAGCTTGCTGCCTTTTTTTGTTTTAG
>DASYAX010000147.1:0-14270 GCA_036501045.1 Bryobacteraceae bacterium
ATTGCTGACGCTCTACATCACGCCGGTCATTTACCTATATCTCGACCGCTTGGTGACCAGGCGCCGCGAACGAACGAGCCCCGACTTCGCTTCCAAAGGAAGCGGCCCGGAACGAATCCCTGCGCTGCAATAAGCAACGCCTCGAATCACAAAATATTAATCGCCCGAGCCGCCAGAATCGCCAGGGTCCCGAGCGAAATGCTGCTTTGCACCATCATCAACCCCTTAGCCCAGCGCGAGAGCACCGGCACATCGGTGGGTGAGAACGCTGTGCTCGTGTTGAAGGCCAGGAAGAGATAGTCGACAAAGCCGGGCCTCCACTGCTTCTTCGCCAGCTTGGAATTTACAGGCAGAGTCATCTGCGGAAACAGAAACGCGCCATCGGTGTGGAAGCGATGCTGATCGCGCTGATGTGGGCCGCCGGCGTCTAACCGCCAATACCAAACCGCGAACACCAAGACATTGCACGCCCACAAGGCCACCGCCGCGCGCAGCAGTTCCGCTGGCGATTCGCTCTTTGTGGGCAAGCCCGCAATCAGCGTGCCGAGCGACCAAATCAGCGCGCCGGTGAGTATGGCGACAATGCTGAAACCGAAAATGTAATTGAGCCGCGCCCGCCCCATGCGATGCGCAATGACGGTGGGAATCAACAGGATCCCCACCACCATGCCCAAGAGCCAATTAGGGCCGGGCGTCAGACGCTCGGGGATAGCCAGGTAAAGACCCGCCGTTGCGGCGATGCCAATAATCACCGGCCAGCGCGGCTCCGGTTCCAGATTGGGCAATAGATCGGTGGAATCGTTTAGCATGGCCAACTTCGACGAGTGTAGCCGACGATGATGAAGAGATGCGATTGAAAATTGTACAAGTAGGGGAAGCCGTTCTGCGCCGGCGGGCGACAGAACTGACCGCGGCCGAGATCCGCAGCCGTGAAACGCAGGATTTGATCGAATGGATGCGCGAGACCATGCACGATGCGCCGGGCGTAGGCTTGGCCGCGCCGCAGATCGGGCTGCCGCTGCAGCTCGCTGTGATTGAAGATAAACCGGAGAATCTGAAAGACGCTACCGCCGAGTTCTTAAAGGAGCGCGAGCGCCAGCCGGTGCCGTTTCAGGTAATCGTGAATCCGAAGATCACCCTGCAAGGTCCCGCCAACGTAGAATTTTTTGAAGGCTGCCTGAGTCTGCAGGGTTTCACCGCGGTCGTGCCGCGCGCGCGCAAAGTCAAAGTGACGCATCTCGATCACAACGGCGAGTCCCGCGTAATCGAAGCCGCTGGCTGGTACGCGCGCATCCTGCAGCATGAAATCGATCATCTGCACGGCACAGTTTATATCGATCGCATGCGCCCGCGAACCTTCATGAGCGTGGATAACTTCAATCGCTATTGGAAAAATACGCCAATGTCCGAAGTGCTGAAGCTAGCGTAGAGACAATTGCCGCGGCGACTCGTCATCGGCCCGGGCGAACTCTGCCAACTCCGGATAACGCGCCAGCAACGAAGACGGAGCCTTTACCGCCCCGCCTTTGAGAATCGAGGAAATCTCGAGCGCATTGACCACGCCTTTGCCCAGATAGTGGTTGTTCGTCACCACGTAAGTATCCGGAGCCGCATGCGCTACCGTCCTGATGCGATCCAGCCATGGCTCCAGTTCCGAGATCGAGTACAGATAGTCGTAGCGCTCGCCCACGAATTTATTTTCGCGGAACCAGCTCTGATAATTGCGGCCATGCAGTCGTACGTAGCCTACGGCCGAAGTGGCCAGCGCGCTGGGCGCAACCGAGCGCTTGAAAAGCGGCTGGTCAATGTTGCAGAGACCAAGATGCAATTGCTCGAGCCAGTCGAGTACGCCCGGCTCGCTCCAGCTTCCATGGCGTACTTCGAGCACCAGCGGGAACTCCGCGAAACGGGCAGCGAGTTCACTGGCATAGGCCCGATTCTCCACCGTATTGCGAAAGGACCACGGAAATTGCAGCAGCAGCGCGCCAAATCGCCCTGCTTCCAATAACGGCGCGAGGCCCTCTTTGAAAGCTTGCTCGTCGGCGTTGCCGGCATTACGCTCATGCGTAAAGCCGCGCCATAGCTTTGCCGTGAAAAGAAAATTGCGATTCGCGAGCACGCGCTCGAGCCACTGCGCCGCTGTCTTTGGCGCCAGCGGCCGGTAGAACGTAACGTTGATTTCAATGGTATCGAAAAACTCCGCGAGGAAGGCCAGCTCCGAAAACCCGCGCGGTTTCTTGGCGGGATAGACAATGCCCCACCAATCTTTATACGCCCAACCTGCCAGACCGATGCGCGTCACGCGAGTATCAGCGCATGGTCGCTTGTTCGTAGTTATAGGCCACCCGAAACATGGTGGCCTCATCGAAGTGCTTGCTGAAAATTTGCAGGCCGATCGGTAAGCCTTCCGGCGATTCGCCGCATGGTACGCTCATGCACGGCACGCCTGCCAGATCGCCGGTGAGCGTATAGACGTCCGACAAATACATGGCCAGCGGGTCGTCGATTTTTTCGCCGATCTTAAACGCTGGAAAGGGCGATACCGGCGCGAGAATCGCGTCGATATCGGCAAAAGCCCGCGAAAAATCGCGCGCGATCAGCGTACGCACTTGCTGCGCTTTGCGGTAATAGGCGTCATAGTAGCCGGCGCTGAGAACATAGGTTCCCAGCATGATGCGGCGCTTGACTTCGGCGCCGAATCCGCAGCCGCGGGTATTGCGGTACATCCCTCCCAGCGTTTCCGCTTCGCTGCGCATGGTGTAGCGCACGCCGTCATAGCGAGCCAGATTGGAGCTGGCCTCGGCGGTGGCGATGATGTAGTAGCAGGAAAGCGCGTATTTGGTGTGCGGCAGACTGATTTGACGAATCTCGCAGCCAAGCCGCTCCAGTTGCCGGACCGCCGCATCGATCACGTTGCCCGTCCCGGCGTTCAGGCCCTCGAAATATTCGGCCGGCAATCCCAGCTTGAGGCCTTTCGCCGGATGCTTCATCAGGGCTTGATAATCGTCGACGGGCGCGAAAGCCGAAGTCGAATCGAGTTCGTCGCGGCCCGCCATCACGCGCAGCACTGTCGCCGCATCTTCCACGGTTCGGCCGAACGGGCCAATATGGTCAAGTGAGCTGGCGAATGCCACCAGGCCGTAGCGCGACACGCGCCCATAGGTGGGCGTGACGCCAACCACGCCGCAGAAACTCGCCGGCTGCCGAACCGAACCGCCCGTATCTGAGCCGATCGTGATGACCGCCGTGCCTTGTGCGACGGCCGCCGCCGATCCTCCGCTGGAGCCGCCGGAAACGCGGTCGAGCGCCCGCGGATTGTGCACCGGCCCGTAAGCCGAGTTCTCGTTCGACGAACCCATCGCGAATTCGTCGCAATTCAGCTTGCCGATCACCACCGCGCCTTCCGCTTCGAGGCGAAACACCGCCGTCGCGTCGTAAGGCGGAATGTAATGTTCGAGAATACGCGAGCCGCAAGTCGTCCGCAGGCCCTTGGTGACGATCACATCCTTCACGCCCAGTGGCACGCCCGCCAGTTCGCCTACATATCCGCCCTTCGCGATCTCGGCGTCTACCTTGTCGGCTGCTGCGAAAGCACGCTCGGGTGAGAACGTCAGATAGGCATTCGTTTTTGGATTCTCTGCCTGCGCGTACGCAAGCGCGGCCTCGGCGAGTTCTCTGGCGGAAAAATTCTTGTTGAGGAGTCCTTCGCGCACCGCCGGAATGGTGAGCGTAGGGATCGCAATCGGCTTCATCGCTCGATGACTCTCGGAACTTTGAAATAGCCCGCGCCGCTGATAGCCGCATTGGCCAGCGCGTCGGCATTGCTCAGAGGCGTGTATGGAATATCTTCGCGCAGCGTGGCCGTTTCGTCCGCATCGAACAGAACTTGCGCCATCGGTTCGATCTCCGATGTATCCAGCTCGTTGAGCTGTTCGATATGCGTCAGGATGTGGCCCAGGTCATGGGACATGCGTTGTACTTCTTCGCCGGAGAGCCGCAAATTCGCCAGCTCGGCGACGTAGCGGACCTCTTCTTCAGATAAATTCAAGCGGTGGCCTTCTTGCGCGACAAGCGATATACCTTCTTTAGCACAACGTCCTGAATGCCGTCGGCTTCATCGGCCGTAGCGGGTTCACGGGACTCGGCGCGTTGCGGCTGGCGGCGCGGAATCGCTACCCGGAATTCTACTTCTTGAATCGTGCCGCTCCCGGTGACCCTTCGCAGCCGGTCGAGAATTTGCCCGCGCAAATGATACAACTGCTTCTGCCAAATGGCATCTTCCACTTCGACAACCAGCGTGTTGCGCACCAGTTTGACCCGCACCGTATGCGCCGAAATCGCTTTGCCGACGGCGCTCGGCCAAACTGCGCGCGCCAGATCTTCATCCGTGAAAATCTTCTCGGAAAATTTCTTGTTCTTGATCAGCCGTGCAGCGCGTTCCATAAAAACGGAGTTCCTGAACTTCGAGGACGGAAGCCGGGGGAGATGGTAGGACGGACGGTGTCAAAAGTGTAGCACGCCGCTGCCGTCCACGCTAGAACCAAAAAACAGTGACTGATTAAGCTAAACGGACTCCTGGAAACTCCGCCGTGGCGGCTATCCTGTTGTTCCGTTGCGCAAATTCCGGGGCTTGCGTGTACATAGGTACGAATCGTATACGATCTGCGACCATGTCTCAAGACGTGGATAGCTCTCACCGAGACGCTCGAAGGGCATCCAGGAGCCTTCCATTTTATGTGTCTCGCGAACGCTCACGTCGAACGACGCGCTGTCGATCTCAAACAGAACACCGAGATGCACGCTTCCCACATCAGTCGTATCATCATTGATCAGTCCGACTAAATGCTCCGAATATTTGGAGGCGATGTTGAGTTCTTCCTCGATCTCACGCGCTAATCCGTGACGAATGACGTCTTCAGCAAGACTCATTTCAGAAGGATTGATATGTCCTCCCACGCCAATCGACAACTTGTTGTGCAATCGTCGCTCATTCTGCGCGTTCTTACGTTGCAGAAGGAAGAATGAATTGGAGTGGTGAACCACGGCATACGGGATGACTTGCTTATGGGAAGGGTCATTTTCGGCCGCCGTCCGATCCACAAAGGAGCCGCAACAGGCGATCAATGACGTAAGCTCCTCCGTCCCCTCGGTAATCAACCCTTTCTTGATATGCTTCACATGATCCCAGAGGCAGGACGCAGGCACAACTAGAACCTTCTCCTTGTTCATAACCTTCCCGCGCAACGATACAGGAAGCTATTGCCGACAATCCAGGCGGCGTTTGTTTTATTCACAGGCAATTGCCGCATCGTCGTGCCAACCTGCTGATTGGGCACGGCTACAAATCTGTTGAAAATCGTCTGGATCTTGGTTGTGGATATTTAGGAAACAACATTTCCCCATGGCTTTTGTTCGGAATCGCCTACTGATGGAAATATATTCCACCGCTACAAATGCCGGAACGGACTCTCCACTTCCTCCGTCGACCGCGCCGCTTCCCGCTCTAGCGACCGGCTGATCAAATCCTTCGATCCCAGCCCCACAGCGAGCGACAATGCGAATACAATCCCGCCAAATAGGATCGCGAACGCCAGATATACGATGCGTCCGCCGATCGACAAATGGTCCAGCGCCATGGCGAGCGTCACCACCAGAACCATCCACTTGACGCCTACGCTCAACAGCCGCGCGTATTGCAAATTCATGTTGACGGCGCCGATCAGCACGCTTCGCGAAAGAAAACGCGCCGCCACATTTCCCGCAAATAATAAAATCAGCGCCGCCAACACGTTGGGCAGATAGGTGAACAAACGCTCTACGAATTGCGATGTCAGTGTCGCATCGAACGCGTATATACCAATCAGAAATCCGATCAACACGATCACCCAGGTGAGGCTGCGGGTGAGCAAAACGGTGGGAGTCGTCGAAGGCGACCATCCGGCCAGGCTTTGGAATCCCCAGGTCGTCAGCCGTTCATCGAAATGAATCCTGCGCAACGATCGCCGCAGCAGGAACGCGACAATCCACGCAAGGATTCCCGAAATCAGCAAGGCCACCACAAGCGCCGCCAACCCGGGTAGCAGGTTCGCGATCTGCGTGATCACTCGAGAGGTCGATTCGTTCAAGGCTTTTTGGATTTGAATCCACATGGCTCACTCCTTTCTTTACACCGCATGGCTAGGGGTTAAAACGATCCGGCCAGCGCCAGCGCGAAACGAGATAAGGCTTTCCGCTCTCAAAAGCCGTGCACAGGCGTTCCGAGCGCTTCTCGACCGCGGCGGCGTCGCTCGCCTCAACTTCGAGCGCATATCCGGCGACCCACCCAAGATACAGAGGCGTCATCGCTCGCAGCAAATGATCGCGAGCGATGGTCCGAAGCCGGTACGCCAGCGCGAAGTCGTATACGATGCGTGTCCATAACTCGTCCGGAAACCGGAATTCTTCGGGCGCCATACGATGTACTCTACGAAGCTCGAGTAGCGACCCGGGCGGCAGCACCAAACTCCAAATCTCCTGCAGATTCCGAAAGCCCAACTGAAACGGCTCGAGCAAGCGGCGCAAATCCACCGCCACCGTCTCCTCCGTCAACGGAAGGCGCTCGCCGTAAGTCGGCACAGGCTCGGAACGGCGGATATGCTGCCAGAAGGGCGCATCGCGCTCCATGTCCAGAAATAGCGGGCCCAATACGCTCGCCAGAATCGAATCCAGGTTTTTCCAGTCCGGTGGCGAATAAATTCGCCGGCCTAGATGCGCCTGGCACACCTTGAATCCCTTCACGACCGCGGTCGGTCCAATCAGGACGAACTGCTGAGCCGAAGCTCCTCTGGCTCGAACCGTGTCAGGCTGCAGCAAACTCTGAATCACGCGCGCGCTCAAGCCGAAATCGGGACCCAGTGGATTTTGGAGTTGTTTGCCGTAGACCGCCCGCGTCAGCGGATAGAGGATCGCGCTGTTCAAAAGACCTTCAAACTTTTGCGGCGCATAACAGGGCGCTACCAAATCGAAGTCGCGCTCCAGAATCGGTTGAACTAACCCATGAATCCACTCCGGCGTGACGGATTCCAGCGCGGACGCGATCACCACGCACACTCGAGCGTTCAGTTGGCCGCTGATTCCCCAGATCGCCCGGTAGGCGTTCGATATGCCTTGCGCCAGCGTAATCGAAGGATCGAATACCGGCGCCGAATATTTCAGCAACCGGAGAGATTCATCCTCCAGACCATCCGGAACTCCCGCTGCTCCGCCATCGTTGTGCGCTACCACCGTGCGGCCAAAGCTCGCCTGGTTGGAATTCGCGAGATTCGCCAATCCCTGGCGAATGGCCGCCAGCGTAGCGGCAGCCTTGTCACCGCCCAGGTGCTCCACCAGGCCGATCACCAGGTCAACGGTTCCCAATTCCTCTAACCGCTGTCTCGTTTGTTCCGGAAGCGTACCAAGTTCCGCGGTCACGGTGCTTTACTCTTCTTCACTGGCTCTATAGCGGCAGCGCCAGAATTCCTTCCAATGGGATCCTGACCCAAGCGGGGCGATTACTCAGCTCATACAGTAACTCATACAACGCCTTATCCAAAAGATACGCTTCGAGCAGTTGGCGAAAATCGTCCGGATCGCCCGGCAGATGCCCCGCATTCCCGCTGGTCTCGCGATAAGCGCGCAGAAATACCCCCGCAACTGACCGTTCCCAGAGCCGCGCCCAAGGAATCAGGCTCGCCAAATCTTCCGGCCGCCGCGTTGTGTAATTCATCAGCGTCGCGTAGGCTCCGTAGCTAAACGATCGCAGCATTCCGGCGACATCTTTTAGCGGAGACTGTTTCGCGCGCCGCTCCGCGAGCGAACGGGCTGGCTCGCCCGCGAAGTCGAGGATCAGGTAATCGGTCTTGACTCGTAATACCTGACCCAGGTAGTAATTCCCGTGGATCCGAGTTCGCAAAGCCCCGATCCGCCTGCCGTCCAGCCGCTTGAAACTGTCCAAAATCTGCCGCCGCCGCCCTAGCACCAGCCCGGCGGCTTCCACTGCGTCGTCAGGCAATTGGGACACGCTTTCTTTCAAGACATCGAAAACGCGCGTCGCATGCTCCCGTAACCGTGTCGTCAGCGAGCGCAGATCGTCCGCCGTCGTCGGCTCTGGCGCAAAAGCCGGGTCGTTTGTCGGTGAGGCCAGCGCTAGATGCATTTGGGCTGTGCGCCGCCCCAGCGTCGCCGCCGAATCCAGATAGATGCCCACATGGTCCCGCGCCAGCTCCGGCGTCGATTGTTCAGATAACTCCAAGAAGTTTGCGGTTTCCTGGGGAGGATGTTGCCAGGGAAATTTGAGCGGTGCGCAGTTCTCGTAATAACGCTCTAACTCTTCGACTGTCCACGTCCAGCCATCGCCTTCATTGTTCACCAGAACCTGTAATAGGCCGAGCGTCGCCGTTTCCGCGTCTTCCCGGACATATTCCAGTGAGCCGGCAAAAGGGGCGATGCCATCGAAACGCGCCGTTTCGGTCAAATATTTCCCGACTTCGGCGTCCGGATTTACTCCCGCCTCTGGGCGGCGAAATAATTTCAGCGCGAAATGCTCGCCCAGCAGAATCGAGGAATTTTCCGGCGCTTGCGAACCACGGCGCACGAAAAGACGATCGTTGGACGGCTGTGGCAGATGCGACAGCAGCGCTCCGGCCGCGCCGCGAATCATACCATGCGCTGTGCGTAACTCACCGCTATCTTGAATCAACGTCAGAAGAGCGGCGCTTACGTTCTCGTCCCAAACGCCATCGAATAAATTGCTCTTGCCGTCTCGGCCGCGCACTGCCGAGATCGCCGCATTCGCGGGCGTTTCGCGAACGCCAATCGCTAACGGCAAAAAATAGCCTTCGGCGGAACGGTTCTCGTAGTGGACATTCGCAAAACAGAGCGCGGCGTCGATTCCTTCAAAGGCGGTCCAATCGATTATTTGCGCCGATTGAATGCGCAGCGCGCGCGGGGGGAACCAGCTTTGCTTCGCGAGGTATTCCGGCAGAATTGCCGTTTCAAACACACTTTTGGCCGAACCTTCGAATAGTGTCGCCCACCCATTGCTGAGAACGAGCCTTGCTTCTTCCGGCTCATTCTGCGGCGCGGCTCCCGAGCCGCGCGCTGGGTGCAATTCCAGCCAAAAAAAACCGTAGGGCGCCAACGTCAAACGGTACGGCTGCCGGGTAATGGCCGGAAACTCCACATAGCCGAGCATCTCGACGGGAATCATTCCTTCCAACGCGGGCAAGTCGAGATCCACCGGCTGCGCGAAGCGCGATAAATTAGCTACGCAAAGAACCTGCTCGCTCTCGTATCTGCGCAGGTAGGCCAGCACTTTCCGGTTTGCCGGATTCAGGAATTCGAGCGTGCCGCGCCCGAATACGCGGAACAGCTTCCGCAGCGCAATCATGTTGCGCATCCAGGTCAGCAGCGACGCCTGATCGCTCTGTTGCGCCTCCACGTTGATCGCGTCATAGCCGAAAACCGGGTCCATGATGACCGGGCTGTAGAGTCTCGCTGGCGTCGCTCGTGAGAAACCGGCGTTGCGGTCCCCGCTCCACTGCATTGGGGTCCGCACGCCATTCCGGTCGCCCAGATAGATGTTGTCGCCCATGCCGATTTCATCCCCGTAGTAAAGAATCGGCGTCCCCGGAAACGAAAACAACAAACTGTTCAGCAGTTCGATCCGGCGCCGGTTGTTATCCAGCAGCGGAGCCAGCCGCCGGCGAATCCCGATATTGATCCGCATGCGCGGGTCCGCGCTATAGGCAAGATACATATAATCCCGCTCGTCGTTGGTCACCATTTCGAGCGTTAGTTCATCGTGATTGCGTAGAAAGAGGCCCCACTGGCAGCTCTCCGGAATATCCGGCGTTTGCGCCATGATATCGGTGATCGGCAAGCGATCCTCTTGCCGCAGCGCCATATAAATGCGCGGCATCAGCGGGAAATGGAAGGCCATGTGGCACTCATCGCCGTCGCCGAAATACGGCCGCACGTCGCTCGGCCATTGATTGGCCTCGGCTAGAGTCATCCGGTTGCCATAATTCGCATCGATTTCGGCGCGGAACCGCTTGATCGCCGTATGCGTTTCCGGAAGGTTTTCGCAGTTCGTTCCGTCGCGCTCGATCAGGTACGGAATGGCGTCCAGCCGCACCGCATCCACACCCAGATCAAACCAATAGCGAAAAATTTTCAGCACTTCTTCGACGACCAGCGGATTATCGAAATTCAGATCCGGCTGGTGCGAGAAGAAGCGATGCCAATAGTACGCATTGGCAACCGAATCCCAGGTCCAATTCGATTTTTCCGTATCGGTGAAAATGATCCGAGCGTCTTTGTACTTCTCCGCCGTGTCGCTCCACACGTAAAAATCGCGTTCCGGAGAGCCCGGCGGCGCCATGCGCGCGGCTTGAAACCAGGGGTGCTGATCGGAGGTATGATTCACCACCAGCTCGATCATCACCTGCAGGTTGCGTTCGTGGGCTGCGGCGAGGAAGGTTTGAAAATCCTCCATCGTCCCATAGCTGGGATGTACGCTCAAATAGTCTGAAATGTCGTAGCCATCGTCCTTCTGGGGAGATGGGAAAAAAGGCAAGAGCCACAGGCAAGTCACGCCCAGGTCTTGCAGATAGTCGAGTTTCTGGATGAGTCCCTCGAAATCGCCGACGCCGTCGTTGTTACTATCGGCAAAGGCCTTTACATGCAGCTCGTAAATGATCGCGTCCTTGTACCAAAGCGGATCTGAGGTGCTGCCGGGTGTTTTCATCCTCTGTCCCCATGCTACAGTAGGAGTTTACAATGGCAAAAGTTTGTGAAGTCTGCGGTCGTGGGCCGCAATTCGGGCATAAAATCAGCCACGCCCATAACGTCTCCAAGCGGCGCTGGAATCTGAACCTGCAGAGCGTGCACGCACTCGTCAATGGCGCTGGTAAGCGCATCCGCGTCTGCACTTCCTGCATCCGCAACGGCAAAGTTCAAAAAGCCCGCCTGGCATAGTATCCGCCGGGCGCCCGCCGGGCTCACCCGCCATAATCAAGAGATGTCGCGAGTTCGCCAAGTCTCGAGGCGCCTCGGCGTGTCGGGGATTGTCTTTCTGGCTGCCCTGGCGTTCTATCTCGCCTTCTATTTCTCCGGCCACGAGATCCTGGCCATCTTCACGCTGCTGATTCTCATTCCGCTTGGGGTGGTCGTGGCCTTCCGCGCGCTTCGCTTTGTCCAGCGTCATTCGCTTTGGAGCGTTCGCAACCGGCTGCTGTTTGTCTACGGCCTTATGGGCGTGCTGCCGATTCTTCTGCTCTTCGTCCTCATCGGCCTGAGCGTCTGGGGATTGACCAATGACTTGGCCATTTACCTCGCCAGTTCCGCCTTGGATCGCCGTCTCGATCCAATCAACGGCACTGTGGCGGCGCTGGAGAGAATGTCGGCCGATCAGCGCGCCGATGCCGCCGCCGGTATGCAGCACGCTTTTAATGGCGCTTTCCCAGGCATCGCTTTCTATGTTCAAGACCGCAATGGATCTCATCGCTACCCGCCGGACAGCCCTCCCCTCAACCTCCCTGCGGGTTGGAACGACGCGAGCGGTCTGCTGGTGTGGCGTGGCCATTTCTACGGCTGGTGTCATCGGACCAGCGATCAGGCGCAAGTGACCGCCGTCGCTCCTCTCTCCGACGAATTCGTGGAGAACCTGGTGCCCAACTTGGGAATCATCCAGCTCATCGAGCGTCCGCGCGAAGAGCCGGGTAAGCAATCGGTCGCCACCGCCGGCTCGATCCGCGTGGACGATTCGCGGTCCTCTTTCAATCCCCGTCCCACCCATCGCCTCCCTCCGGCGATGTTCAGCTTCGATCTACCAGTGTTTCTTCCCTCCACCATTCCGCACTATCGCATCGATACGCCGAATAAAACCTACG
Source organism: Bryobacteraceae bacterium (assembly GCA_036501045.1). Lineage (GTDB taxonomy): Bacteria > Acidobacteriota > Terriglobia > Bryobacterales > Bryobacteraceae > Bog-105. The sequence continues at coordinate 11,910 of DASYAX010000147.1, forward strand.
ATGGCGTGCTTTGGGTTTATTCGCGTACCTCCGCCGTGCTCAGCACGTTCTTCGCTAAATCCGAATCGATTCGCGGCACTCTCTCGGTCCTGTTTGTCATCGTGGTCGTGCTGTTTGTCATCGTCGAGCTGGTCGCTATTATCATCGGCGTCAATCTCTCCCGCCGCATTACCGGCGCCGTCAATCAACTGTATGAAGGAACCCGCCGCGTCATCTATGGCGATTTTCGGCAGCGCATTCCGGTGGCCGATCGCGATCAGTTAGGCGAGCTGAGCGAATCTTTCAATCAGATGACCGGCAATCTAGAACGCCTGCTGGTGGTGGAGAAGGAAAAGGAGCGCCTGCAAACGGAAATAGAGATCGCCCGTGAAGTGCAAGGCCAACTCTATCCCAAAGAAGCCCCGCCTATGCGCGGTCTGAAGCTTACGGTGCGCTGCGATCCGGCCCGCATGGTCTCCGGTGATTATTACGACTATCAGGAAATCGCCTGCGGTAAGCTGGCCTTCGCCATCGGCGATGTGGCCGGCAAGGGCATTTCCGCTGCGCTTCTGATGGCTACGCTGCAAGCCGCTCTGCGCGCCCAGATCTCGCAACATTTGCCCACCAGTGACGGCGAAGCGAACGCTCTCCCGGATATCGACGTCTCGCAACTCGTATCCAAGCTCAACAAACAGCTCTTCGCGCACACCTCGCCCGAAAAATACGCCACCTTTTTCTTCGCTATGTTCGATGAGCAAAGCCGTACCTTGAGCTACACAAACGCCGGGCATCTCGCTCCACTGCTATTCCGCAACGGAGGCGTTACGCCGCTCGATTCAAACGGTACCGTTGTCGGCGCGTTTCCCTTTTCGAGATACGACGCCAGCAGTTTGACCTTGCAGCCAGGCGATCTTCTCGTGTGCTACACCGACGGCATCACCGAGCCGGAAAATGCGTATGGCGAAATGTTCGGCGAAGAGCGTCTCATCGATTTGGTGCACAAACATTCGCGGGAAGACGACCAGGAAATCATCCGTATCATTCTCGACGCGGTTCGCAGTTGGACCGGGGTCCCCGAGTTGCATGACGACATGACGCTCTTGTTTGCCCGCGAGGTGCAGATCGCATGAAAATCCTGACTACGGCCGAAATGCGCGAAGTGGACCGGCTCACCATCGAGCGCGGCATTCCGGGCTTGATTCTTATGGAGAACGCCGGCAGCCGGTTCGTCGATTTTCTTCGCGAGACCTTCGCCCCACTGAAGGACCAACGCGTAGCCGTCATTTGCGGCAAAGGAAACAATGGCGGAGACGGTTTCGTCGTCGCCCGCCAGCTCTTCACACGCCAGCTTTGCCGTGAGCTGACCGTCCTCGAACTATTCGACCCCGAAACTCTGAGCGGCGATGCGCTCGCTAACCGGCGCATGCTCGACGCCTGCGGCTGCCCCGTCGTCCGCGAATTACCGAACGAAGCCAATTTCGCGACAGTGGTAGTCGACGCCGTTCTCGGAACCGGCCTTTCCGGTCCAGCCAAAGGTCCGGCGCTGGATGCCATCCGGATGATCAATCAACGGTTCCCGCTGGCGAAAAAAGTGGCCGTTGACCTTCCTTCCGGCCTGCCCACCGGCGAGTTCGTCCAGGCCGACTACACCGTTACCTTCACGGCTGCGAAACGAAGCCATCTCGGCGAGTTCGTGGTCGTCCCCATCGGCACGCCGGCCGAATTTTGCGAAACGAACCCAAATTTCCGGCTCAACCTGACCACACCCGATGATATTCGCCATTTATTCGCCAAAAGACCTCGCGATTCCAACAAAGGGATGTATGGACATGTGCTGGTTGTTGGGGGTTCGTTTGGTAAAAGCGGAGCTCCCGCCATGGCCGGATTGGCTTCGTATCGCAGCGGAGCCGGCTTAGTGACCGTTGCGGTCCCGAAAGACGCCTTGCCGGCTGTCGCGGCGTTTCGGCCCGAACTGATGACCGAGCCGTTGGGAGAGTCGAGCCAAGTGCTTGATTTACTTCAAAAAATGACCGTTTTGGCGCTCGGTCCAGGGCTCGGAACCGGAGATGCCCAAGTTCGTTTCGTAAAAACGCTGTATGAAGAAGCCGAACTGCCTGCCGTCGTAGACGCGGACGCGCTGAACGCATTGGCCGGGGCGCTTCCGCATACCACCAAGACTCGCATTTTAACTCCGCATCCGGGCGAAATGGGACGGCTCATCGGCAAATCCACCAAGGAAGTCCAGGCCGATCGCCTGGGAGTCGCCGAGCGGCTGGCGAGTGACAGCGGAGCGACGGTAGTGCTCAAGGGCGACCGAACCGTGATCGCGTTCCCGGACGGCGAAACCTGGGTGAATCCGACCGGCTCGCCTGCCATGGCCAC
>DASYAX010000148.1:0-38491 GCA_036501045.1 Bryobacteraceae bacterium
CGAAGACTTGCCGGTTTCGAGGCTGCGTAGGCCCTTGCCGAGCGCTTGTTTGAAGGTGCGGCCGATGGCCATGGCTTCGCCCACGGATTTCATTTGCGTGTTAAGCACGGGCTCCGCGCCGGGAAATTTTTCGAATTGCCAACGGGGAATTTTGACCACTACGTAATCAATGGTGGGCTCAAAGCAGGCGGGGGTGGCCCGCGTAATGTCGTTCCTGATTTCATCGAGACGATAGCCGACGGCGAGTTTGGCGGCAATCTTGGCGATGGGAAAGCCAGTGGCCTTCGAGGCAAGCGCTGAGCTGCGCGAAACGCGGGGATTCATCTCGACGATCACCATGCGGCCATTCTCCGGATTGATGCCGAACTGTACGTTAGAGCCGCCGGTATCGACGCCGATTTCGTTCAAGCAGCGCAGAGCCGCGTCGCGCATCATTTGATATTCGCGATCGGTCAAGGTTTGCGCGGGTGCGACGGTGATGGAATCGCCGGTGTGAACACCCATGGGATCGACGTTTTCGATAGAGCAGACGATGATACCGTTGCCGGCGACATCGCGCATGACCTCGAGCTCAAATTCTTTCCAGCCGAGTACGCTTTCTTCGACCAGGACTTCGCGCACCGGCGACAAATCGATGCCGCGTTCGAGAATTTCGACCAGCTCTTCCTGGTTGTAGGCGATGCCGCCGCCGGTTCCACCCATGGTGAAGCTGGGGCGCAGGATGATGGGGTAGCCCATGCGGGCGGCGAATTCGAGACCGGCTTCGACGTTGTTGACCAATTGCGAACGGGTCATATCGAGCCCGATTTTGCGCATGGCGTCTTTGAAGAGCAGGCGATCTTCGGCCTTTTTGATGGCGTCGATTTTGGCGCCGATCAGCTCGACGCCGCATTCGTCTAAGATTCCCGATTCGGCGAGCTCAACAGCGAGGTTCAGGGCGGTCTGGCCGCCGACCGTCGAGAGCAGCGCGTCGGGCCGTTCTTTGCGAATTACTTCACTTGCGAAGGCGAGGCTCAGCGGTTCAACGTAGGTGCGGTCGGCCAGTTCGGGATCGGTCATGATGGTGGCCGGATTCGAATTGATCAGCACCACTTCATAGCCTTCCTGACGCAGGGCGCGGCAGGCTTGGGTGCCGGAGTAATCGAATTCGCAGGCCTGGCCAATCACGATGGGCCCGGAGCCGATAATCATGATGCGTTTCAGGTCGGTTCGCTTCGGCATCGCTTAGTACTTGCCCTCCATGGCGGCGGCGAAATCGTTGAACAGATAATGCGAATCGTGAGGGCCGGGCGCGGCTTCCGGATGATACTGCACGCAGAAGACCGGCTCGCTCCGGTGGCGCAGGCCCTCTACGGTTTGGTCGTTAAGGTTCAGATGGGTGATTTCGACTTGCGAGTCGGGCAAGGAGGCGGGGTCAACACAGAAGCCGTGGTTTTGAGAGGTAATTTCCACTTTGCCGGTGCGATGGTTCAAGACTGGATGATTCGCGCCGTGGTGCCCGAACTTCAGCTTGTAGGTTTTGCCGCCGAACGCGAGCCCCAGGATCTGGTGACCGAGACAAATGCCGAATACGGGGACTTTGCCGATGAGCTTCTTAACCTGCGCGGCCTGATATTCGAGCGGCTCGGGATCGCCGGGGCCGTTGGAGAGGAAGACCCCGTCGGGATGAAGCGACAGAACGTCTTCGGCGGGTGCACCTGAAGGAACCACGGTGACGCGCGAGCCAATCTGCACCAGATGGCGGAGGATGTTGCGTTTGATGCCGTAATCATAAGCGACGACATGAAAGCGCGGCTCGATGGGCGCGGCCACTTTATCGGAAACGGAGACGGCATCAACGCCTTGCGTCCACTGATAACTCGCGGATGTGGAGACGCGCGCGACAAGATTCTGCCCGGCCATGGATGGGGCTTGGCGGGCACGGGCGATGAGGTGGGCGTGATCGTGCTCGCCGGCGGCGATGATGCCGCGCATGGCGCCGCGCTCACGGAGCAGGCGGACGAGGCGGCGGGTATCGATTTCAGCGATGACCGGAATGCCGTTTTTGGCGAGGAAATTCTCGGCTTTGCCATCCGCCCGCCAGTTGCTGACGACTGGGGACATTTCACGCACGACCAGACCTTCGATAAACGGGCCGGAGGCTTCGCAATCGGCCTGATTGGCTCCGTAGTTGCCGATTTGCGGGTTGGTGAGGACGACAATTTGACCGCAATACGAGGGATCCGTGAAAATTTCCTGATATCCGGTAATGGCGGTGTTGAAAACGACTTCGCCCGTGCGCTGCGCAGGCGCACCAAAACTGACTCCTTCGAAGACTGTACCGTCCTCCAAGGCGAGAACTGCTGGCTCCAAATAAAACTCCTCGCTAGTGGGGCGCCGCAAGAATGGGCGGCTGAACCGATCACTTTATTTGAACATGTTCGCGCCGCGAATCAAAGCGTGGGCCCGGCGGGAAAGGCAAGCGGCCGGAGGGGCGCTCCGGTCGCGCCCCGGATGTTCATGGGCGCGGCCACGAAGACAAATTCGGTTACACGATCGCGGGCCAGCTCCTCCAGATTCAGAACCTCAATGATATGAATGCCGGATTCGACAAGCAGATGCGCGTGCACCGGTAGAGACTGGTTCGGCGTTTTCTCGAAAACGACCGTATCCGAGCCCGCGGCGAAGATTTTCCGGGAACTCAGCCAGCGCGCTCCTTCGATCGCCGGTCCGGGGGCGGCGGTGTCATTGATGTAGCGCTTGGCGTCGGGAAAGAATTGCGCCCAGCCGGTGCGAATCAAAACGATATCGCCCTCGCGAATTTCCGCTTTGGCGGCGCGCATCAGGTGATCGGCGGTTACTTCGAAATCTACCGGAAGCACGTCTACGCCTTCGAGGCCGGCGATGTCGAGCAGCAGGCCGCGCCGCACGATGGGCGCTACCGTCTCGATGCCCAGCTCCGCCATGCCGCGTTCGTAGGAATGCTCTACTTTGCGGCCGCCGAAGAATACTCCATTACAGGAGAAATGACTCAACGCATCGATATGCGTGCCGACGTGCGTGCCGAGGGCGATAGCATCGGCTGCCGACGAAATACCGCCGCCATAGGAAATGTCACCGTGCTTTTTGGTCAAACTGTAAAGAAACGGCGGATGGGACGGGTAATGCGGCATGCCGGTGAAATAGGGCTGGCCGAGATCATAGACGCGGGCGTTCCGGAAATCGGGGAGTTGCATAGCTCATTTATTGCAGACGAACAGCCACCACCGTCATGTCGTCATGCTGCCTGGCGCCTGCGGTGAAGCCGTCCACTTTTTCCAAAATATAGGTGATGATGCCGGCGGCGGAACGGGCATTGCAGGTTCGCAGAGCATCGAGAAGTCGTTCTTCATCGAATTCTTCGTCGGCCGTATTCATGGCTTCGCTGATGCCATCGGTGAAAACGACCAGCACGTCGCCTCGCTCGAGCTGTATTTGGCCCTCCCGATACGGGAAGGTGGGGAAAGCGCCGACGACGGTACCGCCTTCTTCCAGGCGTAGGAAAGTGATCTCATCCCCTTGTTTACGGCAAACGATGGGTGGATTGTGCCCCGCGTTCACGTAGCGCAGGGAGCGATTGTCCGCGTCGTACTGGGCATAGAAAAAAGTCGCGTAGCGATTCTCCGCCGAGGCTTCGTAGACCAGCGTGTTGATGTGTCCGATCATCTCGGAGAGCGTTTCACAAGGCTTGATGGTCTGGCCGCGCAGGGAGGCTTGGAGGCTCGCCATCATCAGGGCCGCGGCGATGCCTTTGCCGGAAACGTCTCCTACTGCGATGCCCAAGCCGCCACCGGAAAGATGGATGAAATCGTAGTAGTCGCCGCCGACGCCGAGCGCCGGACGGCAGTAACCCGCAAAATCGAGCCCGGCCACTTCGGGGAGCTTTTGAGGAAAGAGGCGCTGCTGCACTTCACGGGCGATTTCGAGTTCGCGATCGAGCCGCTCGCGCTGCGCAACCTCCTGCCGGATGCTTTCGGTCAATTGCGCGTTTTCGAGAGCCAGACCGGTTTGCGAAGCGACGGCGCTCAAGAGCTGCAAATCGGCTTTGGTGTAAGGCACCTCGGAACGCTTCGAGCCTAAGCTGACCAAACCGAGCAGGCGGCTCTTCATCGTCAGCGGCAGCAGCACCTGGGCATCCAGCGTTTGCAAACCCGCTTGTTCCTGCTGGGAGACGCCATGCACCCAGGACTGCGGATCGTCGAAATAGACGCGCGAAGGAGCGAGTTGATGCTGGAGAAACCGGACGGTGGCGGTATCGCGCTTGAACTCGACGCGGGGAGTGGAACCGCTGAAACCGACGGCGAAGGCGGGTTGAAAGGATTCGTCGCGATCGAGCAGCACGGCGATACGCGGCACATGCAGCGAGGCGGCGATGCGGGTCACGATGGTTTCGAGAAGCGTCTTGATATCGCGGATGCCTGCCACCGAGCTGCTTAATTCCGTCAAAATCATTTCGGCGTTATACGCTTCTCGGAAGAAACGGCGATCCATCCATTTGCTTGCCTGTCTTGTCAGACGGCCGACGGTAAAGATGAGCGCGATGCCGAGCGCCGCGATGAAAATGCCCTCTAACCGGCGATCGCTTCGCTGTTCGAAGTGCAGGGTCAGGAGCACGACCAAAGCGATCAGAACGACGCGCAGAATCTTCACACCGTTCGACGCAACAGCGTACTGCACACCGCTGCGAACCACCATGCGCACGTCCATCGCGCGTTGCACCACGATCACATAGGCCATGGTGATCGGGAAGAAGATGAGCATGGGGAACAACAGTGTCCACAGGGGGATGAATGGAATCAGATTGAGACGGCTGAGGATAAACGGAAGAATGGGCACCAGCGCGAGAGAGCAACCGAAAATCATCACGCTCAGGCGCCGGCGCGCGTCGTTGGTTGTAACAACCTTCTTTTTGAACCCCAATAGGAAGAAGAACGCGAAGACATACAACGTGATGAGGACGATCACCGACGGGCTGGCCGATTTTTCAAAAAGAGCCAACCGGCCTAAGTCGCGTATGTGCGCTCCTTCGGCAAAGTTCCCATAGAGATCGAGAGCGGCCAGCGCGGCCAGGGGAAAAGCCAGCAGCCAGTTCACCCAGCGGTGTTTTTGAATGAAGGGAAACGGAACCGGGAAATAGAGTGCGAACAGCAGCATCCAGAGCGGCCAGGTGTTGTCTAGAATCGGGTGATAAATCAGCAATAACTCGCGCCAAGGAGACCAGATTGACCAGGAGGTGCCGCTTCCGGCCAATTGTCCAAAGGATGCGAGCATCGCCAACGTGATCCAGGCCAGGCGGTCGAATGGGCGAGCGAAGGCGATGTAGAAGCCGACCAACAGGCAGCTAATGGGCAGGAAGACGGAGAGAGTGATGACGAACATCCAGCCAAGCGCTTCGGAGGCATGCCGTCGTAGTTTCACCAGAACGTTCAGAGTCCGCGGCTGGCCATTAACGTCGCGTCTGATGGTAACCATTACCGTTTGGCCGGGCCGGAGATTCAGCCACTCGTCGTCAAACTGTTGCTCGCGTTCGATCTGTTCGCCATCGAAGGCTACGATCTCGTCGTTGATCTTCAGCCCGCTGTTCCGATACTCGGGCGGGATTCGGCCGATACTTGTGCTGTAGTCGTCGCGGTAAAAAGGCGCTTGTACGCGGTCCGGAGATCGGGCTTGGAGATAGACCAGAAATCCGGAAAAGGTAAGTTGCGCGATCAGGGCCCACGCCGCCAACACGCCAAGAACTAGGTATTGCAGAGTCGGCTTCTTCATGGAAGATCCCCTAAGGCGATTCGTGCAGAGGGCTTCTTTTGCGGCTGTAGAGGAAATAAATGAACAGGCCGATGATGAGCCATACGACGAATCGAACCCAGGTTTCGAGCGGAAGACCCAGCATCAGGCCGAAGCACGCCGCGATAGAAATAAACGGTGTCACGGGGGAAAATGGCACGCGGAACGAGCGCGGCCGGTCGGGCTGCTGGCGTCTCAGGACCAGTACGCCAAAGGAGACGATGACGAACGCAAATAAGGTCCCGATATTCGATAAGTCGGCGAAAGTGCCAATGTCCCAAATGCCTGCCGGTATCCCGACCGCCAAGCCCGCGAGCCAAGTGCTGATGTGCGGCGTGCGGTATCGGCGGTGAACGCGCGAGAAGACGTCAGGCAGCAAGCGGTCGCGCGACATGGCGAACCAGATGCGCGCCTGTCCATATTGATAGACCAGCAGTGAAGAGATCATTCCGAGCAGTGCGCCGACGGTGACCGTGAATCGCAGTTTGTTCATGCCGATCGCTTCCAGGGCGTTGGCCACAGGCGCGGCATTATCGAGGGTTCGCCAATTTACGATGCCGGTGAGCACGAAGGCCACAGCAGTATAGAGAATGCCACAAACGATCAGCGTTCCGATGATGCCGATGGGCATATTTTTTTGCGGGTCTCGGCATTCTTCGGCGGCTGTCGAAACGGAGTCGAAGCCAATAAAGGCGAAAAACACAATAGCAGCACCGCTCAATACTCCCGGGAAGCCATTCGGGAGGAAGGGATGCAAATTCGAGACCTGCACCGCGCGCGCAGCGCCGAATACGAAGAGCAGCACGGCAGCCAGTTTCACCGCGACAATCACATTGTTAGCGCCGGCGCTTTCCCTTACGCCACGAACCAGAATCCAACTGAGCAGCATCACGATGAGCAAAGCGGGGACATTAAAGAGGCTTCCAGTGAAGCGGCCCTCTACGATGGCAGGCTCGGAAAGATATTTTGGCAGATGCATGCCGAACAAGTAATCGCACATGACATTGAAGTAGGCCGAGAAACCAACCGCCACGGACATGTTGGAGACGGCATATTCAAGGATCAAATCCCAGCCGATGATCCAGGCAATGATTTCGCCGAGCGTCGCGTAGGCGTACGTATAGGCGCTGCCGGCGATGGGGATCATGGAGGCCAGCTCGGCATAACAAAGCGCCGCGAAGCCACAAGTTAGAGCAACAAGAATAAAGGATAGGCTGAGGCCCGGGCCCGCGCCCGGCCGGCCGATCATGGAAGTGGCCGCGCTGCCGTGGCGCAACAGATCGAGCAGCGGTGCGTTAAACACGGAGGGAACATTGAGGCGTTGTCCTGCCGCTGCCGTTCCGGTGACGGTAAAGATACCGCTGCCGATCACGGCGCCGATGCCAAAGGCGATCAGGCTCCAGGGACCAAGAGAGCGCTTTAGCCTCTTTCCTTCGACGTGCGTCTCCTCGACGAGCGCATCGATGTCCTTGGTCTTGAGGAGTTGCGACACTGTAATGCGCCAGTATAGCGGCTTAACCATGAAAAATCGCCTTGCCCACGGCGAGTGCTTTTCGTCTAAACTAGAATCAGTTCCTAAAATTTAGTCCGCTTTGAAGGTCGTGGAATCCAAGAACGTTGGTTTCTCGCGGCGGGAGTTTCTGTCTGCGGGCGCCGGAGCGGCGCTGGCGTCGCGAAACTCGTTTTCCGCCATTACGCAGCCCTCTGCCCGGCTCACGCTGAAGCCGGAAGAGCGGCAGTTTCTCGAGGATTATTCCAAACGATCGTTCCGTTTCTTTTGGGATCAGTGGAATCATCACACCGGCCTGTTTCTGGATCGCGGGCGGATGGACGGCTCGCCTTCCGGGAACGACGTCGGCAGCGTTGCGGCCACCGGCTTCGGACTTACGGCGCTTGTGATCGGCGCCGATCACGGTTGGGTATCAAAGGAACAAGCGCGGCTACGCGCCCTCACCACGCTTCGCTTCCTATGGGCTCACGCGTTTCACGATCATGGCTGGTTTTACCATTTCATGGACGCGAGCAACGGCGCGCGAGCGATGGGCTCCGAGATTTCGAGCATCGACACGGCGCTGCTGTTGGCCGGCGTGCTTACGGTGCAGGGCTATTTTTCAGCGGACCGCGAAATCCGAACCCTGGCGAAAGAAATATTCGAACGCGTGGACTTTGTCTGGATGCTGAACGGCAACCCGCTGATTTTGTCGCACGGCGTACGGCCGGGATCGGGTTTTATTGAATTTCGCTGGACGGCCTATTGCGAAGCGTCCATTTTATACTTGCTGGCGATCGGCTCTCCGCGTCACCCCATTCCTGCCGATAGCTGGTATGCGTGGCTCCGCCCACGAGTAACTTACGAGAAGTGGAAATTTATCAGCGGTGGTCCGCTTTTCACGCACCAGTATGCGCACGCCTGGGTCGATTTCCGGCATCAGAAGGATGGCGACCCTTCTTTTCTCGACTATTTCGAAAATTCGCAAATGGCAACCTATGCGCACCGCGATTTCTGCATCAGCCTGCGATCGAGATACGGGGACTACGGCCCCAACATGTGGGGCATCACGGTATCCGACAGCCCGACGGGTTATATGAATTGGGGGGCAACCACCGACTCGAATTTGGCCAACGGAACCCTGGTTCCCTGCGCGGCGGCGGGATCGCTGATGTTCGCACCCGAAATCTGCTTGCCCGTCTTGCGCGAGATGTATAACGTCTACGGCGACAAGATCTACCAGCGCTACGGCTTCACGGACGCCTTCAACCCGAACTGGAAAGACGAAAAGCTTTGGGTCAATCAGGACGTAGTCGGGATCGACGTGGGCATCACCCTTTTGAGTATTGAAAATCTGCTTACCGGGAACGTCTGGCGCTGGTTCATGCGAAACCAGTACATTCAGAACGCCATGGAGCGAGTAGGGTTCCGCCTTTCGACGCCTGGCGTCGGGATCAGAGAAACCAAATCCGGAGCCAGGCGCGGATGAAGCTCGTTTAGCGTTTACGCTGGCCCTTCGCCAACTTTTTCACCTTTCGTTTATTCGAGCCGCGAGCTACTCCAGCGGCCCGCTTGGCCTTCGGCGCAGCCTTTTTACGCGCCGCGCGCTTCAGCTTCTTACGTTCGCTCTTCTCTTCCACGTGCTTGGTATTCATTCGTCGATTCTTATTCCTGCAAATCTTTCCACAATTTTCTTCAACCCGTATCCCGGGAAACTGATAGTTAGTTTCGCATCCTCGCCATCGCCTTCCCGGCGCAGCACGGTGCCCCGGCCGTATTTCGGGTGCTGAATCACGGCGCCGGAGCGAAAACCAGTGGTCCGGCTGGGAGCATTTCCACGTACGGGCGGTGCGGGACGCGGCGTGGCCGGGGGCTGTGTCTGCCCTTCCATCGCAGTCGTATTCGCTTTTCGCGTGAATCCCGAGGGCGGGGGCATGCCGCGCTCAGCAAAGAACTGCGCGATGTTTTCGACAGAATTGTAGGTGCGCCCCGTATAGAGATTACGCTTCACGGATTCGCGGACATCGTACTGCTCGGAAAACAGATCCACTTCCTCGGCGCGCGGCTGGCTGTACGCTGAAAGCTTCTCGCGCAACGACGGCGGGACTTCATTCAGAAAGCGCGAAGGCAAGCAAATTTCCGGCCGGTCGCCACCGAATCTGCGGCGGTATTGCGCCCAGGTGAGATACAAACGCTTCTCCGCCCGAGTCATGCCGACGTAGCAAAGGCGCCGCTCCTCCTCCATCGCCGCTTCGGAATTGACCGAGCGGCTGTGCGGAAAAAGATTTTCCTCCATCCCCGCCAAAAAGACGTTCGAAAATTCGAGGCCCTTGGCGTTGTGAACGGTCAGCAGCGACACGGGCGCCCGCTCATCCACTGCATCGGCATCGGAGACTAAGGCGGCATGATCCAGAAACTCGGCAGCGGTTTCGCCGCGTTCGTTCGCCTCGACTGCGGCATTGATCAGCTCTTCAAGGTTGGCCAGACGCGATTCGGCGTCAGGCGATGGGTCATTCTTCAGCATCGCCTGGTAACCGGTCTTGTCCAGGACTTCGCGCAAGATCTCATCGACAGCTTTATGATCCACGTCCGCGGCGAGGCCGGTGATGAGGCTGACAAAGGCTTTGACGGCGGATTCGGCGCGAGTCGGAAATACCTTCGCTTCGAGCATCCGCGGCAGCGCGTCCCACAAACTCATGCCATGCGCGAGGGCGTACTGTTCCATCTGCTCGAGCGTTCCCTTCCCTATGCCGCGCGCAGGGGTGTTGATAATGCGTAACAGGCTGATGGAATCCCGCGGGCTGAGCAGCACCTTGAGATAGGCGAGCAGGTCCTTCACTTCAGCGCGCTGATAGAAACTGAACCCGCCCACAACCAAATATTTACGCCCATAACGGCGCAGCGCCTCCTCGATCTGGCGCGATTGAAAATTGGTGCGGTACAGGACAGCCACGCGCTCGGCCGGACTTCTGGAGAGGATTTTCTCAATGGTGTCGGCGATAAACAGCGCCTCGTTTTCGCCATCCGGCGCCTCATAGTAACCGATCTTCGCGCCCGCATCGGATTGCGTCCAAAGCCATTTGCCCTTGCGCTCCTGATTGTTGGCAACCAGCGCACTGGCGGCTTCGAGAATATTTTTCGTCGAGCGGTAATTTTGCTCTAAACGGATCACTACCGAGGCGGGATAATCGCGCTCGAAATCAAGAATGTTCCGGATGTCGGCTCCACGCCAGCCGTAAATCGATTGATCCTCATCGCCAACCACGCAAACGTTCTGGCGCGTTTCCGTCAAGGCGCGCATCAGCTCATATTGGCTGCGGTTGGTGTCCTGATACTCATCAATCATGACGAATTCGAACCGCCGGTTGTATAGCGCGCGCAGCACCTCGTCATGGCGCAGCAGGCGGACGGATTCAAGCAAAAGATCATCGAAATCCAGCGCATTAGCTTGGCGAAGGCGCTCTTCGTAGACATCGTAGATTTTGGCTAGGCGCGTCAGCTTAGGATCGGTGGCCGCCTGGTACCAGTCTTGCGGGCTCTCCTTATGACTCTTGGCATGGCTGATACGCGATAGTGCCGCGCGATACGCCATGAACTTTTCGTCCAAACCGAGCTGCCGGTATATGGCTTTCATCAGCGCAAGCTGATCGTCGTCATCGTAAATGGTGAATCGCCGGGTGAAGCCTTGGCGAAGATCGGCGAGCGATGCGCCATCGCGCCGCAACAGGCGAACGCAAAACGAGTGGAACGTGGAGACGACGGGCGTCTTGGCGGCACTGGCATCGCCAATGAGATTGTCAACCCGCTGCCGCATCTCCTCGGCCGCTTTGTTCGTGAACGTGACGGCCAAGACCGCAGGACCGGGGATGTGCTGGGTTTGAACGAGATGGGCAATGCGGTGCGTGATCACCCGCGTTTTTCCGCTGCCCGCGCCGGCGAGGAGTAACAGCGGACCTTCGATGTGGGCAACGGCTTCACGCTGTTGCGGATTGAGACCGGCAAGAAAATCCATGAAGTACGGAGGCGGGATGGGGGCGCTTCCAGAATAACATCGCATCTTACATTCCGCACCGGTTAGGAAAGATTACGCATCCGGTAGGCTAGAGAGAGCGCCCGTTCTTCCCTGATGCTTCGTAAAATCCTTACCGTCGTGGCCGTCTCGGCGGTAGTGTCCCTGTCATTCGCCGCCAAGCAAACAATCCGCGACGATCCCGCGTTTGCTCAGATCGATTCGATTGTTAAATCGCTGTCGGAAATAACAGGCCTCTCGGAAAACCATTCGGTGGCTTATGGCCGCATGACTAAGCGGCAACTAAGGCAGTTCCTGAATAAGCGCATCAAGAAAACGTTGAAACCGGAAGAGATCCGCTCCGATGAGCTTTCGCTCAAGATGTTCGGACTGGTTCCACAAGATTTCGATCTTAAGAAATCGACCATCGACTTGCTGACGGAGCAAGCGGCGGCCTTTTACGACTACGACGAAAAGAAGCTGTTTTTGCTGGATGACCCGTCATCGGCAGGCGAGACGACCACGCTCGCTCATGAGCTATCGCATGCCTTGGCGGATCAGCATTTCGACCTCGATCATTTCATGGAAGAAACTCCCAGCAACGACGATGAAAATCTCGCTCACACGGCGGTCGTGGAAGGCCAAGCATCGTGGCTGATGATTGCTTATGAGTTGAAAGAGAGCGGCAAGCCGCCGGTGCCCACTCCGGAAATGCTGAAATCCGTGGCCGATTCGAGCGAAGCGTCCATGGCCGATTACCCGGTGTTGAAATCTTCGCCGCTCTACATCCAGCAGTCGCTGCTTTTCCCGTACGCGCAGGGCACATTGTTCTTCGACGCGGTCTTCCGCAAGATGGGCAAGAAGGCGTTCGCCGCGGTATTCACCGACCCGCCCGTGGACTCGGCGCAAGTGATGCATGCCAGCCGCTATTTCGAGCACGAGAAACCCAGCAAACCGGAGCTGCCAAAAATCTCGTTCCACAAAGAAGGGAAAGAGCTGAGCGAGGGTTCAGTTGGCGAGTTCGACCATACCATGCTCTTGCAGCAATATCTGGGCGAACCGAAAGCGGCGCAACTCGCGCCACACCTGCGTGGTGGGCAGTTTCGGATTGTCACGGCCGGCAAAGAGCGGAAACCGGTACTCGAATATGTATCGCAATGGGACTCGGAGAAAGAGGCGGGTGCGTTTTTCCGGGCTTACGAAGAGATTCTGAAAAAGAAATGGCAGCATTGCGATATCTCCGCCCACGGCTTGACTGTTCTTGCGGGCACCGGCGACAGCGGCTATTTCGTGACTCGGCTGTCGGGCACCACCGTTTCGAGCATAGAAGGACTGAGCGATCTGCTGGATTGGCAGCACCTTAAACCCACCGACGCGTCCTTGACGGCTGCAGAGCATCGCAGCCATGACCTGCGAAGAAAGTGTTCTAGGATAAACAGGTGCCTGATTCGCGGCTCTCTCAGATCCGATGGTGGTTAATCGGCTGGATTTTTTTGATGAGTGCAGTATCTTACCTCGATCGAGTCAATCTGGGGATCGCGGGGAACGCAATCATGCAGGAGTTCCATCTCGACAAAGTGCAATTAGGGTGGATTCAAACGGGCTTCATCAGCGGTTACGCTCTGTTTCAGGCGCCGGCGGGCCGGCTGGCGGACCGCATGGGGCCGCGCGGGGTGATTGCGCTGGCGGTGATCTGGTGGGGCGTCTTCACTTCCCTGATCACAGTGGTTCCGGCGTTTGGCTGGGCGCTCGCAATCATGATCGCCATTCGCTTTGGCCTGGGTGTGGGCGAGGCGGTGGTTTATCCGGCTTCCAATAAAATCGTCGCGGCCTGGATTCCCACGACGGAACGCGGTATTGCGAACGGGATTATTTTCGCGGGAGTCGGCTTCGGCGCGGGCGTCACTTCGCCGCTAATCACGTATATTTTGATCCATTACGGTTGGCGTGCTTCGTTCTGGTGCAGTTCGATCATCGGACTCGCCGCCGGCGGCGTGTGGTACCTGCTGGCGCGCGACACGCCTCGCGAACACCCCTGGGTGGGACCGCAAGAAATGGCTCTCATCGAAGCTGGGCTGCCTTCCCACGAGAAACAACGCGGTGACCGGCTGGGCTGGGCTCAGATCTTGGGCAACAAGGATATTGTGGCTGTAACGCTCAGTTACTTTTCGTTTGGCTACGCTACCTTCATTTTTTTCAGTTGGTTTTTTATCTACTTAAATGATGTTCGCGGATTGAATTTGCGGCAAAGCGCTCTGTGGACGATGTTGCCCTTCCTCGCGATGGCAGCCGGGTCCACGGCGGGGGGCTGGATCAGTGATGTCATCACCAAACGGCACGGCAAGCGCGCGGGACGTTGCTTACTGGCTGCGGCAGCCATCGGACTGGCTGCGGTTTTTATTGCCGCCGGGACACAAGTCGCGAGTCCGCAAATGGCCGTAGTTGTGTTAGCCACCGGAGTCGGCACGCTTTACATTGCGCAAAGCTCTTTCTGGTCAGTCAGCGCTGACATCGGCAAGAAATCGGCGGGATCGGTATCGGGCGTCATGAACATGGGAGCGCAGACGGGTGGCGCGATCACGGCGTGGCTTACTCCTTGGATCGGCGAACATTTTGGCTGGAATACGTCGTTCCTGATGGCCGCCGTGCTTTGCGCGGGCGGAGCGCTGGCATGGCTATTCGTCAATCCGCGGTATGACGAGAGCCGGCCGGGTGAATTGGTTCAGCAGTCGGCGAGCGCGGGGAGATAGAATCTTTTCGGAATGAGGTGACGAATGAATACTGGAATACGGCGGCGTGAATTTTTGGCGTTGGCGGGCGCTCCGCTACTGCGCGGAATGCCGGTTCCGAAGATCAAGGACGTTTCGGTCATTACCACGCAGCCCGCGGGCGTGCGGCTCATCGTGGTGAAGGTCATAACCGATCAGGATGGGCTATACGGCTACGGTTGCGCGACGTTCACACAGCGGGCCGATCTTGTGGTGGAGGCCGTCAACCGATATCTCAAGCCTCTGGTGATAGGCCGCCCCGCCGATGCCATCGAGGATTTGTGGTACGCGATGTATAACTCATCGTACTGGCGGAATGGCCCGGTCTTGAACAATGCCATCAGCGGGATCGACCAGGCTCTGTGGGACATCAAGGGGCGGCAAGCCGGTATGCCCGTGTACGAGTTGCTCGGCGGCAAATGCCGGCGCGGGGCAATGATCTATGCGCACGCCGGCGGGCGTGAGATCTCCGAGACGCTTGACCAAGCGCGCAAGATCATGGCGAATGGCGTCAAGGCGGTACGCCTGCAGGTCGGCGTTCCAGGGATGGCCGCTTACGGAGCGCCGGGCCAGCAGAAGAGCACGGATGCGGTGACGGAAGATCCCGTGTTCGATCCGTACGCCTACGTGCGGCGCACGCTGCAGCTATTTGAAGCGGGGCGGAAAGAGCTCGGGCCCGAAGTTCATCTGCTGCATGACGTCCATGAGCGCGTGCCACCGCGGTTGGCGGTCGAATTCGCCAAAAGCTTGGAGCAGTTCAAGCTTTTTTTCATGGAAGACGCGTTATCGCCCGAAAATATCGATTACTTCCGCGAGATTCGGGCCCAATGCACCACGCCGCTCGCGATGGGCGAATTGTTCAACAACCCGCATGAATGGAACATGCTGATTCGTGAAAGGCTGATCGATTACATCCGCGTTCATGTCTCCGAAGCGGGCGGCCTGACGCCTTGCTGGAAGATGGCGGCGATGGCCGATGCGTTCCAAGTAAGAACAGCCTGGCACGGGCCGGGCGATGTTTCACCAGTCGGACATTGCGCGAATGTCACCTTAGATCTGGTTTGCCCGAATTTTGGCATTCAGGAATGGACCACGCCGAACGAGCGCGTTCAAGAGGTGTTTGATGGCTATCCGGTGATGAAAGACGGCTACGCATACGCCAACGAGAAACCGGGCTGGGGTGTGGAGATTAACGAAAAAGCAGCGGCTAAATATCCGTTCGGGTCTGAGCGTGGGGAGAGAAAAACGTTGAACGGTGGCTGGGGTATTGTGCGGCGTCCCGACGGTACGGTAATTAATCAGTAACGGTTGGCGCAAGAAATTTAGCCGCCGGCAAGGGCGCCTACGATCAGAAAAGGCTGCGCGCCCTTGGCAACTGAGTCGGGTAGCGGAGTGTCCGGCGCCTCATGGGACAGGTCTTCCTCGCAGGCGAAGAATCTCACGAAAGGCCGGCGCTGTCGCGTGACACAGTCGCGGATCGTCCCGCGCAACATCGGATAACACTCCTCGAGCGCATCGAGAACCGAGCGCTGCGTGGCCTGACCTTCGATGGCAAGCAATACCTCGCTGTTTGCCTGCGCCAGAATCCGCAGATGCGCCGGAAGTACGACTCGGATCATGGAAGCGTCTGCACTTCGACCGAAAGAACGGCCGGAAGATCCCGGACGATGGGTATCCAGTTGTCTCCGGCGTCGGCAGATGCGTATACCTGGCCGCCGGTCGTGCCAAAATACACGCCGCATGCATCGAGCGAGTCAACGGCCATCGCGTCGCGCAGCACATTGACGTAGCAGTCGCTTTGCGGCAACCCATTGGTGAGGGCCTGCCATTCGTTTCCGCCTGTCCGGCTACGGTACACGCGCAGCTTCGCCTCAGGCGGATAGTGTTCCGAGTCGCTCTTGATCGGTACGACGTAAATCGTCTCCGGCTCGTGCGCGTGCACGTCGATCGGAAATCCGAAATCGGTCGGCAAATTACCGCTGACCTCTTGCCATGACTCGCCCGCATCGTCGCTGCGCATGACATCCCAGTGCTTCTGCATGAACAACACGTGTGGACGCGACGGATGCATCGCGATACGGTGAACGCAGTGGCCGACCTCGGCATCCGGATCGGGGATGCTTTCAGACTTCAGGCCCTGGTTCACGGGCCGCCACGTCTTGCCGGCGTCGTCGCTGCGGAAGACGCCCGCGGCCGAGATGGCAATGAATATTCGTTGGGGATCGCTTGGATCGAGAATAACTGTATGCAGACACATTCCACCGCCGCCTGGCTGCCAGCGGGGCCCCGAGCCGTGGCCGCGCAGTCCGGAAAGCTCCTGCCAGGTCCGCGCCCCATCGCACGAGCGAAACAGCGCAGCGTCTTCCACCCCGGCGTAGAGGATATCCGGATCCGTCAACGATGGTTCCAGATGCCAGACTCGCTTGAACTCCCAAGGGTGAGGCGTGCCGTCGTACCATTGGTGGGTGCCAGGGACGCCATCGTACGCGAACTGGTTTCCCATGGGTTCCCATGTCTTGCCACCGTCATTGGAGCGCTGGATCAACTGCCCGAACCAGCCGGTGGACTGCGAGGCGTAGAGCCGATTCGGGTCGGCGGGCGATCCCTTGAAGTGGTAAATCTCCCAGCCTCCAAAATGCGGACCACTAATGTCCCACTGCTCGCGCTTACCGTCTGAGGTCAACACGAACGCACCTTTGCGCGTGCCAACCAGCAGCCGTACCTTGCTCATCCCTTACCCCTTTCTAAGATAAAGCAATTGTATAGCGAGTAAGCGCTCATTCATAGCGCAGGGCGCTCACCGGCTCGATGCGCATGGCCCTGACGGCCGGCAAGAGTGATGCCGCGACAGTCGCGATCGTCAACGCGGCGGCGGTGATGGCGAAGGAAGAGAGGTCCAGCCGCGAGACGCCAAATAAGAGACCTTCGAGCGATCGTGTAAGCAGCAGGGCTGCGCCCGCGCCCACGACCACGCCGGTAAGACCAATCAGCAATCCCTGGCCTATCACTTGGAGCAGCAATCGTTGCGGCTGCGCGCCGAGCGCCATCTTCACGCCGAACTCGGCAGTGCGTTGTTCGACGGAATAGGAGATGACACCGTAGACACCGACCGTGGCCAAAACCAGCGCAAGCAGCGAGAACATACTCAGAATCATGGTGAGGAAGCGGGGGCGCGAGCTCGCCACCGACATCACATCTTCCATAGTTCGAATCTTTGCCAGTGGCAGGCTGGGGTCGATCGAAGCGATCACTCTGCGCGCGGCGCCACTCAAGGCCAGGGGGTCGCCATTCGTTTTGATGACAACGTCCGGCGTCCTCGAAGCAAATAGCCGGTAGGGCAGAAAAAGTTCGGTTCCTGCCGGTTTATCCAGGCCGCCGTTTTTGATGTCGCCGACGACTCCCACCACCGTGCACCACGTTTTGGACCCGCCGGGGCGTACTCGCCGTCCGACAGCCGATTGGTGTGGCCAAAACGTTCGCGCCATAGCGGCGTTTATCACGACACCGGGCGTTTCTTTGCTGCCGTCCCGCGGCTCTAGGAAACGTCCCTGCACTAGACGAGCCCCTAGCGTTTCGAAAAAGCGGTCGCCGACGGTTTGGTAATAGGCGACGTTCTGGATGGGCCCGTTCGGTACAGGAACAAAACCTTCGATGTCGGTATCGTTATCGTTTTCGCTTCGCAGAGGCGGCAAGCCGTCCATGAGGGTCACCGAAGAGACACCCGGCATCTGGCTCAACCGCTCTTGCAGGATAGTCCAAAATCTCTCTTTCGCTGCCTGATCCTGGTAAGTTGCCGACGGGATGGACACGCTGAAAGTGAGCAATCCGCGCGGATTGAGGCCCGGATTTACCTCCTGCAGCTTCCAGAAGCCACGGACCATGAGACCGGCGCCCGCCAGTAGAGCGAACGCCATCGCCATTTGCGTAACGACCAGGACCCGGCGAAAACGGCTGGAGGCGATGCTCCCGGTTGTCCGTCCGCCCGCCGCTTTCAATGTCTCAAAGACATGTATGGCGGAAACGTGAACAAAAGGCGCCAGGCCAAACAGAACGCCAACGACCAATGACACTGCAAGGGTAAACAGCAGAA
This sequence comes from Bryobacteraceae bacterium, assembly GCA_036501045.1. GTDB lineage: Bacteria > Acidobacteriota > Terriglobia > Bryobacterales > Bryobacteraceae > Bog-105. Next base: position 18,159 of record DASYAX010000148.1, read on the forward strand.
CGGGCACATCGAGGCGGATTTCGTTGGCTCGCGGAATACTTCCCGAATTCAACGCCGCGATGAGCCTGAGGCTACCAGCCGCAATACCCAGTCCGAGGACGGCGCCAGTCACCGAAAGCAGAGCACCCTCGGTGATAAATTGCTTGACTAAGTCGCTGGTGGACGCGCCGATCGCGCGCCGCACGGCAATCTCACGCTGCCGGGCTTCGCTGCGCGCCAATAGCAAATTGGCGACATTAACACAGGCGATCAACAGCACGAAGACAACCGCCCCGAGCAACAGCAGCATGGCCTTGCGAACGCCCCCAACCACCTCGTCATAAAACGGGTACATGCTGACGGGGTGAAAGTGCGGCTGCAACACGTGATTATTAGGCGAGGCGGCTTTGCCCCAGCCAGCCACGAGCTGCGACATTTCTTCGCGCGCTCGATCGAGCGTAACACCAGGAGCAAGACGACCCAGCACATTAAAATTGTGGCCGCCGCGGTTCCTGCTCTTTGGATCCAATTGGAGCGCGCTCCAGGCTTCGCTTTGGTCCACCTGTCCTGGTGGAAAGGCGAATCCTTTCGGCATCACCGCAATCACGGTTGCCTTCCGGTCGTTGAGGTACGTTTCCTTCCCGATGATGTCCCGACTTCCTGCAAATGCGCGCTTCCATAGACCGTAAGAAAGCATCAGCACCCGAGGCGCTCCGGGAACGTCGTCTGTCTTCGTGATGAAATGTCCCAAGATCGGCTTCACTCCAAGAAGTCTCGGTATCTCTGCGCTCACAAGCGTGGTGGTAACGCGAGCGGGCTGATTCAGGCCGGCAATATTCGCTCCGCTGGTATACCAGGCACCCACCGATTCGAACGATTTCACCGCGTTCTTGATATCGAAAACCTCGGGCTCGGAAACCCAGAATTTATGCAGGCCGCCGCCGGGGAAAGTCGGAAATTCCGTGTAGATGCGAACCAGCCGGCTGGAATTCGGATACGGCAGCGGCCGCAAAACCACGGCATTCACGATGCTGAAAATGGCGGAGGTCGCACCGATGCCCAGCGCCAGACAGATAAGCGCGGCGATGGTGAAGCTGGGGGTGCGCAGCAGGCTGCGAATCGTGTAACGAAGGGTATGGAGCATCTACCTTAACGTTAGAGCAAGCCTGCGCCCAGATGCCAAGGCGAGCTAGGACAATGCGTTACGAACGTGGAAAGTCTGATGCAGATGTCCGGATTTGGGACGATATGCGCGCATTCAGATCACTGGCTTGTAAGACTATTTCGGTAGCCAGAACGGTTGGCGGGTTGGAACAAACTCGATTGGCACTTCAGAAATAAACGTTTTCAGCCAGCGCGTGCACTCTTCCATGCCGGCTTGCTCGGAAGGGATGTGGGTAAGAAGGATGAGCGCCTTGTGCTTATGCTCGGTCGCCGCATCGGCAACGTATTCGACCGTCTCCCACTCCGGCACTTCGCCAATCAGCAATGCTTCGACGTCGTCGCGCTCGAGCAGTCGAATCTGCGGCACGGAGCCGGCCGCTCCCGGCATGAGAGCAACTTTCGTCAACTTCATGTTGGGATCGCCCACCACCCGCATGGCGACGATGCCAAGCTTGCGCTTGACACTTTCGGCAAGAACGCTCAAGGTCGTCGGCGGAAGAGTGAATAAGTGCGGTTCCGTGGCGTTTTGAAACTCGTCCCAACCCAGAGCGTGTGTCATGCCGGCTTGAATGCCGTCGGGATGGCGCTGGTGCCAGTGATCGTGAAACCGCCAGACCACCAGATGATGCTCGCGAATGAAAGCCTCCTTGGCGGCCAGGACCGTGTCATTCTGCGCTTCGAGATCGCTTGTCTTATCGAGGTGGCTGTAGAACGTGGGCTCGTGGGTGATCACCAGATTCTTTCCCGCGGCTGCGGCGCGCTCAATCACATCGAGCGTGGCCATCATGGTCACCGCGATGCCGGAGACCGGCGTGCTCGGGTCTCCCGCTTTGAAGGTATCGACGGTTGGCGTAGTCCAGGGCACGCCCACGTGCTTCTGAATCCGCTCGATGATCTGTTGCGCCGTCACTTGGTTCTGTGCCGAAGCAAGGGCCGCGGTGGCGAACGCGCATAGGGCGAGGCGCATCATCATTTGACGATACCTCGCGATTCGTCAATGGTCAGGAATTGGTTCGGCGTGATGTCCTTAAATTGCTGCCGCATGCCGCTCGGCCACTCGACAGACAGCGATGAAATTACTTTGTCACGGGCCACGCCGAATGTGAGAGCCAGCTCACTTTGCGAGCAGTAGCTGGAGCCGCTGTGGACTGTTTTCCATTGTTTGCCCAATGCACTCTCGATGCGAACCACGGCGCCAAGCGCGCTGCGATTCGATTTCGTGCCATTGAGCCGGACACTCAACCAGTTGTTGCGATTGCCGCCTTCGTTCGTGTATAGAATGGCGGGTCCGTCGTTGTTGTTGATCAGGATGTCCAAGTCCCCGTCGCGGTCATAATCGGCATAAGCGGCGCCGCGAGCCACGGTGGGACGGCGGAAATCCGCTCCCACGTCGCCGCTCACGTTTTCAAAGTGGCCGCGGCCCTGGTTGCGGAATAGTAGCGGAGGCTCGCGGAACTGCACTCTCGGCTGGACCCGGCCGATTTCAGGCTCAATATGGCCGTTCGCCGCGAAGATGTCATCCCAGCCATCGAGATCGTAGTCGAAAAAGAACACACCGAAGGTCAGGCTCAGCAGGCTCGCGCGTCCGACCGTGGAGGACGGCGCCTCGTCGACAAAAAATCCCTTGCCCTCGTTGTGATACAGGCCGAGCATCTGATTCGCGAAGTTACCCACCAATAGATCCGGACGGCCGGCGTGGTCGTAATCGGCAGCATCGGTTCCCATTGCCCCGCGGGCTACACCGTCTTCGCCGTAAGCAACACCCGCCAACATACCTTCCTCGCTAAACGTGCCGTTGCCGTTGTTACGATACAGTTTGTTCGGCTGGGTATCGTTCGAGATGAAAACATCAGGCCAGCCATCGCCGTTGTAATCGAAAATAACGATACCGAGAGACTTGCTCGTCTTGTTTCCTAAACCCGCTTTTTCGGTGACATCTTCAAACTTGCCATCCCCCAAGTTGTGATAGAGCCTCGAAGACGTTCCCTTGTACGATTCCGGCGTGCAATACGATTTTGAGGTTCCGTCGAGAGAACACCACAAATCGGTCTTCGCGCTCCAAACGGCATAATTGGCAACGATCAGATCCGCCCTGCCGTCCTTGTCGTAATCGAACCAGGCGGCGCTGGTACCGAAATTAGCATTGTGGATTCCGCTTTGCGCGGTCACATCGCGAAAATGGCCGTGCCCTTCGTTGTGAAACAGCCGGTCGCCTTCGAGCGCGGTGATGTAGACATCGGGAAGGCCATCGTTATCGTAATCCGCCACCGCCACGCCCATTCCATACATTTCCACGTCCAATCCACTGCCGCGCGTGATATCGGTAAACGTTCCGTCGTGATTGTTATGGTAAAGCGCGGGAAGAGAACGCCGGCCGCGCGGCGCGAAGTCTTTCCCATTGATCAGTAGAATGTCCGGCCACCCGTCGCCATCAATATCGACAAAAGCGCAGCCCGATCCAAGAGTCTCCGGAAGATAGCGCTTGCCTGTTGCGCCGGAGTTGTGCACGAAATGAATGCCGGCTTTCTTTGTTGAATCGACGAAGTGAACCAGATTCTCCGAAGGAATAGCGGCGGCTAAAGCGGCAATGGCGGCCAATAGAAATAGAAAAGCTTTCATGATTACGGCAGCGGTACCGATTCATGGCTGTGAATCAATTGCCGCTCATTGTTGTCTTCGGGGCTTAGCCGGCGGCGCTGCGCGGTGATCGCTTGCGAGGCTTCATCCGCCTTGAACCGCTCGAACAGGATCTGCTCGCGCCGCGCTCTTGCCGAATCGCCCAGCCCCTGGTAGCACAGCATCGCGGTGTAATGCATCTGTACATCTTCCGGATCAACGTCACACACACGCTGGCAATAGTCGATCGCCTTGGCGTACTCGCGTTTGAGGAAGAGAATCCGCGCAATCTGGTTCAGCACCACGCGATCGCGCGGATACTGCGCTTCCGTTCGTTCGAAAGAAGCAAGCGCGGCGTCGTATCTGCCATCTGATTTTTCGATCAGCCCGCGAAAGTAATATATGCGCCCGAGTGAAGGGTTCACCTTCAGCGCCTGCAGGATGAAAGGCTTGGCGGCATCGGTCTCCCCTTCCTGAATCAGCGCGCGCGCCACGTTCAACCAACCGTCCGCATAGCCCGGTTCCGCTTCCGTAACCTTGCGGAAAGCGAATTCGGCGCCCTTCAGGTCTCCTTGCAGCAATAAGCCGATTCCCCAGTCGTTCCACCGCTCGCGTGTGCCGGCCTTTGTCATGCTGTGCCAAGCGGGCGCCTGTTGCGAAACTGGAAGCGCAAGCTGGGCACGAGCGAGCGTCACGATCGGCAGATCGGGAATGCTGCCTTTGATCTTGCCGGACACATCGACCGGAATGTTGTGTGGATCGAAGCTGTATTCCAGGCTGTTGAAGTCGCTCGTAAGCAACATTTTCGGCTGACCCGGCTTGGGCTCGCCGGCGTATGAAAAATGTGTGTAATACCAGGAAAACTTGCGGTAGTTTAGCTTGGCGGTGAAGTGGATCTTTCCTTTGGCATCCGGCGGTACATGCACCAGGAAGTGCGCTACGTCGGCGGCGCCGGGTGGAATCAAGCGCGCGTAGAGCAAGCTGTGAGCCTGCCAGGCGTTACGTTTGTCGATGTGATTGCCGGCCGCATCAAGCTGGTAGGAACGGTAGAAATGTGCGCCCGGCTCGACCGGCCCTTTGCCATTGTCTTCCACCTTGCCGCTCCAGAAAATCATCTTGCCGTTGTCGTCGCACGCCTGCAGTTCGAGCCAAACGTCAAAGGCGTCCACCGTGCCGCCCGGAAAGAAATGGCCAATTTTACGCGTCCGTACCACTACATCTACCTGCACGGTATGACCGGGCTGCAGCGTCACTCCGGAAACATTCGCGGGCGCCGCCACTTCGCCGACATCGCGAATCATGGCAGGCGTGTTCTGTTCCGCTTCTTCGCCCACCGCGAAACCGGTGTTGGCCTGCTGCGCCTCACCGCCGCGCCGGATCATCTCCGTATTTTTCTGCTTAGCGACCGGGGTTACTGCGAAAATGTCTGCCGTAATAAATCCTGACTTCAAGAAGTTTTCCGTTATCGCCAGTTGCTCGGAATCTTTGTTGACGAACGGCAGCGCGGTATTTGCTGCCGGGAAGCGGTGAGAATGAACCTTTCCGTCGATGTTCCCGGGGTCATGCGAATTAACCAACGGCATGTGGCAATCGGCGCAACGGCTGGGCTTTGCCGGATAATAAAACGATCGTGCGCCCTGCCACGACACGCCGCTGGCCTGCCAGTTATCGTAATCGTTGAAGCCGCGGAGCCAGCGATAGTGGTTCACTGGCGCGTCAAGATGAACCTTGTGACAGGCCGAGCAAAACTCCGCTGGGTTGCGCAGGAAGGGCCTCATGAAAGTCCTGCGATGCGCTTCCGGAGCCGCATAGATCACAAAGCGCTCCAGATTCGTGATTACCGGGTTCGCGCTGCTCGCCACTTCATGGAGCGGCGGATAAGACATGGTGAAATTCGCATTACCGACCGTGCTGTTTACGTGAGAAATGGAGTGGCAGGACATGCAGCTTAGACCAGCTTGCGCTTCAGGCGTGTCAATCTGCTCCTTGATTGGACGGTCGAAGCGCCCGTTGAAGAAGACGGCGTGGTCATGGCAGCCGGCGCACCACTTACTCGGCCGAGTGCCCACAACCGACTGCATGTACTCGATGGACTTCCGATAAAACTGGTTGTTAAACGACGCGAAGTGATGAGCTGAACTCTTCCACTGCTCATAGATATCGTGATGGCACTCGCCGCATTTCTTCGATTCCATAAAGAACGACGACGGCACCAGCTTGCCATTCGACGTATCGGCGCCGGAAGGGAAGAATGGGCTTTTCGGACCCGCGCCTTCCTGATCCATCGACAGGGGCACGATTCTCGAGTTCACGATATGATCTTCCGGATGAGGAAGCCAGTAGCGGATTCCCACTCCAGCCAAGAGCACAACTGCCGCCGCGATGCCCGAGATTTTGGCAAACGCGAAATTCTCACGGCGTGCAAAAAAAATAGCGACAGCCGCCAGGGACAAGACTACATGAATCAGCAAGACGACTTTGTGATCGTGTGTATTTCCGACATAGGCCAACACAACTCCGGACGCTGTCGCCACGGAAATCCATACCAGCCGGGGCTCCTTGCGAGTGAGAAACAGAGCAGCGGCGCCGAGCACCGCGCCCAGTCCGAAGTGCAGCAGCAAATTAATTACATTGAAGGCGGTCGCCGCCGGGAACGCCCACAGAATCGCACTGTTGACTAAAAGAATCGCCGCCGAGATCGCGCACCAAAACTTAAGACGGTTATTCATGGCTCAATCCGCCGGCCTTTCCGGCGCCAATGGCCGGATCAAACGCAGCGCTGGCCGCGTCAAATAATCGCGAACATACGCCGCGTGGGTGGAGTCATTCGGGAAATGCTCGTCACTCTTATAGGGATAAGCGCTCATCGCATGGAACGGTAACGGCGTAACGCTTTGGCTGAACGCCGTGTTCGCGTCGGCATCTTTGGCCCAACCATCTACCAGCAACAGAAAATCCCGCGACCAGTTTTTAGGAAGCGAGGGCAGCGATTGAGCAGAGAATCGCAATGACAACTCGTCGCCGGACCCCATGATTACCATTCGATCGTCCGCCTTTCGGACCAGCGGAAGCACATCGCCGTATCGTGTATACAAGCCGTTCGTCGGATTCCAATTCGAAACCGGCCGCACCTGATCGTATAGAAATTTCTCCGGCTGCTGGCGGGTGGAGTCGATCACCGGACGCGAGAAACCGCGGAAATGCACGTCGGCCATCTCCGCGTTCCGCGGAATCAGATGTACTTGGGGAGCTCGTGAATCCGGAATCAGAAAGATTTCGTCCCAATAGACGCACAGGTTGGTGACAATACGAACTTCGCGCGACGATGACAAAAATTTGCCTGTTAGATCGACGACCATCGTCTTTGGCTTGCCGGAGGGAATCCCCATGTCTTCGACCACCGTCTGCCAGACGCCGGCGGCATTCTTCACCTGCAGGTACGGGAAGATCAGCCCTTTGCCATCCTGCGATGCGCCCAGGAATGTGCTGCCATCCGCCCAGTCCACCCAGCCGTTCAATACCAGCGCGGCGCGATTCGCGGAAGCTGCTTTGCCGAAATCAAGATACAGGCTGTGCAACTCGGCGACTCCTGCCGTATTGTGTGTAAACGCGTCGGGATAAGAATGATCGATCTTCGCAACGCGATCGGTCGCGTCCGCCCCGCTTGAATTCAGGCCATGGGCATCGACAGCCCGCGCCGGATGCAGCTTTTCCGATGCGCCGAATAACCGGAACTCCGGATATGGAGGGGATTTGAATTTATCGTTGGTATAGACAGCCAGGGTTGCAGGGTGATCGACCGCGATCAACTGCACCTGGTCGAGATAGGACACCTCGTGCAGCTCTTCGGTAATGTGGATCCGGTACTGGCCGTTCTCCGCCTTCAGGGCAGAGGCGGGAATCTGGATATATTCGTTATGATCGACTGGAAAATAATGGCCATCGCCTGAGCTGGCTCCCAGCGGCGCAACGCCCAGCACGTCGGTAATGAATTGGAACTTCTCGCCGTTCCAGGTAAAGATCATCGGGCACGATCCGGAAAGGCGCTGCGCCTCCGGGATGGTCAACGCCGTAGGCTTTTGATGCGGCTCGTTCTGAATCAATCCATTCGGCCAAGTGATGCGAATCGTGTCGGCGTCGGCGCGGCTATCTAGCGCGAACGGCAGCGGCAAACCCGCATAAATTTTCTTCTCGTAGTATGCGCCCGATTTCATCTCGACCGTTGCGCCGATCGCTTGCTTAAGATTCTTGACTCCCTGAATGCGGACCGTCATCCAACGTTCAGCGGGACTCCCATCGAAGGAAACGTGTACACTGCCGTCTGCCGCGATACGGGCGTAATCTTCACGCCTGTCACCGTTGAAATCGGCGTCGGCAGGCGCAGGAGCCGGTTGCGCCTTACGCTCCGGCACGAAGTTTCCCGAAGCGTTCCGCAAGGCCAACAGCGTGGGCTCATAGCTAACTAGATCAAGCAGCCCATCGTGGTTGAAATCTTGCGCATCAAGCACAGTCGCGCCTACGGGAAGCGTTGGCAAATCACTCGCATCGAAGACGCCGTTCAGCTTATCGCGGTAGAGCACGCCCGGACGTTCGGCATACGAAACGATGACATCGCGCGCCGCCGTATCCTCCCGCAGCGCCGTCACCACGGCATCCAAAGCATGTCCCTTCACGAACGGGAACGCTGCCGTGCGGTCTTCAAACTTACCGTGGCCGTCATTTCGCATCAGCACCGGAGAAGGTCCGAAAAGAAGGAGGTCGAGATCGTAGTCGTGATCGAAGTCGAGCCACAATGCTTTTGTAACGCTCGCCGTGTTCGGCAAATCCGCTACCTTTGCGAAGCTGCCTTTGTTGTTGTGGAAGACTGCCGCGCCCTTGCCAGTGACCACGCAAAGATCGGGCAAACCGTCGTTATCGAAATCCCCTGCTGCGATGCTGCGGACGTCGCGTAAGCCTTCCAACCCGGAGTTGCTCGCCGGTTCGTCGCCGTGTTTGAGAAGCACGACCCGATCGGCCGACCACACGAGCAGGTCGGCATGGCCAGTGCCTTCGGAATCGATCGGGAGCAGGTGAGATGCCGCCTTCCAACCTGTGCTCACAATCTTGTCGTCATAGTGCGTCGGCTGACTCGCCGCCGATGGCCGTGGCTCGGGAGGATCGTCGAGCTCCGCGAAAAAGCACCACTCCATATCCTCCGGGACGGCGGCGCCTTCGTTGCGTTTCTTGACCTCCTCGAAGGCTTGCCGTTCGCGTGCGGCAGCCTCCCGATTGCCGGCGCGCTGGTAAAGGCTGAAAAGTTGAAAATGCGGTCCCGCCAGATCGGGATTGAGCTTTTCGGCCTCGAGAAATTCGGGAATCGCTGCGCCGGCATCGCCCTTGGAACGAAGCACGGCGCCCAGATTGTAATGCGGCACAGGCTCGCGCGGCGCCAGCCGAATCATGCCTTTCAACTGTTCGATCGCGTGGTCGTAATCGGCGGCGTGTTTGTACACGATGCCGAGGTTGAACCAGGTGTGTGGATCGGCCGGGTCCTGCTTCTGGGCGCGCACTAGCTCGGCCGCGCCGGCATCCGTCTGACCCGCCCGTAGCAGCGCCAACCCGTAATTGATGCGATCCCGCACGGAGCTGGGGTTGAGCTGCAGCGCTGCGCGCAATTCCGTGACTGCCTGCAAGTGCGTGTCCGGATTCTCGTAAAAGGCTTTGCCGAGATTGCGGTGTTCCCAAAGACGATCTTCCGTTTGTGGGTTATCCGCCGCTATCAAAAACAAAACGCACAGCACGGCCGCGGGGCCGAAGACGCCGAAACTTCTCATTGTGACCGCAGAATGTTAACAGTTTATAAGAAGGCAACTTAAGCCGTATCCACCAAAAGGTGGAGATCGGAAGCGGCTGTTAGATTGAATATCGTGTTTAGCCAAAGTGCGCTCCAAATGGCGCAAATGGTCCGCGCGAAAGAGATCTCTTCCCTGGAATTAGTGACCGCGCATCTGCGGCAGATCGAACGAATCAACCCGCTGCTGAATGCGGTCGCCGCGTTGCTGGCCGATTCCGCTTTGGCCTCCGCGCGGCTGGCAGACGCCAGGATGGCTGCCGGTGAGCCTTGTGGCCCGCTGCACGGAGTCCCCATATCGATCAAAGACTCGATTGACGTTCGCGGAGCAAAGAGTACGGCCGGAACCTTAGGCAGACGCCACGCGCCGCCTGCCAGCGAGGACGCCACTCTGGTCCATCGGCTACGCGCGGCTGGCGCCATTCCAATTGCCAAGACGAACTTACCCGACCTGCTGTTCGCCTTTGAAAGTGACAACCTCATCTACGGGCGAAGCAATAACCCGTACGACGTGACACGCACTCCCGGCGGCAGTAGCGGCGGCGAATCCGCGCTCATCAGCGCCTGCGGCTCGCCGTTGGGGCTGGGAAGCGATTGCGCGGGCAGCGTGCGGATACCCGCGGCATTCTGCGGCATCGCGAGTATCAAACCTACCAGTGGACGGCTGCCCCGAACCGGCCACGTGCCGCCCGCGGGAAGCTGGTTCGAAGCGCTTTGGCAAATCGGTCCAATGGCTCGCTACACCGAAGATTTGCTGCTCGCCATGCAACTGCTTGCGGGCGAAAATGATGCCGATTTCACATCGCCGCCGGTACCGCTGATGGAAGCGGCCGATGCAAAGAAGATACGGATCGCGTTTTTCGTCGACAACGGATTCGTGCCCTGTACAGCAGAAGTGCAGACCGCCGTTCGGGCGTGCGCTGACTTCCTGTCGCGGGAAGGGATCGTGGTGGATGAGTGCCGGCCGCCCGGCGTCGAGCAAGCGTATGAGTTGGAACTGGCGCTGCTGGGTGCGGATGGCGCCGACGGCATCGATAATTATCTGAAAGACGCCGGGAGCAGCCAGGTGCATCCGCTGCTGACCGGTTTCGTGGATCACATGCGGCCCTATCGCGCAACAGGAACGGAATTCGCGGCCCGCTGGGCGCAGTGGGACACGTACCGCGCGAGCCTGAACGCCTTCTTTCATACGTACGATGCGATTCTCTGCCCCGTTTATACTCAGGCTGCCTTGAAGCATGGCGAATCGTTGGACGAAACGAATTTCCGTGGCTTCAGCTACACTATGGCGTGGAATGTGGCAGGTGCTCCCGCGGCTACGGTGCGTTGCGCCGCGCACAATGGCCTGCCGATCAATATTCAGGTGGTGACCAAACCATGGCGAGACCTTCTCGCGATCGAGATTTGTCGTATGATCGAAACCCGCTTCGGTGGATGGCAGGCTGCATGAGAGTCTTTTGCGCCTTCCTCGTGGCGATGACCGCGAGTGCCGCTGATGTTCCGCAAGCGGAGATCTCGAATCGCGTCATTCACGCCAAGCTCTACCTGCCCGATGCCGAGCACGGTTACTATCGTGGCAGCCGTTTCGATTGGTCTGGTGTGATCGAAAGCCTCACTTACCGTGGTCACAATTATTTCGGCAAATGGTTCCAGCGTTACGACCCGACCCTGCACGACGCAATTACCGGTCCGGTCGAGGAATTTAGAAGCGCGGACGGTGCGCTCGGCTACGACGAAGCCAAGCCCGGCGGATACTTCGTCAAAATCGGCGTTGGCGTGCTGCGGAAGCCCGATGACAAAAAATACAATTTTGCACGCAAATATGAGATCGTCAATGGCGGCCATCGCGTCGTGCGTCCCGGGCCGGATCGGGTCGAGTTCGTTCACGAACTGGATAACGGCGAGGGTTACGCGTACGTGTATCAAAAAACCGTGAGGCTCGCCTCCAGCAAGCCGGAGTTGATTTTAGAGCACAGCCTGAAAAACACCGGCCGCCGCGTGATTGATACCAGCGTCTACAATCACGATTTCTATATGCTCGATGACCAGCCCGCCGGCCCCGACTACCACATACAGTTCGCCTTTGCGCCGCATGCCTCGGGCGATTTCAAAGGTCTCGCCGAAATACGGGGTAATGAGCTGGTTTACCGCCGCGAACTACGGCCCGATGGCGAATCCGCCTTTAGCGAATTGACCGGCTTCAGCGATAGTGCCAAAGACAACAACATCGTCGTCGAAAACCGCAAAGCGGGCGTGGGCGTGCGTGAGGTCGGGAACCGGCCGTTGTCGCTGATCAACTTCTGGTCGATTCGCACCACCGTTTGCCCGGAAGCGTACATCCACATGCACATCGAGCCGGGCAAAACGTTTAAGTGGCGTATCGTTTATCACTTCTATACCCTTCCAGCTACCTCTCAGGGTCACGGTTCTGCGGGAACGAACTGAAAGGCAACCGGCGAAGGCACTTCAAACGTTTGTCCCGTTAACGAAAGCTCTCCGCTGCGCGGATCGATCCGGAAGATTACGAAGCGGTTCGTTTTTTGGTCGCCCACAAACAAAACCTGGCCGGTAGGATCGATTGCGACACCGCGCGGCATCGTCCCGCCCGTGGCAATGACTTGAATCCGCTTGAGCTTTCCGTCGGCGTGATCGATGGAAAACACGGCGATCGTCCCGGACGTGCGATTCGAGGCGTAAACGAAATTACCCGAGTGATCGATCAGGATTTCCGCCGGATCGCTCTTGCCCGTGAAGCCTTCTGGCACCGTCGAAATGATCTGGATACGCGTGAGCGAACCGGTTGAAGTATCGCGCGAGAACACGCTGACGGTGGGCTTCAGCTCGTGCACCACGTAAGCAAACTTCCCGTCGGCGCTGAGCGCTATGTGCCTGGGGCCGGAACCCGGCTCCGTTTTCGCGAACGGAGGATTGTTAGGCGTAAGCTTCGCCGCGCCTGGCTCCAACCGATAAATCCGGATGCGATCCAGCCCGAGGTCGGGAACATACGCAAAGCGGTTATCCGCCGAAATTACCGTCTCATGCGCGTGCGGCCCTTCTTGACGGCTCTTGTCCACACTGGCGCCGCTCGCTTTCATGAGTCCCGACAGCTCACCCAGCTTTCCATCGCTCTCCACAGGGAATACCGGCACGCTGCCGCTGCCATAGTTAGCTGCGATCAGCATTTTGCCCGTGTGGTCTACGGCCAGGTGGCACGGGGATGTACCAGCCGAGGAACGGCTGTTCAGAAACGTAAGAGCGCCCGTCTTTCGATTGATGGCAAAGCCCGCGATCGCGCCGTCCCCTTTGCCTGCCACCTCGCTCGCGGCATACAGATAACGAAAGCTCGGATCGGTTGCCAGAAACGACGGGTTCACGACCTCGCCAACCAGACCCAGCGGCTCGAGTTTGATGCCATTCGCATCGAACCGATAGGCATAAATGCCTTTGCCGTACGTGCCGGCGTAGACGAAATAATCTTTGTGGGAAGTTTCGGATGGTGACATAAACGTAAGGAATACCAGCAGTACTGGCAGCAGCATCAATGTTTCTCCTCTGAGGCCTTGTGATACTCGCTCTCGAGTTCTAATTCCATGTGTACTTGGGGCATTTGCATCGACATCGATTTTTTCTCCGTGTCGATGCTGATCGTATACGGGCCGTCCTGGGTGCCGAATTCGTCGAAGAAGGCCAGTTGATCGCCGTCGAGTTGATACGTGCCATGACGCGCGACGCTCTCATGATGAATGTTGACCTTTTGCACGAAGGTGTTGTTGCTAGCGAGCGTCAGGGTGCCGCTGCAGGCATCGGGATGAGGAGTACCATCGAAGCACGTATGCTCCGTTTGGATGCCGTTCTCCGGACTCTCGATCTTGGTGTACTCCCAACCGCCGGAATCCTGCAGAAGTTTCAGTTGATCCCGGTTCAACTCGTCGTGCGCGCCCAACAGCGCTACCGAAGCGCTCACGAGTAGTAGGCAGGGCAACAGGTTTTTCGACATCGGCTTCACCTCGGCGCACTCAGTGCGTCATCGAATATACGATATAGTTCACGCCGATTCTGATTCCAAGCGCCGAGTACTCTTCCGGATACGCTGGATCGTCGGCCCACTCCCACGAGTCTCCCAAATCGGAGTTAAAGGAAATCGCTACCATGAGCCGCCCGCGATCGTCGTAAATTCCTCGCCAATGGGCTTCGTAGCCATCGTTGCGGTAAGGCACGCCCGTGCGCACCGCCCATTCGCCGGGCACCTGGTAACGCTGGTCAAGGTTGTAGACGGTATGAAAAATCGCATCCTGGCCGGGAATATCGACCACCGGCCGGCCGGGAAAGACACGCTTCATGCTCTGCTGAAAAATTTCCCAGTCGCGCGTGCCCCAAAAATCGTCGCACATCAAGAATCCACCGCGTAGCAGATATTCGCGTAGCGTCTTCGCTTGCTGGTCGGTCAAATTCCATTCGCCTACGAAGACCGCATAAAGCCACGGATAGTTGTAGACATCGTCGCGATCGTCCAGATTCACTGGCTGTTCCACGGAACGTGCTTGGACTCGTGTCAAACGCTGCACGGCCTGCACAAAATGGCGATCCGCGCGTGGATAATCGTTCGTCCAGCTCGAGTGCCCCTTGGTCCAATCCCAGCCCGCGTGCCGGAAATGGGCATCCGGTATGGATGGATACATCAAGCGCGCAAAAACCCATTCCGTCTTGTCCCGAAAATCCTGCGGCAAAGCAATCTGACCGTCATGGTATTCGTCGCCCGGATATTCGCGAAACGGCTGCGGCAAATTCCGCTGCGCCGCGTACAGCACGCTCAAAACCGCGAGCCCGCATCCCACCCGAAGCGCAAGCTTTGAGATACCGTCGAGCACGCTGCCTCGCCCCGAGCATAGCATCGAAACATTCATTCCGATTGCCAACAGCCGCGTTCCGAAAGCGGACAGTAAATCCCAGTCATCTACGAAGGTTTTCGTTGACAATACGAAGCCCTTCGTAGTAAAGTACCGGCATGGGAATGGAAGAAACCCCCAAGCCCACTTCGATGGAACTGGAGATCTTGCGGGTACTTTGGGAGCGCGGCCCGTCTACCGTCCGCGAGGTGCATGAGGTTTTAACGCGTTCAAAGCCCACCGGCTACACAACGGTTCTGAAGTTGCTTCAGATTATGACGGCCAAGGGCACGGTGACCCGCAATGAGGAGGCTCGCGCTCACGTGTACGAAGCGCGTCTGCCGGCGGAAAACACCAAGCGGCAGCTAGTGGGGGATCTGCTACGGCGCGCCTTCGCCGGCTCGGCGAGTCAGTTGATGATGCACGCGCTGGCTGGCCGAAAAACCTCTGCGGCCGAGATTGAAGAAATTCGCCGCCTGCTTGACGAATACGAAAGGAAATCTAAATGACGAGCCTTACTTCCTGGCTAACGCCCGCTATCATGCAAAACCTCGGATGGACGCTGGTCCATTTCGTCTGGCAAGGCGCCGTGCTGGCCATTCTTCTTTATATGGCGATTGGTTTCAGCCGCAGTTCGCGTGTGCGTTATGGTGCGGCGGTCTGTGCGCTGGCCCTGATGGCGCTCGCACCGATTGCCACATTCGTCTTTCTCGAGCGGCGTCCGGAAGTAACTGTTCAGTTGTCCACGGTGATGGACTCTCTACGGCCAGTGCATGCCCTGGCAAATTCACCAAGCGGACGGACTGGCATCGCGCCGGCAATGCCGCCGATCGATTGGCTAAGCTACTTTGTCTGGGCTTGGTCGTGCGGCGTGCTGGTCTTCAGTCTGCGCGCGCTGGGCGGATGGTTCGTGGTCGGACGGCTTCATCGCTCCCACCGCGGCGGTTTGCCACAGATTCTGCTGGCGCGCTGCCGGGCGCTCCAGCAAAACCTCGGCATCAGTCAAACAATCCGCTACTTCGAGTCGAAGCTCGTGGATACACCGGCCGTCATGGGTTGGTTCCGCCCCATAGTCTTGATACCCGCATCGGCGCTCACCGGACTATCGACTGGGCAACTCGAAACGGTCATAATGCACGAGCTCGCTCACATCAAACGTCTCGATTCTTTTGTGAACCTATTCCAGATCGCGATCGAAACCCTGCTCTTCTATCACCCGGCCGTCTGGTGGGTGAGCCGGGTGGTTCGTAGCGAACGAGAGAACTGTTGCGATGACATTGCAGTGGCAATGAGCGGCGACGCAGGCGAATACGCGAAGGCCCTGGCGCTGCTCGAAGCTTCGCGCGTAACGCCGGTTTGGGCGCTCGCGGCAAACGGCGGGGCATTGAAAACGCGCATTGGTCGGCTCTTGGGCCTCCAGACGATTACTCGCAGCGTGCCGGCAGCCGGCCTGGCCGTCATCGGCGTGCTATGCGCCGCAGGCGCGCTTTTCGCTAGCACCGCATTCAGTCAGGCGTCTATGTATCAGCCGCAGTTTGAAGTTGCCCCTACTGCGCCTGCAGCGCCGGTGGCCCCCGCGTTGCCTAGCGCGCGGTTGGCTTCCGTTGAGCCTTCTTCGCCCGCGCCGGCCACCGCCGCTGCTCCGGCCGAAGCTCCCGAGGCCGCACCTGCGCCGCAAACCGCCGCTACGCCCGAACCTCCGCACCCGCCGGCAGCCGCTGGCTCCTACATCGACGATCTTCAGTCGGCAGGCGTGAAAACCATTTCGGTCCACGACCTGATCGAGCTCAAGATCCACGGCGTCACAGGAGAATACGTTCGCGCCGTGCATGCCGCCGGTCTGGACCCAAGTATCCATGAGCTCGTCGAAATGAAAATTCAGGGCGTCGAACCGGACTATATACGCGATATGCGCGCCGCCGGCCTTAACCCCGCTTTGCGCGATTTAGTTGAGATGCGCATCCAAGGCGTTACGTCGGAATATGTTCGCCAAGTCCGCGCGGGCGGCTGGACGGATTTAAGCGCGCACCGGCTTATCGAGATGAAGATTCAAGGTGTCGATCCCGCCGAGGCAGTCGAATTCAGGAAGCTCGGCTTAGACGACTTGAGTCTCAATCGCCTGATTCAACTTCGCGTGCAAGGTATCTCGCCGAATTACGTTCGCAGCTTGCAAGCCGCTGGTTTTCGAGACCTCAAGACGCGCGACTATATTGAAGCCAAAATTCAAGGCGTCAGTCCCGAGTTCGTCGAGAAAGTGCGCAGCCACGGATTCAAGGACCTGACTTTACGGCAACTTATCCAACTGAAGATCGCGGGGGTTTTCTAACCATGTGCGCATCAAGTATTCTTTCCGTCCTCGGCCTCGCGATCCTTCCGGCGCTGGCCTTAGCGGCGGTAGACAGCGGAGAGTGGACACTACATTCGTCCTCCCTGCCGGGGAAAGTGGAGTTTTCGCTCCAAAGCTCGTGGAGCGACGGTAATCATTTCAGCACCAGCTCCGACTGGGACACCACCGATCTTCGAGGATTGGATTGGTCTTCCCCGGGCAAGCACGACGTGCATTTCACCATCGCTCGCGATGCTGGCACGGTCGAGTGCGAAGGATTCGTCAAAGACGGAGCCGGGGCCGGGCTCTTCACCTTCCATCCCAATCCGCAGTACGCCCGTGAAATGGACGCCCTCGGATTCTCCGGCGTGAGCGAGGAACGGCAGTTCTCTTTCGCCATCCACGATGTCAGCCTGGCATTCGCGCGCGACATCAAGGCCGCCGGAGTAAGCGGACTCGACGCCGATAAACTCATCGCCTTCCGTATCCACGGAGTGACGCCGGAATTCATACGCGACCTGCGCGCGGCCGGTCTTACGGTCAGCGAAGCCGGCAAGCTGATTGCCTTCCGCATTCATGGAGTTTCTCCCGCCTTCGTCCGGAGTTTACGCGAAGCCGGGCTCGACGTCGCCGATAATGACAAACTGATTGCCTTCCGCATTCACGGCGTCTCGCCCGAATACGTGAACGAGCTGGCGCGCCTCGGCTTCCCGCACCCGGCGGCCGACGAGCTGATTGCGCTACGAATTCACGGAGTCACTCCGGAATACATCGAAAAATTACAGGCCCGCGGCGTGCAAAATCTCAGCCTCCAACAGCTCGTCGCGCTACGTATTCACGGCATCGATTGAAAAATGAATCGAACCTAACCGCCGCGTAAAACGTCCGTCTAAAGAGTTCGACCGCCGCCTGAGGTCCGGCCCACATGACCCATATCTGGAACGACATTCGCTATGCCGTCCGCGGCTTCCGCCGCACTCCTCTCTTCACGGTTGTCGCCGTTCTATCGCTGGCTTTTGGCATCGGCGCGAACGCGGCCATCTTCAGCCTTTTCGATCAGGTGCTTCTGCGCCTGCTTCCCGTTAAGCATCCCGAACAGCTCGTTCTGTTGACGATGCGCGGCAGCCACTACGGCAGCAACTGGGGCATGAACGCTCTTTCGTACCCGATGTACAAGGACTTTCATGATCACAACCAGGTCTTTTCAGGGATGTTTTGCCGTTTCCCCATCGAGACCAGTCTCGGCTTCGGCAGCAAAACGGAACGGGTCGCCGCCGAGCTCGTTTCGGGCTCTTACTTTCCGGTGCTCGGTGTCACCGCCGCCCTCGGGCGTACCTTTACGCCCGCTGACGACCGGACGCCGGGCGGAGAGCCGCTGGCCGTCCTCAGCTATAGCTTCTGGCAGACCCGTTTTGCCTCCGACCGCTCGATTCTCGGTAAAACGCTGGTCCTCAACGGCCGGAACATGACCGTGGTTGGCGTGGCGCAACCCGGCTTCGACGGCGTAGAGCTGGGCCACACCACCAAAGTTTTCATACCCGTCATGATGAAGGCCCAGATGACACCGTTCTGGGACGGCATGAAAGACCGGCGTCAGCGTTGGGTGAACGCCTTTGGACGGCTCAAGCCGGGCGTCAGCATGGGGCAAGCGAAAGCCGCGCTCCAACCCTTCATGCACAGCATGCTCGAAATGGAAGTCAAAGAGCCTGCCTTCCGCAACGCCTCCGCCTATACCCGCCGCGAGTTTCTCAAGGACTGGATCGATGTGCTGCCTGGTTCGCAAGGCCGCTCCTATTTGCGGCGGCAGCTCGGAACGCCGTTGTGGGTGCTGATGGGGCTAACCGGCGCGGTGCTGTTGCTCGCCTGCGCGAATCTCGCCAACTTGCTGCTCGCCCGCGCCACCATTCGCGAACGCGAAATGGCAATACGTCTGGCGATCGGCGCGGGCCGCATGCGCATCATCCGCCAACTGCTTATCGAGAGCCTGCTGCTGTCCGGTTTCGGCGCCGCCATGGGTTTGGGTTTGGCCTTCATCGCCGACCAAATGCTATTGACTGCTTACTTGCCGGCCGATTCCGCGGGCGACCTCACCATCACGGCCGTTCCCGACTTTCGCATTCTCGGCTTCACGCTGTGCGTCATGTTTCTGACCGCGCTGATCTTCGGTCTGGTGCCCGCCATTCAAAGCGCGCGCGCCGATGTGGCTCCTACTCTGAAAGATCAAGCCGGTGCCGTGGTCGGCGGCGGCAACGTGATGTTACGCAAAATGCTGGTGGCCGCGCAGGTCACCCTTTCGCTCCTGTTACTGATCGGCGCCGGCCTCTTCCTGCGAACCTTGACGAATTTGCGAAATCTCGGGCCGGGATTCTCGCCCGAGCGTCTGGTTGGCTTCAATGTCGATCCCTCGCTGAACGGCTACGCCGACGAGCGCACCAAAACCTTCTATCAACGCCTGGTCGACGACCTTCAATCGACACCCGGCGTTACTTCCGTTGGCCTTGCTTCCATGCGCATCTTGGAAGGAGACGAATGGGGTAGCTCGATGACCGTCGAAGGTTACGCGGCGAAACCCGGTAACGGGCCCGAGCCCTTCATGAATTCCATCAGTCCCAACTATTTCGCCACCCTGGGCATACCGATTGTGTCAGGCCGCGATTTCACCATCAAAGACACGCAGCAGATCAAGAATGGCCCCGACGCCGACGATTTCTCGCCGGCAACCGTAATGATCAATGAGAGCTTCGCCAAGAAATATTTCGCCGGACGTAACCCCATCGGTCTTCATCTGGGCTTCGGGTCCGACCCGGGCACCAAAACTGATATGGAAGTGATCGGCGTCGTGAAAGACGTCAAATACGAAAATTTGCGCAACGCAATTCCGGTCCAAGCGCTTATCCCTTATCTGGCCGGACGCCATTTCGGCGGCATGACGGTCTATCTGCGCACCAGTCTCGATCCGAAACAACTAATGTCTGCTGTGCGTCGCAAGGTCCAGCGGATCGATCCCAATGTTCCGGTGTACGCCATGCGCACCACGGAGGAGCAAATCGATCTTTCGCTTCGCACCGAACGCCTTGTCGCCAGCCTGTCGACGGTATTCGGCTTCCTCGCCACGTTACTCGCGATCATCGGTCTGTACGGAGTCATGGCCTACACCGTGGCGCGGCGCACCCGCGAAATCGGCATCCGCATGGCTCTCGGCGCGCTGGGCGGCAACGTGATCTGGATGGTGATGAAGGAAGTGCTGATACTGATCGCCGCCGGCGTCGTAACCGGAATTCCGTTGGCGTTGGGGCTCAGCCGCCTGGTGCGCAGCCAACTCTACGGCCTCGCCCCTTACGATCCCGCGACGTTGATTTTGGCAACTGTTGCACTCGCTGCGGTGGCGTGTCTCGCGGGATTCGTTCCCGCGCTGCGCGCCAGCCGCATTCATCCCACGCAGGCGCTGAGATACGAGTAAGACATGGAAGGTTGACGGCGTGACATGGCTCAGTGTTTCGTCGTCGATCTCATGCCCTTCGGCCCGCAACTG
>DASYAX010000149.1:0-20597 GCA_036501045.1 Bryobacteraceae bacterium
GGCGGAGCTATCCGCCTGTGAAAATGCTTCAAAAATGGTCCGGCACTTTTCCTTGGGGATGCCGACCCCCGTGTCGGTCACCGAACAATAGAGCAGGACCTCGGAACTGGAAGCGTCCTTCGCGGCCACGCGCAACGCCACGCTGCCTTGCGCGGTGAACTTGAACGCGTTATCGAGAAGGTTCAGCAAAATCTGCTGAAAGCGAACCGGATCGCCCAGCAAACGATCGGGAACGCCTGCCGCGGAGGCGATGGTGAGAGACAAGTGTTTGTCGCGGGCGCGCGAAGCGAAAAGCGTGTCGAGCTCGTGGAGCGTCGCCGAAAGCCGGAACGGTACGGTTTGAAGCGTCAGCTTCCTTGATTCCATCAATGAGAAATCGAATATATCGTTAACGACGCCCAGCAGCGAATCGGTGGACGCCTTGACGATTTCAAGATATTCGCGCTGCTCCGCGGAAAGATCAGTGGCGAGCGTAAGCTCGGTCATTCCCATGATGCCGTTGATCGGCGTGCGAATTTCATGGCTCATATTCGAGAGGAATTCGCTCTTCGCTTTATTGGCCGCCTCGGCTTTATTTTCGGCCCGGGTTCGGGTGACGACTTCCGCCTCGAGCGAGTGATTCAGCCGGAGCAGGTCGCGGGTGCGTTCTTCCACCCGGATTTCGAGCTCGTCGCGCGACTGCCGCAACTCCGCGGTCCGTTCATTCACCAGCCGCAGCAGCCGCTTCTCGCGAGCCCTGAGCTGGCTGACTCGCAGACGATGCAGCCCGAACGCGAAGACGCATAAGAGCGCCGCCACGAAGAGCGAGAAGAGCTTCGTCTGGTAATAGTGCGCCCGCAGGGTAAACGAGGCTTGCGCATCGCTCGGAGCCCAGGCGCGGCCATCCTGGCTCGCAATCACCCGAAAGCGGTATTCGCCCGGAGGAATGTTGGTGTAGTAGGCGCTCCGCCGCATTTCCGGCTGGCTCCAGTCTTTATCGAAACCTTCGAGCTGGTAGCGGAATTGAATTTTGTCGGGCGCTACGAAACTGGGCGCAGTGAACTGAAAGGCCAGCTTGCCATTTCCCGGCGGAACGCTGAAAGAAGATTGATCAAACGGCTGCTCCCGATTATCGATCACCACGCGTTCCAGCGTGACGCTCAACGGGGCGGCCGAAGTGGAAAGATGCGCCGGATCGACGACCGAGACGCCCGCCACGGTCGGAAACCAAAGCTTTCCGTCTTTCGCCCGCCAGCCGGCCGGTTGGAACCCGCCATTGCATTCGCGGCTCTTCATGCCATCGTCAAGGCCATATCGGGTGACCGACATTTTCGCGATCGCGCCGGCGTCCAATTGGTCCAATTGCTTCTTCTCGAGCGAGAAAATGCCTTTGTTCGAGCTCACCCACAAATAGCCTCGCCGGTCGTCGAGCACGCGTAACACCGTGTCGTCGGGCAGGCCTTGGCGCGCCGTATAACTGGTGAACTTACCGTTGTGAAAGCGGCCCAGACCGCCGTCGTTCGTTCCGAACCAGATGGAGCCTTGGAGGTCGCCTTCGATCGACCAGACGACATTGCTCGCCAGACCCTCGCGCTGGCCGTAGGCGGTGAAGCGGCCGTCTTTAAAGCGGTTCAACCCTCCATTGGTGCCGATCCAGAACGTTTTATCCGCACCTTCATAAATCGACAGCACAAAGTTATCCGAAAGCCCGTCTTTGGCGCTGTAAGTGATGAAGCGGTGGCCGTCGAAGTGGCTCAATCCACCGCGCGTGCCCACCCAAAGATCGCCGTCCCGGTCGGTGTAGGTGCATGCGACAGAGCCGCCCGGCAAGCCCATGCTCGTGTCCATCTGGAGGAATCGGCCCGCCTGCAGGCGAGCCAGGCCGCGGCGCGTGCCGGCCCAGATATCTCCGTGACCGTCCTGCGTGACCGAGAAAACCAGGTCGTCGGGAAGTCCTTCGGCGTGCGTGTAACGGGTGAAGACTCCGTCTTTCAAACGCTCCAGTCCATGGTCGGAGCCGATCCACATGGCGCCGTCCCGGTCCTGATAAACGGGCAGAATGGAGTCGCTCGCCAGGCCCTCCTCGGTAGAGATGGTAGTGATGGGGCCGTCCCGCAAACGCGTGACGCCGCCGCCGGTGCTCCCGAGCCACAGATTACTTTCACGATCCTCGAAAATGGCCCGGACGCCATCGCCGCTCAGGCCGCCCCAGTTTTTCAGAGCCCTTACTTTGCCATTGATGATACGGTTAAGGCCGCCGCCGAGCGTACCCGCCCAAACAGTGTTCGAGGCGTCCTCGTAAAGCGAGATCACGGTGTTGCCGGTGAGACCGTCCTTGGTGGTCCAATGCACGATTCCGTGCGAACCGAACGTGCTGAGCCCGCCCTCGTTCGCCCCGATCCAGACGGTGCCGTAGCGGTCTACATAGACTACGCGCACGAAGTCCGAGCCGATGCCATCCTTAGTCCTAAAGGTTGTGAAGCTCCCTCCGAAAGAACCGCCCGGCAAGTGCCGGCTGGGCGCAAATTTGGAGAGGCCATTATGCGTGCCGATCCAAAGCGTGCCATGCGCGTCGCCGGATATGGAGAAAACGGCATTGTCGGCCAAGCCGTCGGCCGTAGTAAAAGTATGGAACCGTCCCTCGAAATAGCGAACCAGGCCGCCGCCATCTGTGCCGATCCAAACCGCGCCTTGCGCATCCTCATACAGACACCAGATGGATTCGTTCGGCAGGCCGTCTTGCAGAGTAAACGTCTTGAATTTGCCTTGGCGGAAGCGCGTCAAGCCGCCTCCATGTGTGCCAATCCAAAGGTTGTTTTCATGGTCGGCGAGCAGGCTCAATATGCCGTCGCTGCGCGGTCCGGAAGGGCTTCGTTTGTCGAAGACCGTGAATTGCACGCCGTCGAAGCGGGCCAGCCCTTCCTCTGTTCCCAGCCATATATAACCATCGGAGGTTTGGGCAATCGCGAGAACGGAGTTATGCGGCAATCCCGAGCCCGCCTGCCACGATTGACGTACATACTGGGTAATGGCCTTGCTGGGATCCAAACTAGCCTCAGCCGGACGCGCAACTATCCATAAGGCTGTGAGCAGCAAGGCCGCGAACCGCTGAAAACGATTGAGCCTAAAGGTGCTCTGCGCTGGGCAATTCATTTCTGGTACCGCTCGGGTCTTTCTATAACTCAAATCGGTTGCAGCGAGCGAATAGATGAGTGGCAGTGGCGCCGGAGGCGGGCTCAGGGAGGCTTATACCGTACTTGTGACAAGGTTAAGGATTCAGGACTGACGTACGGGGGAGGGGTCAACGCGCTTCAGCGCTTGCTCTCGGGAGAGGGCATGCGTTGCGATTCATGCCGCGCGGTATGAATGGCGGCAGCCACAATGAGGCCCAGGCCGATGAGACAAGTAATCACCGTTTTTTTCATTCTCCTTCCCTCATCGACAGCCAAGGAGGAGAAACGGTTAAACGCTCTGACGATTTTTTCGCAAACGCCAGAAGCAAGAGTTCAGTCCGAGCGCAGCGCCTGCATCACATCGACACGCGCGGCGCGCGCCGCCGGCAACACCGACGCGATCAGCGCGGCGGCCAGCAATACCAGCGCCGCGCCGATGACCGGTAGCGGGCCCGGCATGCGAATTTGCTCGAAATAGCTGTTCGCTAAACGCGCCAGCGCGAACCCGCATGCCGCGCCCGCGACCACGCCGGTCACCGCCATCAATGCGCCTTCCCGGATGACTCCCACCAGCAGGTGCCGCGGCTGCGATCCCACCGCCAGCCGGATGCCGAATTCGCGCGTCCGTCCACTCACCGAGAAGGCCAGCACACCGGCGACGCCCACGACCGCAATCGCCAGCGCGACCGCCGCGAAGCCGCCGAACACCAGCGTATTCAGCCGGTCGGGCGTCAGCACTTCGGCGCGGATGTCTTCGAGCGTGGCCGCGCGTTCCACCGGCTGGTCGGCGGACATCTCGCGAATCAACCGCGTGATCTGCGGCACCAGCGCGTAGGGGTCCGAGTGCGTATGCACGAAGAGCCGCCCGCTCCACATCTCCTGCCCGAGCGGGTGATAAACGGTCAGGGACGGACCCGGCACCACGTTCTCATCGTCCACATCGGCCGCGATGCCGATGATGCGCCGGGGCGCGCCGGTGACGTCGATGAACTTGATGACCGGATCGGTCCACATCATATGATGATTGACCGCATCCTGATTGGGAAACATGCGTTGCGCCAGGCTCTGGCTGACGATCACCACCGGCTCCGAGCCTTTCCGATCGCCGTCGTTAAAATCGCGGCCGGCTATCAAGGGCACGCCCAGCGCGGCGAAAAAGCCGGGCGAGATCACGCGAAATCGCGCGCGCGGATCTTCCTCGCCTGCTCCGCGGACATGGCCGTCCGCCGAGAACTGGAGTCCAAAACCGTAGTCGCCGGCATCGCGCCACGGAATGTTGGCGCCCACCGCGACGCCGTCCACGCCCGGCAGCGCTTTGATGCGCCGCATCGTCTCCTTATAGAAGCCCACAATCTGTTCGGGCGTGCGTCCGTACGACATCACGGGCACGTTCACCGCGAGCACATGGCGGATGTCGTAGCCGGTTTGCGCCGATTGCAGCGAAAGCAGCGTTTTGAGCAGCATGCTCGCTCCGGCCAACAACACGAAAGACGCGGCGATTTGTGTCACCGCAAAAACGCGCTGCCGCCGGCTGGTGCTCCCGGTCATGCGCAAACTGCCGCTTGCCTGCGAAAATCCATGCGAGCTTCCCGAAGGCAGGCGTGGGACAAAGGCCAAAAGCACCGCCGCAACCACCGCCAGCCCGGCCCCCACCCAAAGCATGCTGGAATCGACCGTCAGATCGAGCGCGCGTACCGAAAAACGCGAAGCGTAGCGGGCCAGCACGGCCACCATCGGCCCCGCGCTGAGCACCCCAAGAGCTGCCCCCGCGCCGCATAGCAGCAGACTTTCCGCCAACAGCGTCCGGCGTAAGGCCGCGGTGCTGGCTCCGAGCGCTGCGCGGATCGCCAACTCGCCCTCGCGCCGCACCGTCCGCGCCAAAATCAGATTCGCGACATTCGAGCATGCAATCACGAAGACCAATATCGATGCGGCCATCAATACCAGCAGAACGGTTCTGGCGCGCGAGGTGATCTGGTCGCGTAGCCGCACGGCGTCGATACGAAAGTCCGCTTTCCGCGAATAGGCTTCCGGGTGCTGCTTCATCATGGCCGCATGTACCACCCGCAGCTCGGCGCGCGCCGTCTCGAGATCCACGCCCGGCCTCAGCCGCGCGAATAATTCCGTCATCCGGTGGACGCGTCCGGTCACCATCGTCGCCGAGAGATGATGCGGGCTGGTTACCACGTTCGCGATGATTTCGGTTTCCGCCGGATACGGCACCGACGGCTCCAGCACGCCTACGATAGTGGCCGTGCGCGTGCCCAGGCGCAGCGCTTTGCCGATTACCGATGGATCGCTTTTGAGATCGGTCGCCCAGAAGCGATACGTCAACACAACAGCGCCGGCAGCGCTCGGGCCGTCATCGCTCGGGCCGAGCAACCGGCCGAGTACGGGGCGCAGACCCATCACCTGAAAATACGATCCGCCGACCACGCCTGCCCGAACCTCGCGCGGCTCGCCGAGCCCGGTCATGGTGAAGCCGATGGTAGAGAAGTCGCCGAACGCGCTCAGCGTCTTGACGCGATCGCGCAAGTCGTGGATCTCCGGCACCGAGAATGTTGCGTTCTCTGTGCCAATGCCGCGCGCGCTCTGGCGAATGTAAATCAGCCGGTTCTCGTCGCGATTGGCGAGCGGCCGCAGCAGCACGCCGCGCACCAGGGTGAAAATGGCGGCGTTGGCGCCGATGCCGAGCGCAAGCGTAAGCACTACCGTGACCGTCAGCCCTTTGGTGCGCGCGAGCGACCGGGCTGCGAATTTCAGGTCCTGCCAAAAAGTCAGAATAGTCTCAAACCATGCTGGACGTTCGGTGCGGCTTCCGTTCATGAAGGTTTTCTCCCTAGTATCTTTCTCGATTCTAGTCTCTCCGCCATTGCCTGCTGCGATGCGTGAGAGAATCCATCCAGGGAGGTTTCCGGTGCGCTCGGCCGCGATCCTCGGCGCTTTATTGCTGCTCCCTTCCTGCGCTGTCATAGTGTGTTCTGAAGATCTGCCCGCGGGCGTTCTGCAGACCGCCCGCGTGATGCACGCCAATCGCGACCTTCTGAAGAGTCTGCCCCTCTATACGTGTCTAGAGACCATCTCGCGGAGCAGCGCTCAAAATCAGCGCCGGAAACCGAAACGCGCGGATGTTGTGCAGGTCGACGTAGGAGTCGGCGCGAACCAGGAGATGTATTCGTGGCCCGGAGAATCGACGTTCTCGCCGCAGGATCTGGCGGCATTAGTGGGCCACGGCTTTCTCTCTACCGGCCTTTTTGAGTCGCTTGCCGCCAACCTCTTTGTCCTCGGGCATGGAATCGTCAAACCGGCGGCCGAAGAGCGGCTGAATGGCACTCCCGCGCTGCACTTCACGTACACCGTTCCTTCCCTCGAGAGCCGTTCGCTGATCAATTGGGATGGCCAGCAAGGTCTCTTGGGCGAAGAAGGGGACTTCTGGGTCGACAAGACCAGCCATCTGCTGCTGCGGTTGAATATCAGGGCAAGCGCCATCCCGCCCAATGTGCCGTTGAAGACCCTGAATAGTTCGATCGACTATCAATTCCTGACGCTGAACGGAAGGCCCACGTTGCTTCCTAAAGAGGCGCGCGTTATTGCCGTCGAGAGCAACGGCGCGCTGCTCGAAGACGATGAAGCATTCTCGCACTGTCATATGTTCGAGGCGGAGTCGCGGCTGGCGGCTTCGGTGGAGAATTTGGAAAAGGCCCTGACGCGCTATGAATCGCAACGCGGCATTTTGCCTGCCGGGCTAACGTTGCGAATCAGCCTGCAAACTTCCGTTCGCGCGGACCGCGCCAGAATCGGCGATGCCGTTGAAGCGCGTCTGGACCGTCCGCTCGAGATATCGCCGGATCTTGCCGCCCCTAAGGGCTCCCTATTGAAAGGCCATGTCCGCGAATTCAGCGAGCTGGCCGATCCGCCAGGAACTTTGGTCATCGGCCTCGAATTCGACGAGCTCGAATGGCCGCAGCACGCCTACTCGTTTCTTGCGGAGATATCGGACATGCAGCAGATTGCCGGGCTGAGTGACACCATCTACCGTAATTCGTCGAGCAGATGGAACTCGCCCGCCGGCCCGGTGTCTTCGATGAGTACGGAACTGTTCTTGCCGCCCAACATTCCGGGTACGGCGACTTTCTTCCTGCGGAATAACCGCGAGCTGCCCGCTGGTTTTCAGATGACCTGGCGGACCAGAGCGCTAATCCATCCCTAACGATATAACTTGTACGTGAATCGCAGAACTTTTCTAACCGGTGCGGCGGGCGCCGCTGCATCCGCGCTTACCGGACGCGGCGCGCAGGCTGTTCGCATCACGGTCGATACACGGCGCAAGCTGGGTAGCATTCCCGATGACTTCCTTGGACTCGGCTACGAAATCTCTTCTGTGGCCATACCCGGTCTGCTTAGTGCGCAAAATCGGACCTATGTGCAACTCGTCCGGGCTATGGGATCCGCGGGCGTGATCCGAATTGGCGGTAACACCTCCGACTATGCGTCATTCGCCCCAACGGCTCCCGCTATTTCGGCGCCCAAGGGAACCGTTGTGAACTCCGCCAGCCTGCGGGAGCTGGGAACATTTCTGGACGCAACAGGCTGGAAATTGATTTGGGGGCTGAATCTGGGTAGCGGCAGCGAGCAACTGGCAGTCGAAGAATCCGTTGCTGTCGCGGCTGCCGTGAAAAACAAGCTTCTTGCCTTCGAAATTGGGAATGAGCCAGACCTGTTCGGTCGAAGAGCTGCGCATCGGCCCGATCCTTACACCTATAGCGACTATTTGAAAGAATACCGGCGCTATAAGAGGGCCATTCGAGCCAAGTTGCCAGATGCACCGTTCGCGGGACCGGATGCCGCGGGAGCAACGGATTGGGTGACCCGATTCGCGGCCGATGAGGGGAGCGATCTGAAGCTGCTGACTCATCATTATTACCGCGAGTGCGCCGGACCGGCGAGTACTCTCGATAAGCTGCTGCATCCCGATCCGAAACTTGCGCCGGAACTGGCGAAACTTAGCGCCGCGTCGGAGGCCTCGCGCGTCCCCTATCGGATTTGCGAGACGAATTCCTTCTGCGGCGGCGGCAAGCCGGGCGTTAGCGATACCTTGGGCGCGGCGCTCTGGGTGCTCGATTTTATGTTCCGTCTGGCGTCCGCCGGCTGCGCGGGCGTGAACATCGAGACGGGTGTGAACCAGTTGGGTTTCATTAGTTCTTACTCCCCGATCGCCGCTGACGAGCACGGAAACGATTCGGCCAAACCCGCATATTACGGCATGCTGGCTTTCGCGCAAGGCGGCCGAGGGCAGGGAATCGCGATAAATTACGACGCCGGGGATATCAATCTCACTGCCTATGCGGTTATCGATCGGAAGCAGCAGCTCTCTGTCACGATGATCAATAAAGATACATCCCGGGATGCGCACGTGACCGTCGCCACCACCGGATCTTTCTCAAATGCGGAGCTGTCGCGGCTGAGCGGACCTTCGCTCGAAAGCAAACAGGGGATCACGCTGGGCGACGTCACTTCCGTGCCGAGCAAGGGCGGCCAATGCGAGGTTCACGTGCCTGCCGCCAGTGCGGCGATTCTAAGGTGGCGGCTGTAGTTATCTGGCGAAGCCGCTGACGGTGGTCGGTGGTGGATCGGTGTGTTTGATGGCTCGCCAGAGCACGGCGTTCAACTCGTCGTCGTCAGCCAGGTCGGCATCGGAGAAATCCATGCGCGCCGATTCCGCCGTGCCCGGTCCGTGTCCGGGGTTGCGGTCTGTCATCGATATCTTGGGCGAAATCACATCGTAGGGACGGAGATCGGCTTGGCGGCTGAACGTTTCGAACATCGGACGGGCGGCGGCATCGAAGTGCGTGAGCGGACGCAGGCCCACAATCAGTTCTATGGTTCGCAGCACGCTCATCTGGTTGTACATCACGCTGTCGACTGTGCCGCGGTGCGTAAAGGGCGAAATGACCCAGGCGGGCGCGCGGTGCGAATCGACATGATCCGGTCCGTTCTGCGAATCGTCCTCGGTGATAAAGAGAGCCGTCGATTGCCATAACTTGCTGTGCGAAACGGCGTCGACCAGCATACCCACGGCGTAGTCGTTATCGGCCTGATAGGAGAAAGGCGTCAGCGCACCCGCGCGCGTGCCTTGCGTGTGGTCGTTGCCCATGCGCACGATCAACAGGCTTGGCGCTTGCCCTTTGGCGTCGAACTCCTTCCACTCGCGGATGAACTCTTTGGCCCGGTCTACATCCGGATACTCCAAGTCAAAGGCGCGATAATTCATATCGACGTAAGGAATGAGCGAGGGATCTTTCACCGTTTTAATTTGCTTGGGCCCGCTTACCTCTTTCAAGGGAATGTTGGTGCACCATTGACCGTAATCCCGAATGGTCACCCCCGCTTGCAGCGCATTGTCCCAGATGTAGCCGGCCGGCGGCGTGTTGGCCGGCTCGCCGCCTTCGAAATCGTATAGCTTGCTGCGATGGCCGTATTCATTGGGCCAAAGCTTCACCGTGTAGTCGGGCGCGATGGCGGCCGACGCCCAATTATGCCCTTCGGCGCTCACGTCGGCATTTTCGTAGAAGTTGTCGTACAGGATGAAATCGCGCGCCAATTGATGGAGGTTGGGAGTGATTTTCTCGCCGAAAAGATTCAGCGATTTGTCGCCGTTTCCTTTCTCCAAATCGCCCAGCACCTGGTCATAGGTTCGATTCTCTTTGATGATGTAGATCACGTGCTGGATGGGCGACGCGTGGCCTTCCGATTTCGAAAAATAAGCGACTTGCTGGTCGCTAACCGGCCCGTAGATCATCTCGTCGCGGTAGGGCGAATTTTGGAGCACGGTCTGCGTGAAGCCGTCGAGTTGCTCTTCGTTCGGCTCGGGCAAGAAAGCGGCTGTGCCGGTTTGAATATGGCCTACATACTCGACCGGCGCGGGTTCCAGACTGCCCTCGTGAAGCGGCGCGGGACGGACCGTCGGATTCGGGCCATGCGGATTGGGAAAACTGCCGAGGCCTTTGCCATTCAGCATGACCATTTCGCCCTCTTTCAGGACGCGTACCGCGGTGGGATACCAGCCGCTGGGAATGAAGCCCAACACGCGGCTGCGTGGCGCCGAGATGTCTACGTCGGCGATGGCGTTGGCATCGGAGCAGACAACATACAGGCGAGTGCCGCGTTCATTCGTCGCGAGCGCCGAGGGAGTCATGCCCAGCGGATGCATCGGCGTCATAGAGACGTTGATGGCTTCTAGCATGGTCAACTGGCCATCTGCGGTGACGCCGAATGAGTATGTGTTGTTGGTGTTCGCGGCAGCGACAAATAGCCGCGCCACGTAGCTCGATTCACCCTGGGTGGCGGGCGCCGGCTTGTTGAGCCATAGCATGTCGGTCGGGTGCGGCGCGACGCGAACCTTCGTAATCAGCTCTCCGCTGCTCGCGTCATGCTCATAGACTGCCGCGTCACCCCAACTGCTGACCAGAACCTCTTTGCCGCCAGGCGGCACGAGAATACGGTAGGGGCGCCGGCCGGTTTTCCAATGAGCGGCCATATGGCCCGAGCGCAAATCGATCACCGCTACACTGTCGTCGTAGAGATCCGCCGCATACAGCAGTTGGCCGCCGGGAGAAAGCGCCACATCGCCGATGAGCGCATTCCCTTTTTTCGCGAGATCTGGGACGGCCGTGAACTCGCGCGAGCGGCTGAGCGCGCCGGTGTCAGGATCCAGTGAAAGCTCGAACACTTTGCCGGTTGTGCCGCCGCCCGCGTAGAAGAGATTTCCTCGCGGCGCAGCCGTCAATCCCAGCCAACAGTCCGGGAGCGGCGTTCGTCCGGTTTCGCGCTTGCCGGCAATATCAATCACGCTGATCGACGGCGGGTTGTAGCCGGCATTCATCACCAACAGGTATTTGCCGTTGTTTGAAACCGCTGTGCTCATGGGAAACGTGTCGACGCGGACCTGCTTTCCCGCAGGGCGGATGGTCCAACCGCTGTTGAGAAGGAAGCCGCCGCCCGGCAACGGACCAACTCTTTGCTGCTCGGCACGCGGCTTTAGAGCCCGGCGCGCCACGAGGAATCCGGCCAGCACGACGATTACGAGAACCGCGAGTTTTTTCATTCGGTGAACCTATGGGCAATCGGGAACCGGCGGCCCACGCCAAACGCCTTGGGAGTGACGCGTAAACCGGGCGCGGCTTGCTGCCGCTTATACTCATTGCGATCGACTTTACGAACAATGTCGCGCACCAATTCTTCGGAGATGTTGAGCTTCGCGGAGATGGCGGGCACCGTCTCGTAGTGCTCGATGTAACCCGCGAGAATCGCATCGAGCACGGGATACTCGGGAAGACTGTCGGTATCTTTTTGATCGGGCCGAAGCTCCGCCGAGGGGGGCTTTTGAAACGTATTTTCCGGGATCGGAGCCGGTAGGCCGCGCCGCACGGCTCGCGCGTTG
The DNA here is from genome assembly GCA_036501045.1 of Bryobacteraceae bacterium. Lineage (GTDB taxonomy): Bacteria > Acidobacteriota > Terriglobia > Bryobacterales > Bryobacteraceae > Bog-105. The sequence continues at coordinate 11,593 of DASYAX010000149.1, forward strand.
GCGATTCGCGCGAGCCGGTACACCATGGTTTTCGGAACGTCGCTGATGACCGCCAATCCACCGCACATGTCGCCGTAGAGAGTACAGTATCCAACCGCAATCTCGCTCTTGTTGCCGGTGGTCAGCACCAGCGAACCGAATTTGTTCGAAAGCGCCATCAGGGTGACGCCGCGCAGCCGCGATTGTAGATTTTCCTCCGTGGTATCGGCTTTGAAGCCGGTGAATAACGGATGTAGCGACCGCGCCATCGCGTCGTAGCCGCAGTTAATGGACACGACTTCGAAACGGATGCCCAAGTTTTCCGCGAGCGCGCGCGCATCCGTGAGACTGTGATCGGAAGAATGCGGTCCTGGCATGCCGACGCCGATTACGTTCTCGCAGCCAATCGCTTCGGCCGCAATGGCGGCGACTAATGCCGAATCGATGCCGCCGCTCAAGGCGACCAGCACACTGCGGAAGCTGCATTTGCGGATATAATCGCGCGTGCCGAGAACCAGCGCTTCAAAAGCCGCTTCATCTCCGATCAGGTGATTGGAATGGTCGTCGCCTTGGCCGGAGCCGCTATCGAAAAGCACCAAGTCCTCTTCGAACGATTTAGCCCGCGCCGCCACTTCGCCGTTTGCCGTCATGGCGAAGCTCGAGCCATCGAACACCAGTTGATCGTTGCCGCCTACCATGTGAACATAAACGACGGGCAAGCGGAAGCGCTGCGCAGTGGCGCGAAAAATGGCTTCCCGCTCCCTGCGCTTGCCGATATTCCAAGGCGAAGCGTTGATCGAAATCACCAGCTCCGCGCCTTTCTGGACCAGCTCTTCGATGGGATCGCGGGAATAGCGCCGCCGCTCCCAAAATTGCTTGTCGTTCCAGGCATCCTCACAAATGGTGACGGCCGCCCGCTCGCCACGCAGGCGACAGAGGTCTTGCGAAATCGCGGGCTGGAAATAGCGCGCCTCGTCGAAGACGTCGTAGTTCGGCAGCAGCATCTTGCACTGCGTCCAGACTACCCGGCCCTTTTCGATCAGGGCGGCGGCGTTTTGCGCCTTAATCGCCGAGTCCTGGGGAGACCTTGCGACATAGCCTAAGATCAGCGACACGTTCAAGCCGGCCGTTTGTTTCGCCAGGTCCTGAAGAGCGTTGGCGGTGCGATCGAGGAACGAGTCTTTTTCGACCAGATCTCGCGGTGGATAACCGGTAAGGGCGAGCTCCGGGAAAGCCACTACTTCGGCGGCCGATTGCTCGGCAAGGCGGGCAAACTCAAGAATTTTGGCTGCGTTGGCGTCCAGATCGCCAACCGTGTTGTTGATCTGTGCCAGAGCGATGCGCATTAAAATTACATTGTATCGGCGGGTGCCTGCGTCTATTAAATAGGTAGCCGCTTGGGGCGCGCTACGCTGAAAGAGAGGCTGCATCATGCGGTTCCGTCTTGTCATTCCTTTCGCAAGCATCCTAATAATTGCCGCCGGCACTCCAATGCTCGCGCAACGCGGTGGCGGTCATCCTGGCCATGCCGGCCACGCCGGCTCCGGATTCAGCGGCGCACACGCGGGCGCGCATGCGCCGACTCTGCCGACGCCGATCGGACTCATACGTCAGCCGGGTGAATACACCGGCATCAATCGCGGAGCGCTTCGCTCTTCGCGGCCGGAGCGCGGCCGGGGGCGCGTGGCCCCCGGCTTCGTCTATCCTTATTACTCCTCCTATTTGCCGTATTTGCCGCTCGATTACGACAGCAGCATTTATGACTCCTCCCCCAGCTATGGTTATGGCTACGGCGGAGGTCAGGACCCCGGTGAACAAACTGCTGAGGTGACCGCCAGCCTGCTGGGAGAGCAGATTCAGCGGCTCAGCGGTGAAGTCGAACAATTGAGGAGCGAGCAGCAATACGCTCCTCCGCCATATGCCCCGCAGGGGAACACGAACCTACAAAACGATCCGCCACCCGCCGTCGCGCCCGTGATCCTGGTTCTGCGGAACGGGCAACAGATTCAAGTCCAAAGCTACGCGGTGATGGATAAGACATTCTGGGATTTCAGTAAGCAGCCGGCCCGCCGCATCCCACTATCCGCCATCGATATCGCGGCTTCGAGCAAAGCGACCTTAGCCAGCGGCGGTGACTTTCCGCAGATCGACGATTAGGACGCATAGTACTCCCTTAGTCCGTTACCGCATGATCCGGCTAGCCTCTGGAATGCCGGTCCGAAAGCGGTTATGCTGCGTTCATGGACGACTGCATGGATCCCGAAGCAAGGCCCCGGACCCGCGCCCAGGTTGGGACGCACGATGTCCAGGTGCTGGAGCGATCGTTAATCCTGGCCGTGATTACAGCCGTCGGCACCAGCATGTTCTGTCTATTGGGCAGTAACGCCCATCACGTTTGGGCGAGTTGCGCCTGGAAGCTGCACTCGGCGCTCACGCAAATGCAATAACAACGGCTATTGACCGACTGATTGTTTGAGCAGCGCCTTGCGCAGCAGATCCAAAGCCGCCTGTGCAGCAAGCGTGCGAGTACGGTAGCGATCTCCTCCATAGCGCGCACGAACCACACGCGTGCCGGCCGGTCCGGCGACTCCCAAATAAACCGTCCCGACCGGATCGAACTCGGTTCCGCCAGATGGCCCGGCATAACCGGTGGCCGATAGGGCGTAAGTGGCGCCGCTCCGCAGGCGCGCACCGTCCGCCATGGCGGCCGCGACCGGTTCGCTCACCGCGGAGTGTTGGGCGAGCAATTCCTTCGAAACGCCCAGAATTTCATGCTTCTGCGCGTCGGTGTAGGTTACGTAGCCTGCGACAAAATAATCGGAACTTCCGCCAGCGTCGGTCAGCCGGGCGGCAATCAGGCCGCCGGTAACACTTTCGGCGGTTGCTACGTTGGCATGGCGTTTTCGCAGCAGGCACGCCACTACGGTGTCGAGCGTGTCCTGAGCATTTTCGCTGTACACGCGGTCGCCGAGCAATTCGGCGATGGGATTGCCGACCTCACGCAGCAAGCTGTCCGCTTCGGCTTCGCTAGCGGCTTGGGCGCGGAGGTGAACGAACAGATCGCCGGGCGACGAGAGCACGGTGGTCACCGGGTTAGTGTACTTGGTGTAGACCGGAGCGATCAGCGTGTCGAGATCGGATTCGCCAACGCCCGTTATGCGAAAGGTGCGCATGCGGATCACACTCGGAGGGAGCACCGGCCTCAGGCGGCGCACCAATTCGTTCTCGACCATGGGTTTCAGTTCCTGCGGCGGCCCGGGGAGCAAAGCCAAGGCGCCGTGGCTGGTCGAAATAAATTGTCCGGGTGCCGAGCCATGCGGATTCGGCATGACGTCGGCGCCTTCGATCAGGTAGGCCTGGCGCAAATTGTTTTTCGCCATGGGCCGGTTGATGGCGCGGAATCGATTGATGAGCACTGATTCCTGTTCGAGCGAAAGCGCCAGCTTCCGACCTAGTGCAGCGGCGGCGGCATCGCGCGTCACATCGTCTTCGGTGGGTCCCAATCCGCCGATCAGAATCACAATAGGGGATGCTTCGACGGCCCGGCGGATGCCCTCCGTCAGCCGCTCGCGCTCGTCCCCAATGACCTGCTTCCGGACCACCTCCACGCCCAAGCGATTCAGATGTTCAGTGACGATCAGGGAGTTGGTATCGAGGCGCTGGGGCGTGAGCAACTCGCTGCCGATGGCGATGATCTCCGCATGCTTCGGCCCGGACGGGGCAGAGGAAGAAGGCATGAATTTGAGCTTACGGCAACGGCCGGCCTGCGATATCGACGTCTACGCGGAACAAGGCATTGTGGGTAGTGAGAACGATGGCCCGCGACGGAGTGAAGGCGAGACCCACGATGCCGGGACCCGAAAGAAACTGCTCGGGCGTACGCGAAGAATCGATACGAATGATTCCACGCCGGCCACCAAGCGAGGCGGCTACATATAAGCGTCCCTGGGCATCGAAGGCTAATCCCTGCGGACGGCCCAAGCCGCGATAGAACGTTTCGACCTCGCCGGCTTTCGAGATGCGGTGGACGGCGTCGAAGCTCGAGGTAGTGGGGCCGGTGATGTACAGATAGTCTTCGGGACCGAACGCCAGATGATAGGCGGCGATGGAGGGCTCAAGCGTGGCGAAGACGTAAATCTGGCGCGAGCGGCTGATCTTGAAGACCGTGCCGCTGCGGTCGCCGACATACAGATTTTCGTCGCGATCGAAGGCGATGCCGGTAGCGACTCCCATGCCTTCCACGTAAACTGACATGTTGCCCGCCGGGGTGATTTGGTAAATCACGCCATCGTGACGGCTCGAGACGTACAGCAAACCTTCGCGATCGAAGGCGAGACCGGTGGGATTCATCAGGTCCGTAACGAACGGCTTTGAATTGAAACTGGTATTGACCTTGTAAATGGAAACCGGCGATTTCTGGCCGCGCGAGCCGCTGAAGGTGCTGTATACGTTGCCTTCGCTATCGACGGCCGGATTCGCGACGGGATGAAGGCTATCGGCGATCTGAATACCGAGATGCGTTTCGTGAAGCTCGCTCTGCAGGTTGCCGGTTGCGACCTGCAATTCGCCGACGATGGCGGATTCCGGCACACGCACAATGAGGTAGGAATCGCCGGCGACAACCAGGTGGGCATTCTGATTGCCCAGACGAACTGTGGGCCAACCGGCGGCAGCCAGATGCTGCCCGCGGATGTAAAACTCGCCTCCGGTAATTGCGGCGGATGGGTCCACCTTCGCGATGATTGGCCGCGCTGCGCGTTCTGCCGCTGGTTGTTTACTTGGCATGATTAGTAAAGTCCGAACCTCCCACCTATATACAAGATAAGCGCCCCGTATAATCCGGCGGCCAAATCGTCGGCCACAATACCGATACCCGATGGCAATCTCTCAAGCCGGCGGATCGGCGGCGGCTTCCAAATATCGAAAATCCGAAACAACACAAACGCCGCCAGAAACGTTTTCCAGTTGAGTACGACGGCTCCCAGCAGGGCGAGCCATTGTCCCAGTACTTCGTCCACCACTACGATGGCGGGGTCGTCTTGGGCGATGAGCCGCGCGGTGTGGCCGGCCGCCCAAATTCCAGGGAGCAACAGCGCCAGCAGCAGCGCTAGAAACGTCAGGCGGCCAGCGTGGAAAAAGAAGTGCAGGCCCACTGCGATGAGAACGGCGGCCAAGGAGCCTACGGTACCCGGTCCCCACGGAAAGCAGCCGCATCCGAACCATGTTGCCAACCCAGTTGCCAACCCCGTTACCAGCCGGTTCACTTCGGCGGGCCTTCGTCTTGTTCCGGCTCATCCGGCTCTTCGAATTCACTCGAGCCGCCGGGCGTAGAAATGATGTACTTTTCGGTAGCCCAATTTCCCAGGTCGAGCAGCCGGCAGCGATCGCTGCAAAACGGCATGTTCGGGTCGTTGAACGCAACTTCTTTTTTGCAAATCGGGCAATGTACGGTCGCGGCCATCGCTCGTGTCCTGATCTGTATTATCGAATGGCCGAGACACTCCCTGGCGCAGCCGATTGAAGAATCGGGAAAGGATTCGCCGCTTGCCGCGCGGGCGTGAATGAATTTTCCGGTTGATCCACCAATTCGCCCACGAGGTCGTAATCGTGCGCCTCGGTCACTCGCAGCAGGCGGAATTCGCCCGCGCGCGGCTCGCCGGGTCCGAAATCGTTGATGTAGCAGACGCCATCGATCTCCGGAGCCTGGGTCGAGAGGCGCGCTTCCCAGAGCAGGTCTGTTTCTTTGGACGGGCCTTCGACCAAGACCGGAAACTCGCGGCCAATGAGCCGCTTGTTGCGGCCGTGCGAAATGCGCCGCTGGAGTGCCATCAGACGGCGTTTGCGGTGGTAAATGGTTCGCTTATCAACTTTGTTCTCCAGATGGAAGCTGCGGCTGGTTTCTTCGTCGCTGTAGGAGAACACGCCGAGGCGATCGAATTGGGCGGCCTGGACGAATTGACATAGCTCGTCGAAATCGGCGTCGGTTTCACCGGGAAAGCCGACGATCATGCTGGTGCGAATCGCCACGCCCGGTATGGTCGAGCGGACGCGGTCGAGCAGCTTCAGGAAAATATCCGCATTGGCGCCGCGCTTCATGCGCTTCAGGACGGCGCCGCTTGCGTGCTGCAGCGGCATATCGATGTACTTCACGAGCGATTCGTGGGCCGCCATGGTGTCCAACAATTTCTGGGTGATTTTGTTGGGATAGGCATAAAGAAATCGAATCCATTTCGGCAGTTCGGTGGGGATTTCCGCGAGGCGCGCCAACAACGCGGCGAGACCGTCTTTGAGGCCGAGATCTTCGCCGAAACAGGTGGTGTCCTGGCCGATCAGGTTGATCTCACGCACGCCCATGGCGAACATGCGAGCCGCCTCATTCATGACGCTTTCGAAACGGCGGCTGCGAAATTTGCCGCGAAACTGCGGAATGATGCAGAACGAGCACGGATGATCGCAACCTTCCGCGATTTTTATGTAGGCGGAATGACGCGGAGTGGTGAAAACGCGCTGGGTGAGGTCGTGATAGAGATACGGCTGCGGCGCTTCTTCTTTAGGGGCGAGGCCTTCGCAGAGCGCGGTGATTTTTTCGAGCTCATTCGTTCCGAGCACCGCGTCGACGTCGGGAATATTCTTCAGGATGTCGGAGCGGTAACGCTCCACCAGACAGCCGGCGACCACCAGGCGCTGGGCTTTGCCGGTTCGTTTGTACTCCGCCATCTCGAGGATGGTGTCGACCGATTCCTGTTTGGCGGGATCGATGAAGCTGCAGGTGTTGACGACGATGACGTCGGCCTCGGCGGGCTGCGGCGTTAATTCGTGGCCTCCCGTGACGAGTTGACCCATCATGACTTCCGTGTCAACCAGGTTTTTAGGACAGCCGAGACTTACAAATCCGATTTTCAATGGTTATTACTTTCAGCGGCGGGCCGAAATATTGCGGGAAAACTCCAGAATACCATCCGGGACGCGGCCCGTGACGTTGGCGGCGGCGGTTCGGATGGGTGAATATTCGCTGATTGACGGTTTGGTGGGCGCCGCGGCGAAGTTTCGGGGCGAAGAAACGGCGTTTTTTACCAAACAAAATGGTTCTTCCTTTGCAAGGCTCGCGTCCGGGGTTGCCAGGCGCGCTTCGCGCTTTGCCAGCCGTGCCTCGTATTCGGCGGCGAGTTGGTAGCGCTTCTCCTGTAGCTCGAGACGGCGGCAATCGAGCTGGTGGGCGGCTTCCCACTGGTGGTCGCGATGGCGGCGGGCGGCTTCCTGGACAGATTGCCTGCGAAGTCCCTCGAGATTGTTGAGAGCGCGTTTCAGCGCGCGTTCGGCGGCGGTCTTGTAGCGATCGGCGAGCGCGTATTGGTGATGTGCTTCGGCGGACCACCGCTCGATCTCGGGCTGCACTTCATAGAGCGCACTTTCGACGGTGTTGTAGGCGCGCTGCTTGCGCCACAGGAACCAACGCGCCATGGCGGCGTCCTCCACTAAGGTGCGAGCGTGCGTGGTGGCGTTGCGGCTTACGATTTCTTTACCGGCGGCGGTGACGGGCCCGGTTTGTGGATGGAGTCTGGTCATGAGCGGATTTGCGCTTTCGTGCATGAGGTTGGCTCATGGGATGTTTGGGCGGGAGGTCGATTTCGGCGTAAGTGGCTGAGGGGTTAGGGGGAAGAAAGATTTTGAAGTTTTGGCACTGGGAAAACCACTCTTTTTTCTTCGCAGGAAACTACCCGACTGATTGCCCATTACGATTTCTTTTCGGCGCTCGATGTTGTAGCACTTTTAATGGGATGTCCGACGGTGCCGCGCTCCCTGAAATAAGCTTGCCCCTGTGAACCTAATTTCGTAGGCTGGAAAGCATGGAAGTGCAATTCACGCCGGATGTGCAAGCGAAGCTGGACAAGATGGCGCAGGATATGGGCGGCCGCAGCGATGAGCTTGTGCAAGACGCCGTAAAGGGTTTCTCCGACGAATTAGCCTTCACGCGCGAGATGCTTGAGCGCCGCTATCGTGACCTCGAAACCGGACGTGTGCAGCCGATTGACGGCGAAGAAGCGTACCGCCGTCTCATGGCGAAGACCGAAGAGCGCCGCAAGCGGCCCGCGTGAGCAGCTTCGCGCTTCACCCCGACGCTTACCACGATATTGATGAGCCGTGTTTCGCAAATGGCATTTGCACAGAAAAGTAGTTTATCTGGTTAAGCAGGCCGCGACCCGATTCTCAGGACCTTGTGCCAGAATGATGATCAGTTGTGGGTCATCCGCCAGGTCTGATCGTTGAGGCTGTGACCAAAAGGGTAGTTTAATGTCAGATTTCGATGTCTCTTACGCCGTATACGGCGGGCTTCACGACGGAAACCAGAAAATCGTTTACGCGTTCGACGTCGCTTCAGTGCTAAGTTCTGTCCTCAATGCCCCAGGCGCTACCGGAATCGTCCAGTGCGGTAACAAGATCTTTGGTGACCCGTTGCTTGATTATCAGAAGCACTTTGGGGCGCTCGTGAACAATCGGTACTTCGCTTGCGAGGAGGGGCAGACGATAGATTTCTACCACGGGGGTGGCGCACCAGCAAGCGGCCAAGCGGGGACCTCGTCGAATCTAGTGGTGAAATTTGCCGTCTACGGGGCACTTGATGAGGGCGACGAGAGCTTTGCCCAGGCCTTTGACGTGACCGCACGCTTGCAGGCCATTGTGAACGCGATTGGCGGTGTAGTTGCGTGCGACAACGCAAGCTTTGGCGACCCGTCGGTCGAGAATAAGAAGCACTTCGCAGCGGTCGTGAACCGTGGCGGGACCGATTTTTACTTCGCTTGCGAGGAGGGGCAGGCGATAGATTTCGCAAACGCGTGGGTTGTCAATCAATAATCGGGTCGTTCGCCGCTGCAAACAACAACAAAACAGGCATATGAAGGCTGCCCCACGCCGCACAAAGGGCAAGTTTCGAGATGTCGAGCGTTGAACGGCACACCGCGGGGTTGAGGTGACCATCGATGATAGAACATTCGCCAGATGACGTGTTCGGGCTAGTCGCAGCTCGG
>DASYAX010000150.1:0-3243 GCA_036501045.1 Bryobacteraceae bacterium
GACTTCAGACAGAAGAAAGCCTTCGGTAATGTCGCCACCCGGTTCGACGGCCATGTTCTTCACGTGCGTAGTCACCGTGTAGGGCGCGAGCTTTTCGATAACGTCCATGGGGTCATCCAGCAGCGCAAGATTGTTGCCGAAGTCGAGACAAACACCAAAGTATTCGCTCGTATATTTCTTCTGCAGGGCGACCATCTCATCGGCGGTCCAGTCTTTGTGGTTCTCGATGCCGAGTGGGATTTTGTACTTCTCGAGCAGCGGTATCGCGGCCTCAATCGCCTGATGGCTTTCCGCCACGTGCGCCTGCCAATCGGCGAGCGAGGAAAAGGTCTCATAACGGCGGCTGCCGAGGCACGCGGAGCGCAGCGCGACCGCACCCACTTCTTTGGCATTTTTCAAGCTCTGTTCAAAGGCTGTGGTGTCGCTGCCTTTGGGCATCGGAACCATCGCCTCGATATACATGTCGAACTGCTCGGCGCGCGCCCGAATCTTTGGAATATCGCCATGAATGGCGGATTGAATGCCGGCTGCTCCCAGCGTATGGCAATGCTCGAGAAATTCGTAGGTGTCTTTGGGGCGCCAGGCGGTCAGATACGAAGTAGTAGCAATGCCGAGCTTGTGATCTGAGGCACCGCCTTCGGTCAAAATCGGAAGCATAAGAGAAGAGCTGGTGCGGAGAAACGTTCGTCTGTTCATGGCACGGCGACGGGGCGGCGGCGGAAAAAGGAAATCGTGATCGCAGCCGACATCATGCAGCAACAGGCCAGCAGCAATAATGCCGGCGTCAAGCTATGGTTCGGCCCGTGAATGTTGCCGAGAATCAGCGGACCGACTTGTCCGCCAAGATTACCCACGGAATTGATCCAGGCGATGCCCGCCGATGCCGCCGTACCGGAAAGATAAGAGGTGGGCAAAGACCAGAAGGTAGAGGAGGCCGAGATAATTCCCGCCGCGGCAAGGGTCAGCGCCAACAAGCCGAGCGCGCCGGAAATGCCGGGAATGGCGGAGATCGCGAGACCCACGCCGCCCGCCAAAGCAGAAAGCCCGACGTGCCAGCAGCGCTCGCCCGTTTTATCCGAGTGATGGCCGACCACAACCATGGTCACCGCCGTTACGGCCCACGGAATCATGGTGAGTAGCCCGATCTTAAACGGATCTTTGCTGAGCGTATCCTTGATAATCTGCGGCAGCCAGAACTGCAGGCCATAGTTGCCGGTCACGACTCCAAAATAAATCAGGCAAAACAACCAGACATTCGGCTTCCGGAAGGCGTCCACGAAACGGTGTTGATGGTCGGCCGCCGTTCTCTTGCCGGCTTCATCTTCTTCGAGGCGTTGCAGCAGCAGCGCCCGCTCCGCATCGTCAAGCCACGCGGCTTTGGCGGGATTATCGCAAAGAAAAAACATAGTGGCCGCGCCCGCCAGCAGGGAAGGCACGGCTTCGACGATGAAAAGCCACTGCCAGCCGCGCAGGCCGCCCACCGACGTCATGCGATCTAGAATCCAGCCGGAAATTGGGCCGCCGATGAGGCCGGAAAGCGGAATGGCTGTCATGAACGCGGCTACCATCTTGGCGCGATATTTTCCGGTGAACCAAAAGGTGAGATACAGAATCACGCCTGGAAAAAAGCCGCATTCGACGATTCCGAGCAGAAAGCGGACCGCGTATAAACTCCATTGGCCCTGGACGAGCATGGTGCAGGCCGAGACCACGCCCCAGACAATCATGATGGGCCCGAGCCAAAACTTAGCGCCAATTTTTTGCAGCGCGATGTTACACGGCACTTCGAAGAAAAAATAGCCGATGAAGAAGATACCCGCGCCTGTGCCGTACACCGCGTCGCTGATGCCGATATCGTGCTGCATCTGGAGCTTGGCAAAGCCGACGTTCACGCGGTCGACGTAAGCGAAGATGTAGCACAGGAAGAGAAACGGGATCAGCCGCCAGATGACTTTCCGGTAAACGGCCTTTTCATACTCGGGCGGATACACGGCGCTGGCCGCTGGATTCATTTAGATCTCTCTCTTGCGGGCTTGCTCGGATAAATAGTCGCAGCCGCGCGCGGTAATCGCCATCATGGTGAGCGTGGGATGCTTGTCGCCGGTAGTGACGAAGCAGCCGCCGCCGAAGACAAACAGATTTCGGATGTCGTGAGTTTGGCAGAACGAATTCAGCACGCTCGTTTTCGGATCGACGCCCATGCGGCAGGTGCCCACTTCGTGGATGACGCTTCCGGGAATCGAAATCGAGGATTTCGTAGGAATGATCTCGCCCTTGGCCGCATGAAATAATTCCTGCGCCTTGGCGTAGAAGTCACGATACATGGCGCGATCGTTGTCGCTATGGGTGCAGTGAATTTTCAAGGCCGGAATGCCCCATTTATCTTTAACCACCGGATCGAGCTCGACGTAATTGTCTTTGCGGGCGAGCATTTCGCCGCCCGATAGCCAGACGCGCGCATACGACGGATATAGTTTCTTGACTTGCTGCTTGTATTCGCTGCCGTGGCCGGGCAGATTGGGCGCAAAAACGGGGAATTCCGCGGCCCCTCCGGAAGCGCTCATCGCATAGCCTCGGATAAACGCGCTCGAGCCTTTGTGCGATCCGAGATTCGAGAAGTTCGGTACGTACAATCCGCCGGCTTTGCCATCGTCATTCCGAATGGCGGCTCCCTTTAACTGAGGAAGGAAACCCGTCACGGCGGTGCCGCCGACCTGATCCATCAGGTATTGGCCGAGAACACCGCTGCTGTTGGCGAGGCCGCCCGTTTCGGAATTCAGCAGCAGGCGTGTATTTTCGAGCGATGAACCGGCGAGCACCACAATGCCGGCTTCGACCTCCATAGCGTGGCTGCCGGCGCGCTCGACATAGCGAACGCCGCGCGCGCGATGCTCTTTATCGAGGAGGACATGGCTCACGACGGAATCGCAGAGCACGGTCACATTGCCGGTCTTGAGCGCGGGTGGAAGCGTTACCGCGACCGAATTAAACATCGCTCCCACATCGCACCCATTCACGCAGTTGCCGCAGTAGTGGCAAGGCGGCCGGTTGTGTAGCATGCGAGTGAGCTGGGCGACGCGTCGCGGCGTATGCGGCATCCCGATTCGGCGGCACGCAGATTGGAAAATTGTCTCGGCGCAATTCAAGGGCATGGCCGGCAGAAAATCGCCGTCGGGAAACTGCGGTAGATTGGCCGCTGCGGCGCTTACTCCGATGAATTGCTCGACGCGGCTGTAGTACGGC
>DASYAX010000151.1:0-8937 GCA_036501045.1 Bryobacteraceae bacterium
TCCGCCGAGAGGCCGTTCTCCTGCTGCTCAGCGGCCTCGAGTTCCAGATCCGAACGGAGCTCCCGCTCCAGATCCTGCTCGCGCTGTTTTCGTCGCCACCAGCGCATTTCATGCCTCCCCTGCCGGCCACATGACTCGAGCAATTGCGCTCGCCCACTTGGCCGACAACCAGCCCCTATGCTCAAGCCGATGCAACGCCGGGTACAGCGACCCGTGCTCGATTTGCAGCAGGTCATCCATAGTCCGTTGAATGTGTTTCGCGATTTGATGTCCGTGGGCGGGGCCGAACAGAAGTGTCCGCAGAATCAGCATGTCGAGCGTGCCCTGCAACAGCTCGATTCGGCCGGAAGGTTCTTTTGGCATCGTTAGAAGATATTCTACCCAAAATTTGACTCTGCTGGGTAGACGATCTTCTAACGCGTTAAGCTGGCAGACTAAATTGCGCTATTCATGTTCTTGAGGTGGTTGGCGCGGGCCGCGCACTCGATGCTGCCCATTAAGCTAGCCGGCGCGCTTTTTCGGCTTGTTCTTGATCATGAGATTGAGCATCACGGCAGCGCGGATGAGATTCTTCAAGGCCGCCTCATCGATCTTCTCGCCTTCGTGGATGTCGATGGCGCGCCTGACATTCCCGTCGAGGCTGGAGTTGAATAGACCGGAAGGGTCCTTCAAGACAGCTCCCTTGGCAAACGTCATCTTGACCACCTTCTTGTAGGTCTCTCCTGTGCAGACGATGCCGCTGTGGGACCAGACGGGAGTTCCCATCCACTTCCATTCCTCGACGATTTCCGGGTCTGCCTCGTGGATGATCGCGCGCACTTTCGCGAGCGTTTTCCCACGCCAGTCCCCGAGTTCCTTGATTCTCCCGGCGATTAATTCAGAGGCCAATTTCGCCGGGACGGATGTTTTCATGTCCAGCGCCCTTATTCAGCGGCGAACTGTTTTGCGTACTCGGCGGTCAGCCGCTGCCAGCCACTGAACTTCATCGCCTCGGAGTCAACGATGCGTCCAATCGGCTCCCCCGCGAGAAGCCGCTCAAGGACATCGAGGGAGATGTGCCAGCCGGCGGCGCCCCAGGAGATGAAGCGGCGATCGATGCTATGCCACAGCGTCAGGCGCGTGCCGCCACCAGAGGCTTCGAGTTCCCACCGGATATCGCTGAACTCCAGCACCTTGGGATCGTCGGCTCGTGTCACTGTCGTTTCTTGCGGCGTGGGCGTTCCCGCCCAGGTGAGCTTCACCGTGGTTCCAGCCGTACCTAGGCTCCCATCGACTTCAAAGGGAGCCCACTCGCGCAGATGCGCCGGGTCGGTAAGCGCCTGCCAGACTTTTTCCGGCGAGTGGCGCAGTTCTCTGGTGAGAATGAGCGTCCACTTCTCTCCATCCTTGCGTACCTGAGCGCCGCTGGCGGGACCCGGTACATAGTAATCGCGACCGGTCATTTTCTTCTCCTAGCGTGAATAGCGCATCAGTTGCGTGACCTGAATGAGATTGCCGCAACTATCGTTCAACATGGCGATCTTGGAGGCCGTCACGTCCGTTGGCGGCATGGTGAACTCGGCGCCGCGCGCTTTCATACGCTCGTAATCGGCCTGCACATCGTCGGTGTAGAACATGGCAGCGGGCTGGCCCTGTTGAAACAGCGCCTGCTGATACGCTTTAGCTGCAGGGTTGTTGTTCAGCGCCAGTTGCAGCTCAGTGCCGTCCGGCTCTTCGGGCGAGGCCACGGTCAGCCAGCGAAATGGGCCCTGACTGAAATCGCCCTTCTTGGCAAAACCCAGCACCTCCGTATAGAAACGCAGGGCCTTGTCCTGGTCGTCCACGTATACACTGATCAATTTGATTTTCATTTCGTTTCTCCTTTTTTCACGTTCGCGGTTTGGGCCGCGTTCTTCTCTTTGTCTTCCTTTTCGTTGGTGTGGATGGATCTTGATCCATGCGGTCGAGGTAGCGTTCGAGAGCATCTACGTGAGCAGACCAGAACCTACGGAATGGAGCGAGCCAGGCATCCACCTCCTGAAACGGTTCAGGGTTCAGCCGGTAAAGACGGCGCTGCGCGTCCACCCTGGATTCGACCAAACCGGCCTCGCGCAGCACTCGCAGATGCTTCGAGACGGTCGGCTGTGGCATACGGAGCTGGCGCTCGATCTCTCCAACAGACTGTTGGGACTCGACCAAGAGGCTCAATATCGCGCGGCGGTTCGGCTCCGCAATGATTTCGAACACAGATTCCACGGTCTTAATATACGCCGAATCACATATACGTGTAAAGGTATATGAAGGCAAGAATTGCAAGGAAATGCTGTAAGGTATGGCAATGAAGTTCACTTCCGGGTTCCTCGTGCCGGCGCTCGCGTTGGTTCTATGCGAAGCGGTGAGTCCGGCAACGGATACTGGTGCGGCGTATGGCTTGCAGCTCGAAGGCTTCGCTTATCCTTGGCCGGTTGAGGTGTACCGCTTCCGTTCGCAGGGTCAGAATTTGGAGATGGCCTACATGGACGTGAGGCCGAGGCGCCCTAACGGGCGAGTGGCGGTGCTGCTGCACGGAAAAAATTTCTGCGCCGCTACTTGGCAGGGCACCATCAGCACGTTGTCCGAGGCGGGATATCGCGTGATCGCGCCGGACCAGATCGGTTTCTGCAAATCCAGTAAGCCGGCGGAGTATCAATTCAGCTTCCAGCAGCTCGCGGGCAACACGCATGCGTTGCTTGCATCGCTCGGAGTGCAGCGTGCCACGATGATCGGCCACTCGACGGGCGGAATGTTGGGAATCCGGTATGCGCTGATGTATCCTTCGGCCGTCGAGCAACTTGTTCTGGTTGATCCGATTGGGCTCGAGGATTGGAAAGCACGCGGCGTGCCGTGGCAAAGCGTGGATGGCTGGTACCGGCGCGAACTGGGGACCACGGCGGAACGCATCCGGGCCTACGAGCGCGCCACTTATTACGCGAACACGTGGGAACCGGCGTATGAGCGCTGGGTGCAGATGCTGGCGGGCCTGTATCGCGGCCCGGGGCGCGAGCGGGTTGCCTGGGATTCGGCGCTGCTTTACGACATGATCTATACTCAGCCGGTGGTTTATGAGCTCGGCGCGCTGCGCATGCCGGTTCTGCTGATGATCGGAGACAAGGACACGACGGCGATCGGGAAAGACCTGGCATCGCCGGAGGTGCGCGCCGAGCTGGGCCATTATCCGGTGCTCGGCAAGAAGGCCGCCGCCGCGATTCCGCATGCCAAGCTAATCGAGTTTGCCGATCTTGGACACGCGCCGCAGATTCAGGCGCCGCAGCGCTTCCACAAGGCGCTGCTAGAAGGCTTGCAGCCGCCGGCTGCGGCGCGGTAGCGCCGTACTGCTATTCCCCGCGGTGGGCACGTTCTAACGCGGAACGATTTGCCAGGGACAAGTTTGCTAGAGAGCTTTTGAGGGATGGCGATTACGCCGTCTAGCGATCAACGCAAGACTCGCGAGACACAGGCCGACGCCTAGCAGCAGTCCGCTTGGCGGCTCCGGCGTAACTACCGGGTCGTGGATGGTGAAGGTCGCCAGTTCGGTGATGCGGTAGCCGTAGATCCCTTCATCGCCTAAGCTCGAAATCTGAAAATCGGCATTGTCGGTGGCGGTCGGATAAGGACCGTATTCAAAGAGCACTCGCAGATCGCCCGGGGCTTGCCACCAGAGCTGCGCGAACTGGCAGACGCCTCCGGCGGGGACGACGCAGGTATCGAGATTGGCGGCCTGGACAACGAAGGTATCGTTGGCGGCGATCTGGAGCGGTTGGGGAACGGAGAAACTGAAGCCGACCGGGGTGGAGGGATCGACGCCGAGTTGATCGGAAAAGGTATAAATCCAGATGCTATCGGCGCGCGCCGCTGGAGCGGCAAAGCCCACAGCGATCAGAACGATCAGGGCGAGCCGATTTGCTAGCCTGTGAGGTTTTATCTCCACAGTTTGCCCTGGGGTAATTATAACGTTCATTGGCTTACGATCCAAATGAGCAGCGAGCCGGCCTTCTTTTCTTTTCGGCCGTGCAAAAGGGAGTACGCTAGTATTTGCCCATGCGCCACCCTAGCCGCCGCGCCAATCGAAAACGCCGGAGCGCGCGGGCGCCGGAGACGGGACTGGACGGCGGGCAACATGGCGGGCAACATGGCGAGATAAAGCTTGGGAAACGCGGTGTTTATCTGGTCGCCGGCAGCCGCAAGCTGAAGCAGTTCGAGCTGATTTCCTGGGATCAAATCCTGACCATGGCGGGATATTCGGTTCTGCCAGAATAGCGAGGCCAACTTGTCCATTCGACCTGTGAAGCGGCTTATTCGCTCTAAGCCAACGCTCGAAGGCGCGGGAGTACATTTGCGGCGGGCGTTCGGGTTCGGCAATACCTCCGAGTTCGATCCGTTTCTTCTGCTGGACGATTTCCGCAACGATATTCCGGAGGATTATCAGGCGGGCTTTCCGTGGCATCCGCATCGCGGCATCGAGACCATCACTTACGTGCTGGCGGGAACGGTGGAGCATGGCGATAGCCTTGGCAATCGCGGCGCTATTTCGCCGGGTGATGTGCAATGGATGACGGCGGGAAGCGGCATCATCCACCAGGAGATGCCGAAGGGCGATCCGGAGGGCCGGATGCATGGATTTCAGTTGTGGGGGAATTTGCCGTCGTCGCTCAAAATGACGCCTCCGCGGTATCAGGAAGTGAAGGGCGCCGAAATTCCGCTGATCACGGATGACGATGGGACTCGGGTGCGGATCGTGTGCGGAAATTTCTGGGGAAAGACCGGGCCGGTGGATGGCGTGGCGGCGGATCCGATCTATTTGGATGTGTCGGTGGGGCCGGGACGTAGGAAGAGCCTGCCGGTTGAGACGACTCGACACGCCTTTGCCTATGTGTTTGCGGGCTCCGGAAAATTCTGTAATGCGTCCGGTCCGTTAGCCGTGCCAACTGAAGGTGTGGGGTGGGCGGACGCCGCGCCGCCCTCGGAGGCGGATAACCGTTCGCTGGTTTTGTTCGATCGCGGCGATGAAGTTACGGTGCAGGCAGGCGAAGATGGCATCCGGTTTCTGCTGGTCTCGGGGAAGCCGCTCGGCGAACCGGTGGCATGGTATGGCCCGATCGTGATGAACACGCAGGAGCAGCTCCGCCAAGCTTTCGACGACCTCGAAAAAGGCACGTTTCTGAATGCGAAGAGCGGCGGTTAGCGTTTAGGGCATTTGGAAGGAAGCGCTCAAGAGCATCTTCGCCACCCAACCGGCGTGGGGAAGTTCACTAGCGGAAAGGGCCGCGCATTCCTTATGCAGGTCATAGGCGACGCGCCGGATGGCTGGTTTCGCATCATCTATTAATAGGTAGGACGCGCGGGGATCGCCGTCGTACGAAAGGCTGACGCTGCCTGTATTGGCGACGCGGCTGCGAATGTAAGAGCGGTGGATGTGCGCGTAGACGGCAAGCGGCTGGCCGAGCGGTTCGTAAATGGACGCCAACTCGGCATCGCTCGTTTCGGGCGCGGGCGCACGCCAGGGATTCGCGGGGCTGGCATGCACGAGCGCGAGCGGAGGATGAATTTGGTGAAGCGGCAGGCGGCGAAGCCAAGCCAGGCGCTCGTCGCCGAGCGCTTCACGGGTGGCCTCCGCCATTTCCTCGATCCGTGCGAAGAGAGGCTGTAGCTGGGGTGATTGCTCGGCGAACTCCCTTAGCGACTCGGGCCGGAAGAGCAGTTCGTCGGTATTGCCCACTACGCCCGGCCAGCCAAGAGCGCGGATGCGGTCCACGATCTCGACAGGATTTGAGCCGCTGTCGGCCAAGTCGCCGCCGTGGAGGATCCAATCGGGCGCGGTTTGCGCGAGATCAGCGAGGACTGCTTCGAAGGCGGTGCGGTTGCCGTGGATATCGGAGACGATGGCGATGCGCATCTAATTTCCACGCTACGCTACGGCTTGCAGGCTACGGTATGGCCACGGCCGGTCCGGGGTTCATGCCTCAACGGCTATCGGGGAAGCGGAAACGGATGGAACCCGCCGAATTGAAGAATATTCAAAATAGCGCTTCAGCCGGAGGAATCGTTTTTCAAACAGCGTCCAGGAGATCCAGGCGGCCAGGTAGGTGAGCAACGCGCTCACGAGCAATCCGAAGACGCTATAGCGAAGACCAGCCGCATGGAGTCCGGCAAGAATGAATGGATGAAGAACGTACATCCCGTAGCTGTACTTTCCGATGGACCCGAGAATACGGCCGGAAAGCAATTTTTGCACAAGGGCGCCGCACCTGTTTTCGATGGCAAGGACCATCACACAGGCGTAAGCGAGGGCGATCAGAGTGCTCTTCGAAACTTGGACGGCAAGCAGACTCTTTCCGCTCACAAGCAATTGCGTGATCACGAGCGCGGGTCCTAGAAGAAACAGCAGCCTTTTTGCCCACACGGCGTAGGACGCTAAGCCCGTGGGGCGGCTTCTTGCAAAGATGGCGATGGCCGAACCGATGGCAAGACCGTCGAGCCGGCACAACGTGAAGTAAAAAGTCTCGTACTGGGACAGCAGCACTCTGGTCAACAATGAGACTGCAATCGCCAAGCCGATGACCTTGAGCAACTTGTCGCGAGCGAGCAGCATGACGAGAAATGGCCAAACGAGATAATAGTGCTCTTCGACGGCGAGAGACCAGAAATGCTGCGGGCCCGAGGCAAGCGACGGCGCAAAGGTATCGGGAATATTTTGCAGGTAAACCCAATACCACGCACTCTGCTTCCAGGCCGTCCACGCAGTGAGATGCAGCAGCGGGCAGAGTAAGTAAATGGCGAATAACGTGGCGTAGTAGAGGGGGAAAATGCGGAGAATACGCCGCACATAAAAATTTCGCAGGAAGTGCTCGCTCCCTTTTGAATCGAGAAGGATTCCGGTGATCAGAAAACCTGAGAGAACAAAAAACAGATCGACGCCGGTTTGGCCCCAGAGAGCCAATTTCCCGACCAAGTTGTGTTGTCCATTCGCGAAGGCTAGCCAGAAATGAAAACAGATCACGAGCAGCACAGCGATGGCGCGGACGCCATCGAGAACCGGCAAGTGCTGTTTGGCGGATATAGGCGTAGCTGGTGCATTGGCTGGCATTTTAGTCTGCATCACGCCTTGCTCGTCCTCCAAGCGTTCAGGGTTGAAAGCATAATTTCCGCGTTCTGGCCTGGGTCGACGATGTTCGACATCAGGCGAGATGCCGCGCCATGCTCTTCAGCGAGTCCGGGATTGCGGATATAGATCCGCATCAGCTCAGCGAGCTGCTGCGTATTCCCCGCTTGAAAACGAAACCCGTTCTTACCGGAAATCACGAGATGGTCTCCGGCGCCGCACATGTGACTGCTGATCAAAGCGAGCCCACTCAGAAGCCCTTCATTCAGCGCCAAGCCCCAGCCATCGTAACGGCTCGGTAAGATGAGCACTTTGCAGGCGGCAAGAATGGTACCCAGGAGATCGGGTTGAACCGCGCCGCGAAACAGCACCTGGTCGTGCAGGTTTAAAGAATCCGCCAGTTTGCGATAGTAATTGTCCGGCCGGTCGTTTCCGACGATGACGAGCGACCAATCGGGTTTTGTGCGAAGGGCCGAGGCCGCCGCTTTCAACAAGACATCGGTGCCCTTTCTGTGGGAGAGAGCGCCGAGGTATAGAAAGGCATTTCTTCCGCGATTGAAATCCACGGTTGCCGTGTCGACCGTATGGGTCGACGGCGGATCGCAGACCCACGGAAGGAAGGCGGTCCTCGAACGCGTCAGGCCGCGTAAGGCAAAATCCCGTTCGGCACGAAGGCCCGCGTAAAAGCTACCCAAAGCGTGGCGGCGGACGACAAACGTCCACCAGGCCTTCCATGGAGAGCGAGCAATCCACCGCCAGCCAGGGCGGCTCGATTCCGACCAGTCAGCCCACTCGGCGCCATTGCGAATGAGAAAGCGCGTGAGCATGCGAGTGAATGGCTCACCGTAATTCGGGATGACGTGTACGCGATCTTTCCAGTCCGGTATCGCCGTGGTCAACTTGGAAAGAGAATTGTCCCAGTGTTCATAGGGGGCCAGTTGGGTGTCTTCGCGCCAGCCCAAAGCGATGCGATCGGCCGTGAACCTGTTGAAATACACAACCTGCGCGTCGCAGCGCTTGGCCACTTCGCGGGCAAAGGCGCGATGATAGTGGGTCGGTAGAAGAAGCCAAAGACATACCTTCATTGAATGTGGCATGGCATGTGGCCCAGGCTTCCTGGCAGTCAATATCCGTTCGCTAGATATTTGACTTAGCATAACTAGTTCCATTGGGCGGGGCTGGCGGGCTTGAGCGGGCGAATTGAGAGGATACGGTCTTCAGCAATCCGGCGGTGGACAGGTAGCTAGAGAGCGCAAAAGCTCCGAGTCCGCAAAGGAGGACGAGGGCGGTCCAGGCGGAATCAGCGCGCGAAAAAGTGGCGAAGATATTGCCCAGATTTTGTCTGGCAGCCAGCCAAAATAGCAGGACAACGGCGGACCCCGCAAAGCCGATCCATAAGCCGCGGCGTCCCGGTTCTGCTCTAAACGGAGTACGCGCGGTGGAACCGGTCACTAAAAAGCTCGAAGAGAGGAGGATTTCCGACAGCGGCAGGGCGATTAAATAGAGCGGCAATGATTTGGTTCCGGAGGCCAGAACGGCAAAAAGCGCCGAATAAATCACGTAGGCCCAATGGCGCCGGGCGATCCAGGCTAATTCTCCGATGCGGAACATCAGACCGAGCACAATTTGGTACGAGTAAAAGGCGGCGCTCAAGGCGAAGGCGAGAGCAACGCTTTGAAATAACGAGCGGTCGAAATGGGCAAGCCACAAGCCAAGGATGCGCATGTTGTCCGCAACGATGAACGCGGCAACGCCCGTTCCGATGAGGCCCGCCAGCGCCACAAAAATGGAGAGCAACGATTCGGCGGCGGCACTCCTTC
>DASYAX010000152.1:0-9117 GCA_036501045.1 Bryobacteraceae bacterium
CTGTGCTTCTTTGGCGCCCTTGGATTTAAGAAGTGGAACCACTTGCTCCGGACCGCCGTTCACCGAATAATGTAGCTCCATGCTTTCCACGCCGAAGTCGTCCGCAGCTTCCACCGTAACGGGAACTTCTTCAATCGGACTGACCTTCGGGTCACCGCCCGGGCGCACGATCTTCACCGACGGCGGCTCGTCCTTCTTCGCTTCGATGAAATAATCGTCGCTGATGCGGATGACCTCGCCGCTATCCAGCGCCGCCACGTGATACGAACCGTCCTTGCTGATCGGCAGATGCGCCGTCAGCCAGTTTCCATCACCGTTGGAAAGTCCGATCTTCGTTCCGTTTTCGAGCTGCAAAACACCGTGCGGCAGCGGACGGTCCGTCAAAACGGAGACATCCGCTTGTGTCCCGGCCACTGCCCGTATGTCTCCGCCCGGGTCTTCTGTCGCGTCCTTCAATCCCAATCCCGCTGGATAGTGCAAAACCACCTTTACCCGCTTCACTCCGGGCAAATCTCTTACCGCGAGCTGGTAGTGCTTGGATTGCGAAGCGTCCGCCTGAACATAATATTCCACTGCATCCGATAAGCCGGCGAACAGGAATTGATACCCGTTGGCGTCCGGCCGCGCTTGCATGGCAGTCGTCTCCCACTTCGCCGCGCCGGCGTACTTTGCGTGTAAGATCACCTGGTGCGCCGAGAATCCGGCAAGCTGCGCCGTAATGAGCTGATCCGATTTGCGCCGCACTGTTTTGTCGCCCGGCTGCACCAGCACTTCATACAGTGGCCGCTTCCCCGCATGCGCGCTGCCGGTCCAAAGCAGCGAAGCGCCGTAACCCCAATACCCGGGTCCCGCGACAATCAGCCATAGCAGAACGGCCCCAGCCGCCACGCCAGATCCAAAAAGCCCAAACAACGAGCGCGATTTCGTGAACTCCTCCGGCTGATGTTCCTGCGCCACTCGCATCGCGTCCTCGGCCACCAGTTCGGTGAACGGATTCGCCGGATCGGGCCGCTCGCTGACGGTGAGCAGCCGCTCCCCAAATCCGGGTACCCGCCGCTCCGCCAGGCGTGTCACCCAGCGGCGGTTCAGCTTGAACATCGGGATCGCCAAAGCAAACGAAACGGCCGTCGCCAAAACCAGGAAAAGCAATAGCCGCAACGGCAAAACGATATCGCTCGCAAAGCGGAAGCGATTCGCGATCCACACCAGGAGCACCGTCAGCAATAGCGCCGAAGCCGCGATAATGGCGGTTCCGCGCGAGGCCGCTAACAATCTGAGACGCAATTCCATGCGCCGTAAATAAGTATTGAGCTGTTCGAGCGCTGTCATGCTGTCTGCCTTTCTTCTTTCAGATACCGGCTGGCAAAGAGCGATTCCGCCAGGGCCGCGATCAAAACCAACAGCAGCGCGTAGCGCCACAGACTCCACGGAATGGTCTGCTGCTGGCTCGCCGGCTGATCGGCCACGGCCGCACTGCTTCCAGTATTGCGCCATAAAACGAGCGTTTCCTCGGGAATGCTCGTCAGGTCCGATTCGCGGCGGTCGGCATGCACCGCCACGAGCGATCGCCGGCCGTTGGCGCGCTGCACTTCATAAAAGCCGCTGCTGTCCAGCTCGAAGCTCAGCGCCTTCGTCGCGTCATTCAGCGTCAGCTCGTGTTTGCCATCCGGACCGGTCACATCGGCTGCCGTGCCTTGTTCGCGGCTGCGTCGCAGCACCACCGGCGTGCCCGCGGCAACGCTCGACGCCGCCTCTTCCGCGCCCGCCAGGTAACGCCCCGATTGCACGACGAATGGCAGGAATGACGCGTGCAGTGGGAAATCACTCGTCGAATTATCCAGCATGCCGGCAAAAGTCAGCAGCCTGCCTTCGCCCATGCTTTCTTCCACCAGCAAGGGCGAGCCATCCGCCAGCTTTGCCAAAATCCGCGCCGCCGGCTTGGGGGAGATACGCAGGCTTTGAAAGAACTGTACATTTTGAAATCTCCCGGTTCCCGCAAGCGCCGCGCTCTCTTCATCCACATAGCCGGCGCCCTGCAGCGTGCTTTCGCCGCTGATGTGGTCTCCCGATAACGGCGCTTTTCCGAATCGCACGCTGGCCGGTCCTAACGTGGCCAGCACCGCGCCGCCTTTTTGCAGGTAACCGCAAAGCGCTTGCGCCACGCCGGTGTCCAGTTCCCCGGCGTCGCTGAGCACCACAAAGGCGAACTTCGAAAAGTCCTGATGGGCCGCTTGTTCCACGGGCGCAGCCTGCACCGTCAAGCCCGTTGCGTTCGACGATTCGAGCGCCGACTTGTAATAAAACGCCTCTCGGCTTCGCCCGTTCGCGTACAGAAAAAGCACCCGGCGCGGATCCGAGCGTTGAATGGAAAATGCGTACGAATCGTCATTCGGCAAATCGTCCGCCGGTTCGATTCTGATTTCACCCCGGTTCGCTCCGTAAGGCACATCGAAGCCCACAAACTCTGCCTGCGCGCGGCCGTTGGCCGGAATTGTCACCGTTTGAGTGGCAAGTACATGGTTATTGAGAACTAACGACACTTTGCGGGAAGCGGCCGGCGTCTGCCAACCCGCCAGCGTCGCCGTCAGCCGCGTTCGCTTCGGATCGTAGATTTGCGCCGGAACGGTCACGCTCTCTACCGCCCAGTTATTCACTTTGCTTTTTGCCATCGGATGCAGCACCAGTCCGGTGTGCGGACCCAGTTGCAGATCGCGGAAGCCAGGCGGCATGGAGGTTTGCTGCATATCGCTGATGAAATGCACTTCGAGGCGCATGCCATCGTTCTGATCCATCACACGCAGCGCCCGCGCGAACTCGCCGTACGAGCTGGCGCGATCGCTTGGACCGATACTGTCGATGGCGGCGTTCAAAATACCCCGATCGCTCTCATATTGGGTTAGCGTTTCGAGATGTGCGTCCACCGCCGCCACCTGCGCCAGATCGCGGCCGCGCAAGCCGCTCACAATCTGGTGGGCTTCCGCCTTGGCGCGTTCCAGGCGATCGCCGGCCCGCATGCTAAAGGAGCGGTCGATGGCGATCACCGTCAGCTTCCGGCGGCCCGTCGTCTCGGAGGTCCGGTTGACAAACGGATTCGCAAAGGCCATCGCCAATAGAATGAGCAGCGCCATCCGCAGCGCCAGCAGCACCAGGTAGCGCAGCCGGCGGTGCCGCACTGAGCTTTGTATGCGCCGCTCGAAAAACATAATCGAGCTGAACGGCTGCGGCGTCCGCTTATATTGCCGAAGTAAATGCAGCCAGACCGGCAATGCCACGGCAGCCAGTCCGGCGAGAAACCAGGGCGAAAGGAAACCCACTCACATCCTCCCCTGCCGGATGGTCAGATATTCACGCAGACCCTGATCGAGTGGCCGGTCCGTGCGCAACAGAAAATAGTCGAGGCCCGCTGCCTGCGCCTTGGAGCGCAGAGTTTCTATGTGCGATGCAATCTTCTGCCGGTACTCCGTGCGGGCGTATTCGCCCGACGCTTCAATCGCCTCGCCCGTTTCCATATCCAACAGCAGCGCCGTGTCACCCAAATTCGGCTCAAGTTCCAGCGGATCGAGCAGATGAAACAGGATCAGTTCATTGCCGCGGAAGCGCAATGGCTCCACTGTTTTGACGATTTTCTCCGGTGCTTCGAAAAAATCCGAGATTAATACCGTGACGCCGCGCCGTTTTTGAAACTGCTGCAGCTCGAAAAACGGCCGCTCAAAATCGGTGCGCTTGCCGAGCTGGGCGCCATCGATGCCATGCAGCAAGCGCATCAGTTGCCCCTGGCGCGCCGACGGCCGGATAAAATTCGCCACATCGTCATGAAAAACGATCAGCCCGGCGCTGTCCCGCTGGATATGCGCCAGATAGACGATCGCCGATGCCAGATATTTCGCATACTCGAATTTCTTGATGCCCGAGCCGAAGCCCATGCTCGCGCTGGCATCGAGCAGCACCATCGTGGCCGTATTCGTCTCGCCCCGGTAGCGCTTCAGGTAGGCGCGTTCGGTCCTGGCAAAAACATTCCAATCCACATGCCGCAAATCGTCTCCCGGCGTGTAGGCGCGGTATTCCGCAAATTCCTGGCTAAAACCGAAATCAGGCGACCGGTGCAGACCGGCAAGAAAGCCGTCCACCACCGTTTTCGCGATCAGATCGAGGCCCGATATTCCGGACAGAATCGCGGGGTCGAGAAAGCGATTTGTGAGTTCAGACGGCATTATCCACGCGGAACGGGTTTCCATTCGAGCAGCCGCCGCAGTATTTCATCGGTGTTCAAACGGTCTGATTCAGCGTGGAAATTCAGCAGCACACGATGCCGCAGAATCGGAGTAGCAAGCGTTCGCACGTCCTCATAGGCAACGTGAAATCTGCCCTGCATCAACGCGCGCGCCTTGCCCGCCAGCACCAGAAACTGCGCCGCGCGCACGCTAGCGCCGAAGTTAACGTACTTTTGAACGAAATCGGGCGCCTGTCCATTCTGGCTAGGCCGCGTCGCCCGCACCAGGTCGACGGCATAGCGCGCCACCGATTCGGACACCGGCGTCATGCGAACCAATTGCTGAAACCCGCGTATTTCCTCGCCGCTGGTGACCGTTTCCGCTTCGGCCACATGCGTCGTGGTGGTGAGATCCACCACTTTCATCTCATCTTCCGCCGTCAAATAATCGAGTACCGCATTGAACAGAAATCGATCGAGCTGCGCCTCCGGCAGCGGATAAGTTCCTTCCAGCTCGATGGGATTTTGCGTCGCCAAGACAAAAAATGGCGCCTCGATCCGATATTGATTCCCGCGCACCGTACAAGACAGTTCCTGCATCGCTTCGAGCAGAGCCGATTGCGTCTTGGGCGGCGTGCGGTTGATTTCATCCGCCAGCAGCACATTCGAAAATATAGGTCCGGGCACGAACGTCCAGGAGCGATGGCCCGTCGTGGTGTTTTCCTCGATGATGTCGGTTCCGGTGATATCGGAAGGCATCAGGTCCGGCGTGAACTGAATCCGGTTGAATCGCAAGCCCAGCGTGCGAGCCAGCGTGCGTACCAGCAAGGTTTTGGCAGTCCCCGGCAAGCCGGTGAGCAGGCAATGGCCGCCGACAAATAAGGAGATCAACACGTTCTCGATCACCTCATCCTGCCCGATGATTACTTTGTGCACCTCTTGCCGGATTCGGTTCTGCACTTCACGAAACCGGCCGATGCGCTCTTTTAATTCGGCCGAGTCCGTCGGGATCGCGCTATTTAGAGTAGACATGTTTATTGACTTAGTTGAAGAAGAAGCTGCTGCGCCGGCTTGAACCCTGGCGCTGCCTCGAGCGCCATGACAACTTGGTCTTTCGCTTCACTCAGACGGTGAGCGGCATGTAGCGCCTTGGCCAGCTCATAATGACTCTCCGCAGTATCGGCCGGTTTCAGCGCCAGCACCGCCTGGCTCTCCCGTACTGCTCCGCTCGCATCACCGCTCGCCAGAAGTAAACTGCTCAGTTTTCGATGAATCTCCTCGTCTTCCGGATAGATATAGTTCAGTTTCTCAAGCGTCACTTCCGCCTGTTTCACATTCCGGGTTTCCTGCTCCACGCTCGCCAGCTTCTTGAGTACTTGCGGACTCTTCCCGCCCATGTCGCGATATTGCTCCAATTCCTTCAAAGCGGCAGGCTTGTCACCTTTCGAAAGATACGAATCGGCTGCCAGTTCATAGGCGCTGTCGTTACCTACGTACTCCGGATAGAAATTTTGCACCGCCAGTGCCCGCTGGCCGGCCTCTTCTTTTTTTCCGTTCTGCGAATCTCCATACGCCGCCTTCAGACCCAGCTTCCATTCATCGAATTCGCGTACGGTGTTGCCCGTTTTCTGGTCCAGCCAGGCCGCAAAATCTTTATCAAATGACGCCGCATTCTCATGTAGGTTGTCCTCGATTGCCTCGCTGGTCGTTTTACGCGCGGCATAGGAGTGAATCATCCCCAGCAGCGCGCCGTCGCCCCACCTCTCCGCAATGTAGTCGCAGATCTTTCCTGCCTGGTAGTACGACACAATTACCTGCGTTGGATATTGTGGACGCACGAATCCCCGATCCAGTTCCAACACCGGCAGCAGTTGCTTCTTTTGGAGCGCCATCACAATTTCAGGCGTCATCCGATCGGCCCAGTCCGGTGAAGCCGCACCCTCCTCGTGCACCGCCAAGCCTTCGGTAAACCATCGCGGCACCAGATGGTGGGTCGCCGTCAACACGTAGACGTGACTGAGCTCATGCCACATGGTGCTTGCCCAGTTGAACTCTCCCGGAGGCCGCGCCGATGGGCTGTCCATCGCTACCACCAGGCCGAACGTCACACCGAGAAGACCTCCCTGCCCCGGGAGACCGAGCGTTCTCACCACAAAATCGTCGTGATTCGGATAGACCTCCAGACGAACCGGCCCCGGTAGTTTCATGTGGTATTTGCGCTCGTAGGTTGCGACGGCGCGCTGCAGTTCCGGTTCGATATACGGCCGCAGAAGAGCCGCTTCCTGCTTGTTGATCATCAATTCCGTCGTGGCGGTTTTGAACGTCTCATAGTTGTCTAGGGTATCGAGCAGCCGCAGCGAATTTACCGTTTCAGGATCGCGGAAATGCGCTTCGTAACAGCGCTCCAATTGCTCTTTGGCTTCGCTTTCGAAGCCCAGCCGCATCAAATTGACGCCAAGCTGCGAACGCGCCGCCCATAGCCGGTCATTCAGTTGAAGCGCCTTCCGGTAATAGGCGATGGCTTCTTCATAGCGGCGGTTGATTTCAAAGAAATGCGCGCCCGTCGCATACGCCTCGCCGTACACCGGATTGATTTTCAGAATGCGCGGCATCCATTCCGATGGCTCTTTGCCGTTCAGCCAGTCGATCGACGCGAGTACCGCCATGCCGTCGAGCGACTCGCCCGAAATAGCCAGCGCCTTTTCCGCCTCTTCCGTTGCCTTCTTCGGATCGTTATCTTCGAGCGCCAGGTAAGCAAGCAGTTCGGCGGCCTCGTAGAGCTTAGGGTCGCGCCGCAAGGCTTCTTCCGCCATGCTCACCGCTTTCTTGTCATATGCCTGCGCGGCCACCCGCGCCATGCCCAACAAGGCGCGCGCATACGTTGGATCGACTTCGAGCGCTTCTTCGAAAAGCTTGGCGGCGTCGCCAGGTTGGTAGTGCTCCAGATATAACTCGCCCCAAGCGGTCTTTATGGCCGGCGAATTGGGATGATTCTTATTGGCAGTGCGAAATTCGACGTTCGCGTCATCGTAACGCTCAAGGCCCCAATAGCCCTGCGCTCGCACAAACGGGTCGCCGTCTTTCAGCAGGTTCGTGAAACACGCTTGCGCCTCATCCAACCTGCCGTGATGCCGCAGCGTCTTGCAAGTGTCTACTTGTGCAGCCGCTAGCGGCAGTACGAAAGCCGCGCACGCAACCAATTTCGCCAGCCATCTCATCGGTCGAGTTCCGCCTGCGTTCGCGCCAGATCGAGAAGCAGCGCCGTCAATTGCTGCTTATACTCCTCCTCGGAAAGCGCCGCTTTCTGATATTTCAAACGGTCGATTTTTGCCTCTAAATCTTCTTTCCTCGCGAGCAACCGCGCCTTCTGAGGAGAAGCGATCGCCGAATTTTCAACCGGCGGCCGAATCAACGGGAAGGAAGCGGCCAACAGTCCTTGCCCATTCTCCGGCTTGGGATCGCGCACGGCGCGCGCGCTTCCCGTGTCGGTAATCATGGAATGCTCGGTCGCCAGCAGTTTCTCCGCTTCGAAATAAGCCGCCGTCTTGCCGTTGGCGTACCGAAAGGCTTCGAGCGCCGAAACGGCGCCATTCTTATCCGTATCGGCGGCGGGATCTTGTAGCGCATCGACCCAATAACGCGCAAATACCGGCGCATTTTTTTCGGTACCCGATTTGGTGGCAGTGATGACAATCCGGTCTTTCTTCGCGAGCGCCGCGACGGAAGCGCCGCTGCAACTGGTCATGTTCACGACCAGTTGACGCCCCGCCGGAAGCCGGTTGAGCAAAGACGCCAGCTCGCGGGCGGTGATATCGGG
The DNA here is from genome assembly GCA_036501045.1 of Bryobacteraceae bacterium. Taxonomy (GTDB): domain Bacteria; phylum Acidobacteriota; class Terriglobia; order Bryobacterales; family Bryobacteraceae; genus Bog-105. The sequence continues at coordinate 8,028 of DASYAX010000152.1, forward strand.
CCCGGGCAGGTTGAATTTATAATCCGTTCCGTCGAACGTTCCATGGCCGATCAGAAACAAGGCGAATGAATCGGTGGCTTGCATCTCGCCAGCCAGTCGGGAAATGGTTTCTTCCACCGCGCGGCGCGTGGCCGCGCTTCCGCCCAGCGTCAGCACATGAGCATCCGGACCATTCTTCTTTAGCTCGCGGTCCAAATCCGCCGCCCACTTGCTGAATTGCGCCTCGTATTCCGGCGTGCCGCCCAGGCCCGAAATGGTCGCGTAATAATTGGCCGCCCGCATGCTCATTGCGCACAAAACGAGGAGAACGACGCTTCTCATACCGCGCCCCACTTCCGGCGCAGCAGCCACTCCGCCGATCGCAACGCCAGCACCAACGCGAACACTGCCGGCATATTCCACAGATCTTTCATCTCTCGCAAAGTAATTCCAGCTTCCGAATACGAAATCTCCTGACTCAGCCGGTTCGCGTCGCGCGGCGTGTAATAACGCCCCCCGGTCTCCTCCGCCAGCTTCTCGAGCAACTCGCGGTTCTGCTCGCGATGGAAATTCTCCGCCACACCGTCTTCGCGCCTGAAGGTCAGGACGTCTTTGCCCAATTGCTTGTTTCCTTGCCGCGCGGTTATTTCCGCCACGTACGAACCTGTTTGCGCGGCATTCCAATCGGCTGCGTAAACCCCTGGCGCGAGCGGCTCGGGGTGCAGCGCCACCGTCTCGGACCCGCCATCGGGAGAAATGACACTCGCCTCCACTTCGGCGTCGCTCGCTGGTAGATATTGAGCGTTACGTACTTCCGCGCGAAGTTGGATTTTTCCATCGTCTTCGAGGCGCGCATTCGGCGTGGAAGCGACGACCCGTGACGGCGTGGCGCTTGCGACCCAGCGCAATAATTGACGCCAAAATGTCTCCTGGCTGATATCGCCCACTGGCTGCTGCATCCGCCAGCGCCAACTGCCGCCAGTGGCAAAAACCGCCGTACGGCCGCGCCCATAATTTTCGGTAATCAGCAAAGGCAGCCGGTTGCCGCCCGCATCCACCCGCGCCAGAACGACCGCGCCCGGCTTCGGCGTTCCGGGATCCTGATAGTTGG
>DASYAX010000153.1:0-6080 GCA_036501045.1 Bryobacteraceae bacterium
ACGGCGATATTTTGCGTCAGTTGATTCAACGCGCCCTTGGAGGCGTTGTAAACCGCCGAGGGATAGCCGGTGTAACGTATGGCGGCGATCGAGGAAATGTTGACGATTGCGCCTTGGCCTTGCTTCACCATCACGGGTAGAACGTATTTCGAAGTGAGGAACGCGCTTTTGACGTTGACGGCCATGTGGCGGTCCCAGACTTGCTCGTCGAGCTCCTCGGGGCCGCCGACCGCGAGGATGCCAACGTTATTGACCAAGACGTCGATCCGGCCATAAAGAGCGAGACATTGCCCGACGAGAGCCTTCACTTCTTCGGCACGGGAAACATCCGCCTGGAAGCTGGCTGCTTCGCCTCCCTCCTGCTGAATGATCTTGGTTGTTTCTTCGGCGGCTGCGGCGCGAATATCTACCGCGAAGACCTTGGCTCCTTCCCGCGCATAGAGAACGGCGATGGCTTTGCCGTTTCCCCAGCCGGGTCCGCTGGAACCAGCGCCGATGACCAATGCTGTCTTTCCTTGGAGTCGCTGCATATAGTGAATAGCCGGTTATAGTGTACTGATTGAAGATAAGGGCTCTATCTTGGATAAACCTTTGAAAATTGCGGTGGCCGGCCTGGGGCGGATGGGTACGGTTCATGCGCTGCATTTGCACGAACTCGCTCAAGAAACGCCGGGATGCGAACTCGCGGCGTTGGCCGATCTGGATGTCGAGCGGGCGCGCCGTTTCAGCGATGAGGTTGGGAGCCGCGTTCCTATTTTTTCGTCGATTGAGGAACTAGCCGAAGCGAGGGTGTGCGACGCGGCCGTGATCGTTACGCCTACAGAGAAGCATCGCGAGCATGCGGCGCTGATGATCGCAGCCGGTCACCGCGTTCTGATCGAGAAACCGCTGACGGGCACTCTAGACGCTGATCGGCAATTCGCGGCGGAACTGGACCGGGATCATCCGCAGGCGCTCATGCTCGCTTTTCAGCGGCGCTTCGACGAACCGTTGATTTACGCCAAGGAGCTTGCCGATAGGGGCGTGATCGGGCGTATTTTTAAGATCTACTCGGCGCTCGAGGATTCTAATCCCGCTCCGAATGGTTACCAGAGCGGCGGAATTCTTCCGGACATGTCGGTGCACAACGTCGACGAAATCCTTTGGTTGACAGGGCGGACTCCATCGAAGGCGCTCGCCATTGGCTCTCGCGTCTACAGTCATGCGCTGACAACTTGCGTGGAGGATTTTGACGATGCGCTGCTGTATCTTTGGTTTGAAAGCGACCTGATCGCGCAGGTGCAGGTCAGCCGCAATCACGTTTCCGGGTACCGCGTGGAAAGCGTGCTCTTTGGGGAAGAGGGTCAAATTCATATCGGCCACTTCGAGCAGAGGCCTTTTGACGTGGTAGTTGAGGCATATGGCCGGCGCGGTCGGCTGGAGCCACTTGCCTATCAAACGTTCCCGATGCGGAATTACGGCCGCCCGCTGCCGGAGTTCGTCGATCGTTTTGGCGCAGCTTACAAAGCGGAACTGGCTACGTTTATCGAGTGCTGCAAAACCGGGAGTACGTTTCCCACCAGCCACCGCGACGGTGTTCGCGCGCAGGAGGTGATTTCGGCGGGGATGCGGGGCATGATTGGTCCCGAACAGGCAACCGTGGTGGGATCGGCTTGACGTTGGCTCGGGCTAATTGAACTTTGTCACCCGCCATAACGCCAGACTCGCCGCGAGAAGAACGAGAACCATCGCCAGGCTCAGGACGATGAGCCAACCGGCTTGGATTTCCATATGGGGCACGCGGGCCATGGCTCCGAGCGCTGCGAAGATAGCCGTAGCGGCGCCGATGAAGAGCCAATCCAGCCAAGTTCGGCGAGCGGGTTTCGACTGGAAATTGCGGCCTTCCATGCGGGTCGCCAAATATTCCGGATTGATTTTGTACAGTTCGCTTTCGCGGTGCGCCGCGTCTTTCCAGCTTGCATATTCATCCGCGGAGGTGGATGAGCAGGCAATGCCCACGGCTCCGGCCGCCATCAGGAGAGATCCACCTATGACTTCCGCATAGACATTCGGGCTGATACCGTGCAGCTCGCGGAAAACCAAGATGGCCCACAGCAGTCCCCAGAGTTGATTGGTGTTCGACAACGGAATTCCGCGGCTGATACCGACATATTTTGCCGCATAGTTCTGAAACAGATCGCCAACGACCCACATAAATCCGCCGAGAAGCGGCCAAAACAAGATGTGGCGATTCGCTGCAAGTTCCTGCCAAAAGACGCCGGGGCCGCCGAGATAGGTAATCGCCAACACGGTCACGGTGGTGATCTCGCCAAATGTGAAGAACGTGAGGAAGGTGAGCGGATTCATTCCGGTGATGTAAGCCTTCCGGTAGGGGATGTACATGGAGCCGAACATGAGTCCCGCGCCGAGCGCAGCGGCGATACCGCGCAAGGGGCTGCCGTGCGCCGCTCCCGATGTCGAAGCTGACGATAGGAGTATGGCTCCGATAAAAATGACCAGTCCGCCGCCGATGACACCCACCTTTTGGAGCCAGCCGGCGCGATGCAATTCTTTGAACAACACGGTTCCCCACAAGATTCCGATGAGGCTGTTCGAGTTCCACAGGGGGAATGCGAGACTCAAGCCGATATCTCTGACGGCGAAGATAGTCAGGGTATTGCCAACGGCCCAAAGACAACCGGCCATGACGCCCCATATCACGAGGTGCGGCACCTGCCGCATGTCAGAGAAGGTATCGGCCGTGCTGCGAATCAGGGCCGGCAGGCTCCAGCGCGAGACAAATGCGCCGGCCACCATCATGAATGAGATCACTAACGGCGAAACCGAAACGGTAACTAACTTCGTCGGCGCTTCCGCCCCGGCCAGCCAGACAGCCGCCGATATGCCGCAGAAGATTCCAAGCCTGTGAAGTTTTCGCTGTCGAACGCGGTCGGGGTCCATTTTATTTATTGGACGAAGCGCAGAAGCATCAATCCTATAACCAGGACGAAAAAGGGAACCCAAAACTGAACGTCGACCAATACAGCCAGCCACCAACTGCGCGGGCGTTCCATGTCTTCGTTCCGCCGAGAACTCATGTCAATAATGCCAATCCGCCGTTTTCTCTCCGGCCGGCGCGTTCTTCTGAATGTGTTCCGCCATGCGTTTCAGCAGATTCGCCGTGGTGGTAGGCTGCCATCCGTGACCCTTTAGCGGGCGGCCATACGCGAAATCGCAATCGCAGGGCGGATTCCGCAAGGACTTCATGGCCTCTTCCATCTGGTACACGCCGAGGTTCAGATAAAAATTGTCCATGTCGCCGACGTACACATGAATCTTCCCGCGCAACTTCGGCCCTAGCGTCGCCCAGTGGGTTCGAACGTTATAGCTCAGGTCGTATCCATGGTCGCGCATATATAGCGCTACGTTGTGATCAATTTTGCCTGTGCGCTTGTCCCACAGAGGCTTGGGATAACCATCGTCACCGATCGGCCCGTAGGCGGCGTCCCAGATTTCTATCTGTTCGCCCGAGCGCCCGTGGCTTCCCAGCACGTTTTCCATTTGGCTGAACTCTTGAATCGTGATCTCGGGCTGGCCTTCGGACGTCCGCTCGATGTAACGGGGCACATCGATCCATTTGTGCCCTGGTTCTAAAAACGCATTGTCGTCTTGATAGGCATCCACCGAGCCGTAGCGCCGGAAGTCGATGGAATCCGGGTAGAGCGTCCACGTCCCGCCGAAAAAGTCGGGATAAAAAATTTGCACGCCGAGCGATTCCCAGCCACCCGTCGAGCCACCGGTCAGGACACGAGCGTACGGCTTCGGAAGCATGCGGAAATGCGCCTCGAGATATGGAATCATTTCTTTCACGAGCGCGTCGCCATACGGACCGTTGTTTACCGAGTTCACCGCATAAGAATCGTCGTAATAAGGCGTCGGATGCTGGAACGTTACGGCGATTATGCGCGGAAAATCATCTGAATTCCAGGACTGGTAGAGCTCATAGCCGGTCTCTCGATTGAGGTTCGTCAGACGCGCGCGCATCTGGGGACCGATCGGCTGATCTTCGGTCGAAAAGCCGAATGGCGCCCGCAAACTGAAATGACCTTCCTCGTACACCACCGGATACGAGACGTTGGGATGCTCGTCGTAGCCCTTGGGCAAGAGTACGATCGCGCCGATGTACATCGGATGGCCCCAAAACTTCGTCAGCATGGCGCTCTGAATCTTGATGTGCTTCACCCAGGGCGTATCCGCCGGGACAGATACGTGAGGAATCACCTTGGTTAGGCTCAACTGAATGCGGCCGCCGGATGCCGGGTCTAGATGAACCTTTTGCACCTCGCTATACAAGTTGCCGGGCGAGCGATTGAAGTGCTGGCCCTCCCATTGATCCATGTGCAGCCAGACGGTGTGGCCATCCGCCCGATGAAATTCCGTATAAACGTTCAGGATCGCTTGCACGTAATAATCGCCTGCTGGAATCTCTCGCAGGCTGGCCACCGGCGCGCCGGGCGTGTTCGCATCGATCAGCGCGGCCTGCCCTGGCGCAAGGGCATTCACGTCCACGCCAAAGAGAGGGCCAGAATCGCCCCAACTTCCGGCTGCCAGGCGCGGCTCAGGCTGGTCTTTTGCGCTGATGACCACAAAGGCGCGTCCGGTGATGGCTCCCGCGTGCACCGATGCGGGAAACGAAATTTCGAACGTTTCGGACTCGCCGTGCGATGCCGCCAGCAAGAAAATCAAGCTGCATACGGCTGCGCCGCCCATACCTCGCGCCTTCAGTCTCATCCGCGCTCCTCAATGGCGCTAGATTAACGCATGCCGCGCAATGAGGAGGTCACTCTTCGCGTAGGGCGAGGAGCGGATCGAGCACGGCCGCGCGGCGCGCCGGAAGAAAACCAGCCGCCAGAGCGGTGACAATGAGTACGGCGGCGGCGCCCGCGATCAACCACGGATCGCCCGGCGTCACACCATATAGTTGGCTCGCCGCCAGCCGGCCGCAAGCGAGCGCCATCGGTAAACCGATCGCCAAACCCAACGCCACCACGAACAGGAATTCGCGCAGCACATCGACGACAATGCTGATGGGCCGCGCGCCCAAGGCCATGCGTATCCCGATTTCGTTAGTGCGCCCCGCGACCGAATAGGCAATCACGCCATACAGGCCAATGGCGGCTAGCAACAACGCCAGCGCGCCGAAGAAACCGGCCAGTTTTGCCAGAAGTCTTGCCTCGGTAAGCGAACGGTCGACGGCTTCCGCGAGCGTCATAACGTTTGAGATGGCTAGATTCGGATTTTCGTCGTGTATGGCCGCGCGGATTTCGCCGATCGTCGACTCGGGCTTCTGCCGTGTTCGAATCACCAGGTCGCTGAAACCATCTGGGTCCCGGTCCTGATCGTTTGAAAGGAAAAACGTGGCGGTCGGCTTTTCGCGAATGCTTTCGTATTTCGCGTCTTTGACTACGCCCACGATTTCGAAATCGTCGTGGGCGGTCAGCATGAAGTGCCGGCCTAATGCCGACTCATTTGGATACATCGTTCTTGCGAAGGTTTCGTTCACGACGGCCACCGGCTGTGATTGGAGGGTGTCCTGCGGTCCAAACCCGCGCCCTGCAATCACCGGGACGCCGAGCACTTTAAAATACTGCGCACCCACGTGGTCTCCGTCGATCGATTTCGCATTTGCCTCGGTTTGGGGCGCTCCCTGCCGCCGAACGTCGGCCCTCCAGTGGCCTTCATTGAAGGTCACCTCGGAAAAGCTGGCTGCTTCGACACCAGGTAAGGCGCGAATACGCACGTCGAGCCGGCGAAATAGGTTGAGCAGCGCCGGACCTTTGGCATTACTTGGATCGCTGTCGAGTCGAAGCATGAGCACCCGCTCCTTTTCAAATCCGGTATCGGTTTGTTCGAGCTTTGCAAGGGTTTTGGCGAAGAGGGCCGCTCCAACAATCAGGAAGAAGGCCAAGGCCACTTGGCCGGCCACGAGCATTTGACTCAGACGGCTGTGGGATTGCGAGCGCGCCAATCCTTTACCTTCTTTCAGCGAGGGTCCGGCGTCGAGTTTGGTCATCTGGAGCGCGGGCACGGTCCCGAAGATG
>DASYAX010000154.1:0-7164 GCA_036501045.1 Bryobacteraceae bacterium
CTGGACGTTCCACTCCGACAACACCGTCGAGCGCAAGCACCACTACATCTTTAAAGTTCTCGATCAAAGCGCCATCCAATCCTGGAGCTCCGTCCAGGAGCGTTGGGAGCCTTGGCACCAGGAACGGCCGTTGTTCCGCGCCCGCGTGATCACGTCCGACGGCATCGCTCACGACCTAGACCCCAAGACACTCGTGGACGCACCCGCCGGCAGCAATTCTCCGCAGTCCTACTCGGATTTGCGCGTTTTGCAAGGCCCGTTACCCGCTGTCGCCGCCGGCGCCATTGTTGAGTCCGAACTAACGGAGCATTTCACGCCCCTGCTTGGCAGCATGGCGTTTCGCGGCTACGTTGCGTGGAATGTTCCCGTGCGTTTCTCGCGCCTTACTGCCGTTTACCCCGAATCGCTTCCCTTCCGTTACACCGCCGATCTTTGCCCAGACCTCAAGGCGGCTAAGGAGACTCGCGACGGAATCGTCCACCTCACGCTTTCCTTCGGCGCCTTCGATTCGATAAAAGAAAGCGACCCGCTGCTACCTTTTGAGGTTCCTCGCGCCCCCAGTGTCACTATCTCAACTGGCGCGCCATGGAACGATCTTGCAGTTCAATATGGAAAGGTAATCGACAGGCAGATCGCGGATGCACCCGTCAAAAATCTCGTCGGCAAGGCTCTGAATGGAGAAAAGGATCGCTCCGCCATCATTCAGAAACTCGTAAGCACGCTTCATTCAGAGGTCCGCTACACGGGGATCGAGTTTGCTGATGCGGCCATCATCCCGGCCAAACCGGCCGAGACGCTTTCCCGCAAATATGGCGACTGCAAAGATAAAGCTTCGCTTTTGGTCGCGATGCTACGCGCCGCCGGCGCTCCCTCCTATGTTGCAATACTGAATGCCGGTTTTGAGCAAGACGTAGCGCCTCAGCACCCCGGTATGGGCATGTTCAATCACGCCATAGTCTACGTGCCGGGTTCACCCGAGCTCTGGATCGACGCTACCGCCGAACACTCGCGCGCCGGATCCTTACCGCCGCCCGACGAGGGCCGGCTCGCGCTCGTCATTCGCCCCGAAACTAAAGAGTTGATCAAAATTCCCGAGAGCGTTTCATCGGACAACGCGATGATAACCGTGCTCGACTATTATCTTCCAGACTTCGGCCCGTCGCACGTGGTCGAGTCTTCAGGCGGCGCCGGCGCTTTCGACAGCACGTACCGCGACCTGGTTGCGCTGCTCGACAACGAGGAAGTTCGCAAGAGCGCCGAAAAACAGACGCAGGCGCAATGGGACACCAAGGCGGAGATCAAGATTAGCCATCCACCGGCAAACGATTTTTCCAAGCCGTTTCAAATAACTACCGATGTCCCGGACACGAAAACCCTCAATGTTTCCGAAACCGGCGCAACGTTAACTCTTCCGGTCGTGAACGTCTTCTCCGGCTTACCGCAGGTCTTCACCACCGATGACGCGGAGAATACCGATCCGACCGGCAAAAAAAAGCTGCGCACGCAGGGATTTGTCTTACCCGCCGCTTTCGTCAACAGGGTTTCCTGCCGCATCCACATTCCCGTCGGGCTTGCGCTCAAAAAAGTGCCTGAAGATCAGACTGTGAAACTCGGCCCCGCGACATACAGAGCGCACTATGTCTTGAAGGATCAGGTACTGACAGCCGAAATATGGTTCGACTCCGCGAAACGCAATTACACGCTCGATGAAGGCAACGCTCTCAAGAAGGCGGCCATTGAATTCCTTAAGAAGCCTGCTCCCGTGCTCAACTTTGAGCCGTTTGGACAAACGCTTCTCGAGGAAGGACAACTTCGCGAGGGGCTCGACGCATTCCGCGGGCTTGCGACTCAGCAGAGCGGGCAAGCCGTTAACCATGTTCGTCTGTCTCGCGCTTATCTCGCCACCGGCTGCGGCCAGGAAGCACGTAACGAAGCGAAAATCGCAAACCAAATGGCGCCCGATCTCGCCGTAACATGGCGCAATCTTGCCTTCATCCACGAACACGATCTCATCGGCCGCAAATACAAGCAGGGTTGGGATCCAACCGTGGTCGAAACTTCCTTGCGCAAGGCCATGTCGCTCGACCCCGACGATTTCTCCGCACGGACCGAACTCGCCGAAAGCTTCTCGTACGACGCTAGGGGCAATCAGTTCCAATCCATGGAACGGTTGGCCAAAGCCATCGAGCTGTTCGACATTATGGGCGACGACAAGGTCGAGCAGCTGGGCGCCCAAGACACGATGATCTACGATCTCGCAGTGCTTGGCAACCTGGATAAGCTGAGGTCCAAGTTAGATCGATTCGGCTCGAATGGTTCGAGAGCCGGCTATCGCCTCTTCCTCACCGCAGTTCGCGAAAGCGGCGCCAAAGCCGCCGCCGATCTGCAAGCTTCGGCCTCTGGCGAAGACGTAAAGCAGGCATTCTGGTCCGCGGCAAATCTTCTGGCACGAACAGGACGATACCAACTAGAGGCTGATCTCGCCACAGGCTTGGGTTTCGAGTCCCAGTTGTTCGTGCCGGCGGCGAATTTGCGCAACGTCCGTCGTATCGATCCGCAGAATCTGCATCCGGACTCGCCGGATGATCTAGTCAGGTGCTTCCTCGCCGCTCAGTTTGATCCCGGTGAGAACGCAGACAGCCTCGCGCGATTCTGGTCTGCTTCCCTTCAGCCCCGATTACACATCTTTCTGCAACGCTGGCAGCGGTCCGCGCTCAGCGGCATATCGCAGCACGGTGTGCTTCCTGCAATTGCGCGCGATGTGTACCTTTCGAGCGCGACAGCGGCAACGGACACAAATGGGACTTCCGGCTTCCGCGTCCGCGTGACGATGGCCGGCAGAACGTCCGCCATGCTCGTGGTCCACGAACAAAGCGGATTCAAATTGCTGGGAAACTCGCAATTTGCGGCAGGAGCAGCGCAGCAAGCACTCATCAATCTGCAGGCAGGCAACCAGGAAACCGCTCGCAAATGGCTCGATTGGCTCCGTGAAGACATCAAAATTCATTCCGAAGACGACCCCCTGGGCGGCCCGGTTTTTCCGCGCATCTGGCACAAGGGTGCTGCTGTCTCAGCCGCGCAAATTCGCTACGCCGCTGCCTCGCTTCTCTTTTCCAAACAAGCACTCCCAATTCTGAAGAAGGCAATCGATTCCGCACCCGAATCCGGCGCCAAAGCGTATTATCAACTTGCTTACGCCAGGGTTTGTGTTTACGTCAAGAGTTGGTCCGACTGTGTCCCGGTCGCAAAGTCCTTAGCCGCTGGCTATCCTGCTTCCGATAGCGCTCTTGAGGTTCTGTCCCAGGCATACGCTGGAGCGGGACAGGCGCAAGAAGCCGAAAAGACGCTTAAGCGGGCTATTGCAAACAACCCGGATGACCTTGCTTTGAAACGCGCGCTCGTCAACACTCTCGCTTTGGATAACCGGATGAAAGACGCAGCGCAAGCGGCCAAGGAAACGGCCGAAGCTCCGGACTCCTCACCCATCGACTGGAACCAATACGGTTGGATTTCGCTGGTCGCGGGCGATACGGACGAACAAAAGATTCACGCCGTCGAACGCGCTCAAAACCAGCCCAATATCGCCGTCGCAAACACTATCGCCTCTATGTATGCCGAGATCGGCAAACTGAACGAAGCCCGCCAGATCTCGCTTCAAAGCCTCGAGAAGTTCGGGTATGAGGCGCCCGATTCCTCGTGGTGGTATGTCTTCGGCCGCATCGCGGAGCAGCTTGCGGCAAAATCTAGCGCCGTTTTTTATTACGAGAAAGCCGAACTGGATCCGAATGACCCTGATTCGCTCTCCGTGCATTCGCTTGCGCGCAAGCGCTTGGCGGCACTGAATTCGTTCGCATCCCACGGTAGCTGAGTCCCTTGGCACATCAGAACGGGTTGAGATGGATTGTCACTTTCTGCGAAGAAGAATGTGCGCTCCGTGCCGGATTACGCATTACAAAGCCGGTTGTGTCAATTCACAGGGACGGATAGTCGGCGATACCTTTAGGCAACGCCAGCGAGTCGGGTTTATGGCATCTGAAACACGGTGCGCGGGATGCTGTTCGCCGCAGCCCAAACGTGTTCCACTTCGGAGAGCGGAAAGGTTTTGGTCGCAATTTCGAAGCCGCTGGATACAGTTGCCTGCATCAATTCGCCGATGGATTTCACAAGGCTATCCACTGGGATGCTGCCGATGCCACTTCCCATGAGTGTGATAGCCGAAGAACGAAGGGCCGCACTAGGAAGCATAATATTCGGCGCGCTCACCGAGCCGATATGTACGAACCGGATCGGCACCGCATCTTTTCCCGCCTTTGCACCGGCAATAATAATCCGTTCGGTGCTTTGCCCCCAGAGGTAATCCAAAACGACATCGATTCCATCGCCGCCGAATTGGTTCTTTAAGGCATCCTCAAACACATCGCCGCCGTCACTGAGCGGGATGGTCACATCTGCCCCCAAGGCAGACAGCGCTTTCAGGGTCTCCGCATTTCTGCCTGTCGCCACAACCTTTCCTGCGCCCATATATTTGGCGATTTGAACGGCCAAACGGCCCGCCGTGCCTGTTGCTCCATTTATAAGGACGGTTTCCCCCGCCGTGAGCCTAGCGCGTTCTTTGAAGGCAGCCCATGACGACATGCCGGGGTTTGCTATGGCGGCCGCGGTCACATCATCCAGATCGTTCGGCAACGAAACACATTGAGAAAGCTGGACTACCGTCCTCTCCGACATGCTTCCGAAAGGCGGTTCCGGAAGTACGAAATACACACGTCGGCCATTATCCAGGCGGCCCACCCCGTCAATCCCCACAACGAAAGGCAACTGACCAGACGAGCTATAGTGCGTGCCGGATGCCCTGCTTTTGACCACGTTACTGAGCGCGGCGGCGCTGACTGCGACCTGAACTTCTCCATTTGCCGGGACCGGCTCTTTGAAATCTCCATAAATGGGTGTTTTGCCCGCTTCCACTACGATTGCGGCTTTCATAGGTTTCTCCCGGGTGTCTATATGTGCATTATACATACATATGCTGATATTCTGTCAATGGAGGATGCGTCATGAATAAAGAAATTCGCCAGCTTCACCACACACTCGTCGACATGGTGGGCCTTATGAACCGGCCGCAACGTGACAGTGCTCTCCTCCAAGAAGCGGGGGTTTCACTCGACCGGGCCCTGTTTCCGCTGCTGATCATCATTGAGCGCAAAGGCCCTATTGGTGTCGTTGAACTGGCCGAGTTGATTGGCAGGGATTACACGACCGTGAGCCGGCAGATCCCCAAACTCGCCGCCGTCGGTCTGATCAACCGGCGTCCCTCGAAAATGGATCACCGGGTGCGAGAAGCCGTAATCACCGCCAAAGGCAAAGTAACGACAAGCGCCATTGATGCAGCCCGCGAACGAATGGCAACCGTACTGTTTGCGAAGTGGAGCAAACGCGATCTTCAAGACCTGGCGCGGCTGATGCGCCGTTTTGCAGATGATCTTCAGTCCCTGCCGATGCCCGAACAGTCGTAGTTCGTCCCCAGACGGCCGTCGCAATCGTCGGCCTCAAAACCGTGCCGGAGCCCGCGAGCCAGAAAGCCGATCCCACTTGGCTGGTTCGTCGGCCATGGTGAGATTGGCCCCAAACGGCGATAGCGGAAACTGAGTTCTCCTTTAGGTGCGGAATCCAAATACTCGCGTCCGTTCGTCTTCGGTGTAACTCGCTTACGTCCGTGTCGAGACCTGAGTGTAGATCGAGTTACTTAAAATCATGTGACGAAGCCGCGCCCGCGCTCAGGCTGATCGCCTCAATTTTCCTGGCCTGCACATGAATGACACCTTCGTAGTTTTGCAACGGCCCCTCCACCAGCAGATAAGGTGATCGCACAATCGTCAGACGGTTGGCCTCGAAGATGTCCGGCATGACGATGACATTGAAAATCCCCGTCTCGTCCTCCACGCTCAGGAAAACGATGCCTTTCGCCGTTCCTGGTCTCTGCCGCACGATGACGCATCCTGCGACACGCACGAACATGCCATTCCGGCGGTTGGCCAACTCCGCCGCCGGCGTCACGCCCCATGCGTTCATGCGCTCTCTATGGTAGTGCATCGGGTGCCGCCCGACCGTAAGACCAGTGCCATAGTAGTCTGCCGACAAGCGTTCGTTCGTCGTCATCTGCGTTAGGGGAGATTCGGGTTCCGCCTCCGGCACGCTCTCAAGCAACAGCCCTGTGGGCCTTCCCGCCCTCCCGGCTTTCCACAAGGCATCTCGCCGGTGATTTGCATCAATTCCGTTGAGCGCACCGACGCTAGCAAGCATTTCCAGCTCGTTTTTGCACATCCCCGGAATCCGGCGCGCGAGTTCGTCGATGTCGTTAAAAGGCTTTGCCACAGCGATTGCTTGACCCGTGACGGCTCTCAGACGCCGCACGCAGCGGAGGCCGAGCCGTAAAGACCGCTCCTCAATCGTGCAGTTCCACTCCGAAGCGTTTACGTGGGCGGGAAGAACGCGAAGCCCATGGCGCTGCGCGTCCTTAATAAGCACCGCGGGGCTGTAGAATCCCATAGGCTGGTTATTGATGAGAGCGCAAGTGAATGCCGGCAGGTAGTGGCATTTCAGGTAGGCGCTCGCATAGGCTATCAGGGCGAAGCTTGCCGCGTGGGACTCTGGAAACCCGTACCGCGCAAACGACGTGATAGAGAGGACGATTTTGTCCTGCGTTTCTTCGTCGATACCTTTCTTAGCCATTCCTGCCCGTAGCCGTTCTTCAATGCCGCGCATCTTCAGTTCGGCGCGCTTGAACCCCATCGCTCTGCGGAGTTCCTCTGCTTCTGCACCGGTGAAGTCCGCGATGGTCATAGCCATACGGAGTAGTTGCTCTTGAAATAACGGGACGCCCAGGGTTCGCGCAAGCACCGGTTCGAGCAACGGATGCAACGGAACAATCTTCTCTTTGCCGGCGCGCCGCGCCAGGTAAGGGTGTACCATTTCTCCAACAATGGGGCCGGGTCGGATGAGCGCAACCTCGACGACGAGGTCGTAAAAATTCTTGGGCTTGAGCCTTGGAAGGGTTGCCATTTGAGCGCGAGACTCGACCTGGAACATGCCGACGGTGTCGCCCTTCTGCAGCGTCTGATAAACCCGCGCATCGTTTTCTGGAAGCTTTCCGAGGTCGATTTCCTC
>DASYAX010000155.1:0-65176 GCA_036501045.1 Bryobacteraceae bacterium
AGCAGCGGCAAATCCTGGTTTGCCCAAATCGCCGGCTTTCCGTTGCTGTCGGCCTTCGTTGCTTTGTTGGCATTCCTGATCCGCGCAGCATTGCCTCCCACCCGGGCCGTCATTTTCGGCAGGTGGGTGGGGGGAACGGCGGAAGCGGTCGGGACGATGCTCTTCACCAAGTACCTGCTGCCTTTCGAGATCATTTCCGTTTTGATCTTGATCGCCATTCTCGGCGCGGTTGTTCTGGCGCAAAAGGAGATCGACTAGTTATGGGCCATGTTCCGCTGTCCTGGTACCTGGTTTTGAGCGCTGTGCTCTTTGGACTCGGCGTAGCCGGATTTGTCTACCGCAAGAGCATCATCACCGTTTTTATGTCCATCGAGCTGATGCTGAACGCGGTGAATCTGAGCTTCGTTGCGTTCTCCTACGAGCTGCATCAGATTGACGGCCACATCTACTCGTTTTTTGTCATGGTCGTCGCGGCGGCCGAAGCCGCCGTGGGTCTGGCCATCATCGTGACCGTCTTCAAGAATCGCGGGACCCTGCAAATCGACGAAGTCGATTCGATGAAGCTGTGACCAATCGATCATGAACCTTTGGCTTATTCCGCTTCTTCCGCTGCTCGGCTTCCTGGCCAATGGCCTGCTTGGCAAGCGCTTATCGAAAACAGCGATCAATGCGATCGCCGTTGGTTCGGTGGCCCTTTCTTTTGTGACCGTGCTGATCGCGCTGGCGCGGTTTTGGCCGCTAACTACTCCCTACACGGCGCATTACTTCACCTGGATACAGAGCGGCTTTCTGAGCATCGGATTTGATTTGTTTGTCGACCGCCTGACGGCAGTGATGCTGTTGGTGGTGACTGGCGTCGGCCTGTTAATCCACATTTACTCGCTGGGCTACATGGCTCATGAAGAGGGTTATCACCGGTTCTTCAGCTTTTTGAACCTCTTCATGTTCTTCATGCTGATTCTCGTCTTGGCTGCGAATCTGCTGCTGATGTTCGTGGGATGGGAAGGCGTTGGGTTATGCAGTTATCTGCTAGTCGGCTTCTACTTTAAGGAGAAGTTTGCCGGGGATGCCGCGAACAAGGCTTTTATTGTTAACCGCATCGGCGATTTTGGTTTTTCGCTCGGGATCTTTTTAATCGTCGTGGTGTTCCGGACGCTCGATTTTGGAGCTATCGCGGCGGCCGTCGCGCGCATGCCTGTGGAAGCTTCCGCCGGCGCGCTCACCGCCATCACGCTGCTGCTGTTCGTGGGCGCCACCGGCAAATCCGCGCAGCTCCCGCTATACGTTTGGCTGCCGGATGCGATGGCCGGACCCACGCCGGTATCGGCATTGATTCACGCGGCAACGATGGTGACCGCCGGGGTCTATATGATCGCTCGTTTGTCGTTCCTCTACGATCATGCGCCGCTCGCCATGCACGTAGTAGCGGTGGTGGGCTTGCTGACGGCGGTGTTCGCGGCAACCATCGGCATCACACAGAACGATATTAAGAAGGTTTTCGCGTACTCAACCGTTTCGCAGCTCGGCTATATGTTCCTCGGCGTCGGATTAGGCGCGTACTCAGCGGGCATTTTTCACTTGATGACGCACGCCTTTTTTAAAGCGCTGCTCTTCCTGGGCGCTGGCAGCGTTATCCACGGGCTGAGCGGCGAACAGGATTTGCGGCATATGGGTGGCTTGCGAAAGCTAATGCCTACTACGTTTGCCACCCTTGGCATCGCGAGCTTGGCCATTTCCGGCTTTCCCGGCTTTTCCGGCTTCTTCAGCAAAGATGCCATCCTTTCCGCCGCCTATGAACAGGCCCCATGGATGTTCTGGGTGGGCGCTCTCACCGCAGGACTCACCGCATTCTATGTATTTCGGGCTTTCTTCCTGGCATTCTTCGGCACGTATCGCGGGCATCTGCATCCGCATGAATCTCCTCGCGTGATGACTACGCCGCTGGTTGTTTTGGCGGCGTTCTCACTGCTTGGCGGCTTGCTGAACGTACCGAAGTGGCTGTCGCCGCTGTATCCGCAAACCGAGCACGCAAGCATTGTGGCGATGCTCATCTCCGCGCTGTGCGGAATCTCAGGTATCGCCGCCGCCGCTTACCTATATGTGGTCAAGCCCGCGCTGGCGGAGTCGTTCAAAGCGTTGGCCGGACCTCTTTATACGCTGGTTGCGAATAAATATTACGTAGATGAGATTTATTCGGCCGTGATCGTCAAGCCGTTGAGAGGTATTTCGCAAACAGTTTTGTGGAAGGGAATGGATGAAGCGCTCATCGATACGGGCGCGGTCACGGGACTCGCACGGGTGGTGCGTGGTTGGGGCTCGCTGCTTCGTCAACTGCAATCGGGTAGCGTACGAAACTACGCCACCTGGGTTTTGGCGGGATCCCTGTTGGCGATTTTCGTTCTTGGATTGTTCGGGGGCGCGCGATGAATACCCTCGCGGTCATTCTGCTGCTGCCGCTAGCCGGCTTTTTTGTGACGGCGGCAGCGCCTCGCGATTCGAAGACGCCGTTTTATACCGCGCTGCTGACGACTATTTGCACGTTCTTCGCGTCGCTTGGCTTGATCGCGCCGGCAATTGCCAACGGAGCGGCGTTTTCTTCGGCTATCGATACGCCCTGGATTGACAGCCCGGGATTGCAGATCCGCCTGCATCTCGGGATTGACGGCATCAATCTGTGGCTGATTCTTTTAACCACGCTGCTGCTTCCTATTGCGGTTTGGACGACCGAAACGATGGTGAAAGAGCGGCGCAAAAGTTTCTATGCGCTGTTGATGCTTTTTGAGTTCGGACTAATTGGCGTTTTTTCCGCGCTCGACTTATTTGTCTTCTACATCTTCTGGGAAGTCGCGCTGGTTCCCATGTACCTGATGGTCGGCGGCTGGGGTGGTCGACGACGCCGCGCCGTTGCCGTCAAATTTTTTGTATATACGATGCTCGGCTCGGTACTGATGCTGGGGTCGATTCTCTATCTCCACAGCCAGACGGGCACCTTCGATTACGTCGATATGCTGAGTGCGTTCTCGGCCGGGCGCGTCACCCTAACGCAGACACAGCAGTTCTGGTTGTTCCTCGGATTCTTTGCGGCCTTTGCCGTGAAGGCGCCGATCTTCCCGCTGCACACCTGGCTGCCCGATACGTATAGCGAGGCACCCATGCCGGCGACGTTTTTGCTGGCTGCGGTGATGTCAAAGATGGGCGCGTATGGCTTGATCCGCTATTCAGTAACGCTGGCTCCAGCCGGAGCGCAGCGATGCGCGAACTGGGTCGCCGCGCTGGCCATTATCGGCATCATTTACGGCGCCCTTCTCGCGCTAGTTCAGCCGAATTTGAAACGGCTGATTGCCTACTCGTCTATCAGCCATCTCGGCTTCATCGTGCTTGGCATCTTCGCCTTCAATCAGCAAGGCGCGGATGGCGCGGTGTACCAAATGATTGCGCACGGACTTTCGACCGGCGCTCTCTTCCTGCTCGCCGGGTACCTGGAACAGCGGCGCGGGACGCTCGAGATTTCGGATTTTGGTGGAATCGCCAGCGCCGCCCCGGCCTTGGCCACTACGTTCTCGATCGCCCTCTTCGCCAGCATCGGACTGCCCACGCTGTGCAATTTTGTAGGAGAGTTTCTGGTGCTGCAAGGCGCGGCGCTCACCAAGTTTTCCTGGGCCGCCTGGGCCGCTACTGGAGTCGTGCTTTCCGCCGCGTACATGTTGTGGATGTACCAGCGGACTTTCCTCGGGAGATTGAACGAAAAAATCGCGGAGTTCGCCGATTTGACTTCCCGCGAGTGGCTCCCACTGCTGCCGATGATCGCACTGATGGTGTGGCTCGGCTGCTACGCGCAGTCCTTCCTGCCGACTATTTCTTCGGCCACTTCACGCTTGCTCGAACAGACGAAAATGAATAACCAGTACCGCGTGAAGCTGCGGCCGTCACGGCCACCGCAAGCCACGCCTGCTGAAGTTGCGGAGGTGGCAAGTGCCCGTTAGCCTGGCGCCGCCTTCGAGCGATTACTTGCGCTTTCTGCCTGAGATTGTGCTGACCGTATTCGGCATCGCTGTGATGATGCTCGAGGCGGTGGCGCGCGGCAAACGAACATTTCTCGGCGGGATCGCACTGGTTGGCCTAGTTTGCGCGTTCGTGGCGAATATCGTGGCGTACGCCCATCAGGGCGCGGCTTTCCAGAACATGATCGTTATCGATGGCTACGGAACGTTTTTCCGGGCCGTCGTTTTGGTGGTCGGCTTCCTCTGCATTTTGACTTCATTCAGTTACCTGGAGCGCGAAAATGCCCAGACCGGCGAGTATTATTCGTTGATTCTTTTCTCGCTGGTAGGCCAGTGCATTCTGGCCACGGCGGGCGACCTGATCATGGTCTTCATTGGTCTCGAAATTTCGTCGATCGCTACGTACATTCTGGCGGGATTCCTGCGCGATGACCGGCGCAATAACGAATCGGCCCTGAAGTACTTTTTGCTGGGCTCCTTTGCCACCGCTTTTCTGCTTTACGGCATCGCCTGGATTTACGGAATTGTCGGCTCGACCAATCTCAACCAGATCCGTTCGGTACTCGAGCAAGGCCAGCGATCGCCCATCATCGCGGCGCTGGCGGCCGCCCTCATTTTCGTTGGCTTGGGATTCAAAGTTTCGATTGCGCCCTTCCAGGTCTGGGCGCCCGACGTGTATCAGGGAGCCGCGGCCCCGGTAAGCGCGTTTCTTTCGGCCGGACCGAAAGCCGCCGCTTTCGCCATTTTCTTTCGCTTGTTCATGACATCTTTCCGCTCGATGAGCGACCACTGGGTTTGGCTGGCTTGGGGTTGCGCTCTGGCAACGATGCTAATCGGCAATCTAGGGGCTCTCTTACAGACCAATGTGAAACGCTTGCTCGGCTATAGCTCCATCGCGCATGCCGGCTATGTGCTGGTCGCTTTCACCGCTGCATCGAGCATCGGCGTCGCAGCCGCTATGTTCTATCTCGCCTCGTACGCGCTGATGAATGTCGGAGCCTTCGCGGTCATTAGCCACATCGCGGCGCGCAATGAGAGATATGTCAAGATCGAAGATCTGGCGGGCTTCGGACGCCGCGAGCCGATGACCGCCGCTTTGCTGGCGATCTTTATTTTCTCGCTGATTGGCGTTCCGTTGACCGGCGGATTTTTTGGCAAATTCTATGTGTTTCAAGCGGCGCTCGATTCACATCTGGTGTGGCTGACAGTGATCGGTTTGATCAATAGCGCCATTGCCGCCTATTACTACCTGAAAATTATCGCCGCCATTTATATGCAGGAGCCCGGCACGGCAATTGACCAGCTTCCTCCGCCATCGGCAACTTTGCGGGTAGCGCTCTGGGCCAGTGCGCTCGGTACGTTGTTCCTGGGCATCTTTCCGTCGGCGTTGTTGTCGTTTGCCTCGTTCTCGGCGGCGGCGTTCCGGTAGGCTAGAAATGCTCCATAAGTTCGCGGATCTGCCTTACTCGCAATAACCGCGGATGGTTTTCCGGCACGTCTTCATGCTCCAAGCTCCAGGTGCGTGGATGCGGCACGTAGACGGCGCTCAGACCCGCTGCCAGCGCCGGATTGATATCCGATTTCGGAGAGTTGCCGATCATCCAGGTTCGTTCGGGCTCGAAGCCACGATCCACGGCAAGTTGGTGGTAGGCGGCTTGATTCTTCTCCTTCACAATCGCCGTGTGACCAAAGTAACGGCGCAGGCCCGAACGGTCGATCTTCAGACGCTGCTCATCGGGGTCGCCTTTCGTGAAGATCGTCAAGTCGTGCCGTTCGGAAAGTTGCGCAACGGTTTCTTCTACGCCTTCGAGCAGCTCGATCGGTTTTTCGAGAATGGCGTGCGCGAACGCCTTGACTGCGGCGAGGTCGGTTTCCGAGATGTCCCGTTCGCTGAGATGCCGGAAGCATTCGGTCAGGTTGCGGGCGAAATTGCGCGAGCCATAGCCGTGCACTTTGGCGTTCACGGCTTCGATTTCATCGAGGACCGCGCGAACCTCGGCCGGCGACATGGCAGAGTGCGCCAGGTAGTGACAAAACTGCTCGAAGGCGTCCTCAAAATAGATGTTGTTTTCCCAGAGCGTATCGTCGGCATCAAAAATCAGGGACTGGCGCCGCATGCTGCGCTAGAGCGCCGCCTTTGCGTGGCCGTTTAACGGAGCCACCCGCTTGGCTAGCGCCGTACGCTCATATTGGACAATATACTCAGGCACCACGCGAACCAGATATTCCAGCCGCTCCACTTCCGAGCGCAGCGAAAGCACGGTTTGCCGCTTATCGAAATCGTCGATGCATTGCGCGAGCTGGAAGCTCATGCGCGAAAGCTCGAATTTCGGATCGGCAGCAACGGTCTCTTCGTTCAGATCCAGCAAGCGGCGGTAGGCGGCCGTGGCTTTTTCGCGCAGCTCCGCCGGCACCTCGCGCGCGTCTTCATCGTTGAAAAATTCAACTTCGGCGCGCAGATACGCTTTCTCCTGATCGAGCGAGTTGATCAGAAAACGACGCTGGCCGATCGCTACGATATCCAGCCTGCCATCTTCATAACGCTGGAGCACACGATCCACCACGGCCGTACAACCAATGTTCACGATGCCGTCGCCTTTGGCGAAGACCACGCCGAATTCGGCGTGCTCGGGGATGATATCGGCCATCATCTCCTTGTAGCGGTCCTCAAAAACCCGCAGCGGAAGAGGCATGGCCGGCAAGAGCACCAGCGAAAGCGGAAATAACGGCAGGAGCTCCATGCCCATTTCTCCATTATCGGCTGCCCGGCATGGACGCTTCGAGCAGGGCGATATACTGGTGGGCAATTCAATTCCCGATGCGCTGGAATATGCTCCCAAGCCGCACAGGCCGCGGCGGCCGAAAGCAATGACCCTGAAGCTGAAGCGCACACCCGGGCTCTATCTGGTTGGATTCATGGCCAGCGGAAAAACGACGGTCGGAAGGGCGCTCGCGGATGAAATTGGCTGGCCTTTCGTCGACATCGACAGCGAGATTGAAGTTCGTGAAGGAAAGGCCATCTCGCAAATCTTCGCGGAGCGCGGCGAAGCGGCTTTTCGGGAGGTGGAAGCGGACGTGATCCGCAGGCACATCTCCGGCATCGAGGCCGGTCAACCCAGCGTGGTGGCGTTGGGTGGAGGCGCCTTCATTCAACCGAGAAACTGGGAGTTGGTCGGGAATAACGGCATAACCGTTTGGCTTGATTGTCCGATCGAAACGGTGCGCCGGCGGCTGGGAGACGATACGACGAGGCCACTCGCGGCGAACCGGAACGGTCTCACGGAGTTGTTCGAAGATCGCCGTTCGCTCTATGCGCGGGCGGATTACAGGATCGACGTGGATACCGACGACGTTCCTGAAATCATAGAACGAATTCTGCGTTTGCCGATTTTCTGAAGACGTGTCGCGATCCTCGAGCAGCAGACTTCGCCGCGACGCACTAGCGATTTTCCGGGCAGCCATCGAGGCAGCCGACGCCGCACGCGCGGTACGGGAACACTTATCAATTCGCGCGGGTTTCTTACGAGCCGGGCGGCTGCGGCTCCCGTTAAAATCGTTTGATCGCGTTTTTCTGATCGCGGTGGGGAAAGCCGCGGCGCAGATGGCTGTCGCGGTCGAAGGGATCGCGGGAAGCTACCTCGCCGGCGGGTTGGCAATCACCAAGCACGGACATACCACGTTGCGCCCTCGCGGAGTAGCGCTGATAGAGGCGGGGCATCCCATTCCCGATCGGGCGGGGGTTAAGGCGGCGGGGGACGTACAGGAATTGCTCCGCGAGTTGAACGCCCGCGACTTGCTGATCGTGGCCATTTCCGGCGGAGCCTCCGCACTACTGAGCGCGCCAGCCGAGCCGGTTACGCTTGCGGCCAAACAGAAGACGACGGACCTGCTCTTGCGCGCGGGCGCCGACATTTTCCAACTGAACGCCGTTCGGAAACATCTCTCGCTTTTGAAGGGCGGGCAGTTGGCCGCACTCGCTTATCCTGCCACCTTAGTGAGCCTGCTGCTATCGGATGTGATCGGCGATCCGTTAGACGTTATCGGCTCGGGGCCCACGGCGCCCGACGAATCGACGTTCGCGGACGCGATCTCGGTTCTCAACGTCTACCGGCTCCTGGAGCGCGTGCCCACGATGGTTCGGGAACGTCTCGGGCAAGGGCTAAGAGGGGAAATCCCTGAAACACCCAAACCAGGCGATTCGCTATTTCAGAACGTGCATAACGTGGTGGTAGGGAGCAATGGCCTCGCGTTGCAAGCCGCGGCGCGACAGGCTAAAGTGCTCGGGTACCGTCCGTTGATTTTGTCGAGCAGCATACAAGGAGAGACGCGCGAAGTGGCGCGTGTACATGGCGAAATTTTGCGCGAGGTGGTGACGTCGGGCCATCCGCTGCGGGCGCCGGCCTGCCTTCTTTCCGGCGGCGAGACGACGGTGACGGTTCGAGGAAGCGGCAAAGGCGGACGCAACCAGGAGTTTGCGCTGGCGGCGGCGCTGAACATCGCCGGATTGTCAAACGTGCTGGCCTTATCAGCAGGAACGGACGGAACGGACGGCCCGACCGATGCCGCCGGCGCGATGGCAACGGGCGAAACGGTGGCGCTGGCGAAGAAGCGCGGCCTTGATGCGCTCGATCATCTGACACGTAACGACGCTTATCCGTTTTTCGCCACGCTAGGAGATCTCGTGAAAACCGGCCCAACCGGTACGAATGTGATGGATCTCAATCTGCTGCTGGCCGGAAGAAGCTGAGCGAATTATCGCCTTGTTTGAGAACGCGGGTTTTGGTCAGGTCGCCATAGCGGTCTTCGAGCTGCAAGCAAGTGGCATGCTGGGCAATCGCGAGCGGACAATGCGAGGTTGAGAGTGCATGAAGCGAAGCGGCGTATTCATCAATCAGGTCGTAGGGCGGGTCGAGGAACGCAATATCAGCAGGGTGGACCGACAGCAAAGCGCTCGCCCGGCCGCGCACTAACGTCACTTTGTCCCGGATTCCGAGTGATTGCAAATTTTCACGAATGATTTCCAATGCCTGGGCGAGGCGCTCGATAAGAATTACCCGGCTCGCACCTCGGCTGAGCGCTTCGATGCCCACCGCTCCGCTGCCTGCATAGGCATCCAGAAAAACGGTTCCGGCGATACGTGGCGCAAGCACGTTGAAGAGCGCCTCGCGCAGGCGATCGGGCGTGGGCCGGACGTCGAGGCCGGGAACGCTTTTCAGTTTTCTACCGCGAAATTCTCCGGCGATGATACGCACCGTCAGGCCACCTGCACGAAGCCGTATCGGCGCTGCCAGTGTTCCTGTATGTACCTGGCCACCGCCCGCAGCTCGGCGCTGTCTTTATCCTCGATCAGCCGCATCGCCTCCGCGCGCGCTGTTTCGAGAATGTCCGCGTCGCGAACGAGATCAGCCAGGCGCAGCCCTGGTATGCCGGATTGCCGGGTGCCGAAGAACTCGCCCGGTCCGCGCAGTTTCATGTCCATTTCGGCGATGTAAAAGCCGTCATTCGAATCGACCAATGTGCGAATGCGCTCACGTGCCACATCGTTCAATTTGCCGGTGACCAGAACACAATAGCTTTGCTGAGAAGCGCGCCCTACGCGCCCGCGAAGCTGATGCATTTGGGCCAGCCCGAAACGCTCCGCCTGTTCGATCACGATGACGGAAGCATTCGGCACATCCACGCCCACTTCAATCACGGTGGTGGCGACCAAAATCTTCGTTTCGCCGGATTGAAACGCCCGCATCGCCGCCTCTTTGGCGTCGCCGCTGAGCTTGCCATGCAGCAGGCCGATTGGAACATTCGGAAAGACCTTCGCCGCGAGGTGCTCATGCATTTTCTCGGCGGCTTTCACGGCAGCGGTTTCCGTTTCTTCTACCACGGGGTACACGACGTAGGCTTGGCGGCCCGCCCGAATTTCCTGCGCCACAAAGCTATAGACGCCTTCGACCGCCGTCTCCTGAACGTGCCGAGTAACGATCGGTTTACGGCCGGGCGGCAATTCATCGATGGTTGAAACGTCTAAATCGCCGTAGATGGTCAATGCGAGCGTACGGGGGATCGGGGTCGCGGTCATCACCAGAACGTCGGGCTGTTCGCCTTTTTTGAAGAGCTCGAGCCGTTGCCTCACGCCGAAGCGATGCTGCTCGTCGACGATCGCCAAACCGAGCTTCGAAAATTTGACGTCTTCCTGAATGAGCGCATGCGTGCCGACGATTACGTGCACCAGGCCCTCGGTAATCAGCTTTTTGATCTGCTGTTTTTCGCGCGCGCTCGCCGAACCGGTCAAAATTGTCACTACATAACCAAGTTCTTTGAACAATCGCTGAAAATAGGAGTAGTGCTGCGTGGCGAGAATTTCGGTGGGCGCGAGCACGGCGGCCTGAAAACCGTTTTCAATGGCAATTACCGCCGCCTGCGCCGCCACGATGGTCTTGCCGCTGCCGACGTCGCCTTGCAGCAGCCGGTTCATGGGATGCGGCCGCTTCATGTCGTCGGCTATCTCTTGGATAACGCGGCGCTGCGCCTGCGTCGGCTTGAAGGGCAGCATGCGCTTGAGCTGTTCACGCGCTTTTTCGGTCACCGCGAAAGAGACGCCGCTGGCCAGACGCGCCTTGTTCTTTTTCAAAGCCAAGCCACACTCGAGCCAGAAAAATTCATCAAAAATCAAGCGCGTCTGCGCCGGCGTTCGAAATTCATTTAGTAGCCGCACATCGGCGTCCAGCGGCGGGTAATGCACCTGCTGAATCGCTGTGCCGAGATCCGGCAGTTGTACGCGCTCGCGCACGCTCGCGGGTAGTTCGTCATCGGGCAGCGACACTTCTTTAAGAATGCGGTCGAGCAGACCGCGAAAGACGCGCGTCGAGACTTTTCCGGCGGCTTCATAGACCGCCACGATGCGGCCCGAATGCAGAGTCTCTTCACTCTCGTCGTCACCGGAAAGAATTTCGAGCTCGGGCTGCACCATCAAACATTGTCCGGTGCTCCGGTCGAGCTCGATTTTTCCGAAGAGTGAGACATGCGCGCCTGGGACCACGCTATCGATATATCGCTCGCCATGAAACCAGCGGGCTAGCAGGCTGGCATGGCTACCATCGCGAAAGGTTGCTTCGAAAAGCCCTAACGCGCGACGGCGAAAGCCCGACAGTTTGGCGCTCGCGACACGCGCCAGCACGGCCGCTTTTTCGCCGGGCGCGAGTTCGGCGATCGTTTTGACATTGGTGCGGTCTTCGTAGCGAAAGGGCGCGTAGTAGAGAAGATCGCCCACGGTCAGCAGGCCTTTTGCCGCCAGCATCGCCCCGCGCGCAGGGCCGATCCGTTTCACGTACTGGAGTGGGGTGGAAAGATCCAACTCACTAGCCTAGCGTCTTCAATAAAGCTGACGAGGAGGGCGAGACCGGCTAGTTTGGCGGGTCGCCAATTCGATCGGCCAGCCGGCAAATCTTGACATTCAGCTTGTCGACTTGGGCGTTCAGCTTTCCGCCAATCCTCTCGCTGATCAGGTCGATTCGCTGGTTAAAACGATAATCCAAGTTGGCAACGCGATCGTAGCGCGGCGGATAGGGCCGATCAGCAGCAGCTTTGGTGGATACCGGCTCGCCGCTTGCTTTTCGCACCGTGATGCTGCCTCGCTGGGTGATGAGAGTCACGTCGGGGCCATCGCCTACTGAGCCCTCCAGGCGGGCGCCGCGGCCTCCCGAGCTTTCCTTCAAAGCGTCGCCAAATTGATTATCGACTTCGCCATTATCGGTAACGGCGCTCAGCGCAAATTTGGCAGCTTGTGGCAGCGCCAGCTCGATTTTGCCGGAGTGCGAATGGACGGCAATTGTGCTAAGCGGTACGCTTTGCGGCATCAGCTCGACATCGCCGCGATCCACGGTGAGGTCCAAGCCTGCGGTGAAACCGTCCAACGTCACGTCGGTCGAATGGGTGCTCAGTTTCACCGGACCAATTAGATTGCGCGCCGTCAAACTGCCGCGGTCCAGACGAATTTCACCGGGCACCTGCTCGACATCCAACTCGGTGCGCATTGTTTTCAAGCGCAGCGGCTTGGTCAGCTCGCTGAAGGAAACCGTGCCGGTGTAATCGCCGCTCACGGTTACCGGACCGTCGATCTTCAGCAGCTCTACATCGGAGCCGTGACCACGCAGGTCGATCATGCCTTTCACGTTGGCGCAGCGGATCAGGTCGCTCCTGCGGGTATCGAGCCTGACGTCGCCGCCAATGTCTTCAAGATGCACGCCGGCGTTACCGCTAGAAACGTCCAGATCGCCCGACATCGCCGAGATATCGAAATCTCCGACCGTGCCGGTCGCCGACAGGCTGGCGCCCTTGGGAACCGAGATCTCCAAATTCGTAGTGACGGCGGAGCGCGAGTTGGCCCTGTCCTGGTGGCAGCGAATGATGACGGTGTTGCCTTCGACGACGATATCCACCGGCGTTTGTGAGTTGGCCTGGTCGGCTTCACGAGCCTCGAATGCGCGAATGGTCTTGTGCCCGCTGAGGGAGAGCCCGGTGCCGTCGACGCCGGTAATCTTGGCGTCGCCGCGGAAGCTTTCGATGACGATATGAGGGTTCGCTCCGACATCCTTCTGCATCGGATCGATGGAATATTCGTGTTCTTCGCCGAAGGCCGACATGCCGCGATCGAAGCCGACCTGGTGCCACCAGGCGTCCGGCCTGTGAACTTCATAAGCGCCGAGACCTACCAAGCAAACGAAGCAAACGAGCACCCAACCGCCACCGGAGATGCCATTGGAGGGAATCGCGCTGCCCGCTAAAAAGCGGATGCACACTTCGAGCAAAGCAATCACGCCCCAAGTAATGAGCAGGTACGGCCAATATTGAGACAGCAGATCGCCAAGGGGAAAATCCGGCGAAATGGCGTGCACCAGAAAAATTGCGCCCACCAGGATGAGAACCAACGGCCCGGTGACCGATCCCCGCGGCCTCATAGTGCGGGACCTCCCTGCTGCGGTGGCCGCCGCTGGACGAACAGGCGCTCAATCAGTTTCATCACGCCGACCACGATCAGCACCAGCGGCCAAGTTCGCGAGAAGGGCAGGATTCCGGCTTGATGGATGGCAAACAGAACACCCAGGGTGATGAGCAGAATCGGACCGCGAATCGCCTGGGCGAAGAGCGCCCCTCTACTGTTCACGGCGCGGCTCCCCGAATTCGCTGGCGGGCGTGCGCGGCGGCAGGGGCGGCGGAGCAGGCGTAGTCACGCGGTTATACAGCATAAAAGCCCCCATGACAATCAGCAGCACCGGCCAGAAACGAGCCAGATCGCGGAACTCGACGATACGCAGCGTGTCCAGCAGAAACAGGACGCCGAGCAGGATCAGCAAGACCGGGCCCACCGGCGCGCGCGAGGCGTAAGGATTCGGCGCGACCAGGCTAGACCATTCGTCCACCGCTACGCCTTGCTGGCGCTTCTTCGCCGTGTGATACGCCTCAAACGGCATATAGAAAACAAAAACAGCCATGATGATCGCAAAAAGCGGCTCGGCCCCGCTGTTGCTGTTGAGCAGGGTAATCAGCAAGCCGAAGATCACCGCGTGCACCAAACCTTTTAGATATTGCCCGTTATAAATGGCGCCAACGCCGGGAATCCAACCCAGGACAAAGGCCCAAACCGGCGAAGTGCTCATGGGACTGAAGCCGGTAGCAGGTGCGGCGGCCTGAAAGTAAGGGTTGGCGGGGGAGCTTTGCGACCCCGCTGCGTTCGAGTAAGGGGCGGCAGGCAGATGTTCCTGGCAGAATACAGTTGCCTCGTAGGGACGCTGGCAGGCTGCGCAAAGGGGACGGCCGCACGAGCGGCAGTAAGCGACAGCGGGCGTTTCCGGATGTAGATAACAGTTCATTTCTTATCCCCTTTTCTCTGGGTACCGTTGGTGGTTCGAGCGGGCGGCTGATCCTGCGCCGCTTCCTGCTGTTGTTCCAAATCTTTCAAACGGGTCTCCACTTCATACACCACACGTAAATTCTCGTAGTACTTGACCAGCCGGTCTTTGACGCGAACGGCCTTGTCTTCCACGCCGCCCCACACATGGATGGGGCTCAGATCGGCAGCTTGGATATGCTGTACCTTCACGCCAGTGCAGCGCTCGAGCATGGCAAACGATAATACGGTCATCGCCATACCCATCACCAGGCGGGGTTGCAGCACGGGCTGCAGCCATTTGCCGAGCGTACGGCGCAAAAATCCCGGCTTTTCGAACGGGTCGCGGGTGCGGCCTAGTGGAGCCTGAAAGGCGATGCGCGTAATCAGCGTCGCGGGCGGCTCAATCTCTTGGGCGCGCTTCAGGAAAGCCACCGCTCCCGTTACCTCGCGCATGAACTCGCGGCAGCCCGCGCACGAAGCGGCATGCTGCTCGAGGGCCGCGCGCCCGGCATGGCCGAGCGTGCCGTCGAGGTAATCGGCCAGCGTACTTTCAAATTCCGCGCACTTCATGGCATTAGACACTTCATTCCGCTACACAGTCACTTTGTTGCGTTTCAAAACCCGCGCCAACTCCGCGCGGCCGCGATTCAGTCTCGATTTCACGGTTCCTTCGGGCACGTTCAACACGCGCGCGATCTCGCGATATTCCATCTCCTGCAGATCCCGCAAAATCACGGCTTCGCGCAGCTCTGGCGAGAGCTTCTGCAAGGCCGCCTGCAAAAGTTCGCCGGCTTCGCGCCCAGCGAGCAAGCCGTCGGTACGCGAGGTTTGCGAAGTCCTTTCTTCCAAAGTTGCCAATTTGTCTTCGATGGCGTCGGTAACGCGGTCGTGCTTGGTACGGCGGTAGTGATCCACCAGGAGGTTACGGGTCAGGCGGGTCAGCCAGACGACAAACGACCCTTCGCCCGCGCGAAAGCTGCTTAACGTCCTGAACACCCGCAAGAAGACTTCCTGGGTCAGATCCTGCGCTTCGTTGTCCCGGTTGGTGAAACGATAACAAATACCATACACACGCTTGGTATAGACCTTCACCAGCTCTTCCCACGCGCCCTGCTCCCCGCTGAGGCAGCGCTCAACCAAACTCGCTTCGACGTCCAACGGCTGCGTTATCCCTGCTTTCGCGGCGCCTCCCCAAATCCAAGGTGCACCTATCGCCTTTGAGCTTAACGAAAGCTTCGAGTTTATCGAAATGGCCGCAATCGAACCGGCTGACATCGGAATCCTTTAAATTGCCTCGCAGCCGCGCGTCCTGAAGAGTTTTGGCAGTTCAAGTCTGCATGGCTACAGTCTGTTAAACGATAAGGACGGGCCGGAAGTTCAACGGGAACTGAGTCTTGTTTATAGGCATGATGGAATAGGACATTAGTGACTTGCCCATTCTGCGGTTACCGCGAAGACAAAGTAATCGATTCGCGCGAGAGTAAGGAGGCCGATTCCATCCGCCGGCGCCGCCAGTGCTTGTCCTGCGAACGGCGGTTCACCACCTACGAGCGCTGCGACGAAGTGCCCCACATGGTCATCAAAAAAGATGGGCGGCGGGAGAAATTCGATCGTCAGAAGGTGCTCAACGGCCTGCTTCGCGCCTGTGAAAAGCGTCCGGTCAGCATGGGAAAGCTGGCGGAGCTGGTAAACGAGGTGGAATCGCTGCTGCTGGAGAGCCCAGACCGGGAACTGCCCACTACTTTGCTGGGGGAAAGATTGATGGATCGGTTACGGGCCTTGGATAAGATCGCCTACGTCCGATTCGCCTCCGTTTACCGGGATTTCCAGGATGTGGAAGAATTTTTGAGTGAACTTAAAAACGTAATCGCCCATCGCAAAGTCTAATGGTTAGGCAGCGGCGACGGTAGTTTTTTCTTAGCCCTTCGTGAGGCGGTCTAGCCGGTTCAATAGTACTTATCTTTTGTGAAACCAATCACTTTGGGGAACATCTCCCTAAATAGGTATTAACTTCCAGCCAAAACCGGGTATAATAAGTGCGCGCAATTACTACACGCTGTGCATTTGCATACCGCTCCTGCGCGGACTGGGCTGAGAACTACCATCAGAGGCGAGTGCACCCTCACTACCAGCTTCCTTCGGCTATTGGCGTCCGCGTGTCCGATGAGCAGATGTAGCGGTGTAAGCGGCGGGGGAATTGTTCGGTTGCGAGTAGAGGTGATTAGGTAAGGTGGATCAATTCGAGGATCAGTTTTTAGCCGATGGACCGGAGCCACTGGGCGCCATTCCGTTCGACGAAGACGCCAATTTCTTCCATCCGGAAGAGGTACAGGACGAGGAATTCCACGGCGCTCAGCAGGTGGAAGAATCGATCTACACCGACGATCCAGTGCGGGTCTACCTGCGCGAAATGGGTTCGGTACCGCTGCTTACGCGCGAGGGGGAAGTCAGCCTGGCGCGCAAAATGGAGCGCGGAAAGCTGCGCATGCAGAAGGCCATCAGCCGCTCACCGCTGATCCAGGCGCTAGTTGGAGATTTTGCCGAGTTGGTCCGCCGGGGTGCTGAGGATGTCGACAGCTACGTCGATTTTGGCCCTTCGGATATCGAGGAGGGTAGTGCAGCCGATGTGAAGCGCCGGACTGAAATCAGCGACTTGTTTCTGGCGTTCCAAACCGCAGCCAAAAAGATCCCGCAAACCATCGATAAGCACGCTGCCGTACCGGCGGCGAACAAAAAGCTGCGCCGGAAGTGGGCCGGCAAGATCGTGCGCGCCAAGATCGAACTCTCGCAAGCGCTACGCATCATTCCGTTCAACCTCGCCCGCTGGAAGGAATTCGTCCGCGTCATCGAGCGAACGGCCGACGAGATGTCGGTTCTGGATTCCGAAGTCAAAAAGCTGGAGCAGCGCAATTCGGCCTCTGCGCAGGCGCGTGTCAAGGATCTGCGGCGCGATCTCAAGAAAAAGGAGACCGAGGCCGGAGCTTCGCTGCCGGACCTGCGGCACAGCCTTTCGGTCATCCGCCATGGCGAGGTCGAGGCGGAGCGGGCGAAAAAAGATCTGGTCGAAGCGAATCTTCGGCTGGTGGTTTCGGTCGCCAAGAAATACGTCAATCGCGGGTTGCACCTACTGGACCTCATTCAGGAGGGAAACATCGGCTTGATGCGCGCCGCCGACAAGTTCGAATACCGTCGCGGCTACAAGTTCTCGACTTACGCCACTTGGTGGATTCGCCAGGCGATTACGCGCGCGATTGCCGATCAATCCCGCACCATTCGCATCCCCGTTCACATGAACGAGAGCATGAACAAGTTCCTGCGCGCCACCCGCGAGCTCGAAAAGGAGCTCGGCCGCGTGCCGACTAATGAAGAAATCAGCCGGCGCATGGATATTCCGGTGGAGAAGGTGCAGAAGCTCAAGACCATCTCGCGCGACCCGGTCTCTCTCGAGACGCCGGTTGGGCGGGACGGCGAATCTGCCCTGGGCGATCTGATCGAGGACCGCTGGGTCGGCTCGCCAGTGGATGCAGTCATCGATTCCAACGTGCGCGACGAGACGGCGAACATTCTCAAAACGCTGTCGCCAAAGGAAGAGAAAGTGATCCGGCTGCGCTTCGGTATCGGCTGCGAGCGGGAACATACGCTCGAGGAAATCGGCCAGGAGTTCGATGTCACCCGCGAGCGCATCCGCCAGATCGAAGCCAAGGCCTTGCGCCAGCTCCGTTCCCCCGAGCGGGCTAGGCATCTGCGCGCGCTGTTAGCTGCCCGTTAGGATCAAAGTCCTTCGCTTTCGCTAAATAGAAGTTCGGTTCTGGGATTCTACAGGAATCGAGATATTCCTAGCTTCTATCATTACGGCATAACCCCTGTAATTACTAGAGTTGTATATCCTTCTGGAGAACCGGCTAACTTGGCTGCCAAGTTGCTTTTGAGGAGCCCGGCGGGTTCAATTTCCGCTGAAGGATTTTCGAAATGATTAACAAGCTCAGAGTTCTCGGGCGAGGGGCGTTTCTGGCCGTTCTGTTTTTGTCGGCGAGCTACGCTCAAACGATCACCACAGGCGACATTACCGGAGTGATTAAGGATCAAACCGGGGCGGTTGTTCCGAATGCCCAGGTGTCGCTCAGAAGCTTGGCGAACGGGGAAACTCGGACCGCAACCAGTGGATCGGCGGGCGAATACCGCTTCACAACGCTGCCGCCGGCCGGTTACCAGCTCTCCGCGACATCGCCGGGCTTGAAATCGGATACCAGCAGGGTGACGATTGCGGTGGGTCAAATCGCCAACGTAGATCTGACGCTCAAGACTGAAAGCTCGACGCAAACGGTGGTGGTGACGGATTCCGTTCCCTTGCTGTCGAGCGAAAACGCCAATCTGGCGACCTCATTCAACGCCAATCAGCTCGAAAATCTACCGGCGCCGGGAAATGACATGACCGCCTACGCGTTCACCGCGCCCGGCGTGACCATCAGCACAGGTATGGGCTATGGTTCGTTTTCCGTCTTTGGCCTTCCAGGCGTGTCGAACCTATTTACCATCAACGGCAACGACAATATGGACCCCTACCTTAATCTGAACAACTCGGGGGCGAGCAACCTGACTCTGGGCTCCAACGAACTTTCGGAAGCGGCGGTCGTGGTGAATGGGTACACCGGCCAATATGGACGGCAGGCCGGCGCCAACGTCAATTACGTGACCAAGTCGGGCACCAATTCTTTTCACGGAAATGCAGCCTGGTTCTACAACGGCCGGGTCATGAACGCCAACGACTGGTTCAACAATGCCAGCGGGACAGCACGGCCATTTTCGATTTCGAATGAATGGGCTGATTCGATCGGCGGCCCGATCATTAAGAACAAGCTATTTTTCTTCGTGGACAACGAAGGGCTGCGCTATGTTCTGGCCGGCGGTGGCGGCGCAGTTTACGTCCCGACGACCGATTTCTCTAACTTCGTCGCAAACAACATTGCAACGACGAATCCGGCGGCAGCGCCGTTCTACAACACCGCTCTGAAGCTATATGCGGGTTCTTCAGGCGCCGGCCGCGCGACGCCGTTGACCTCTGCGCAGGATCCAAACCTCGGCTGCGGTGATATCGTGAGCAAGGGTGTTCCTACAGACCCAGGGGCTCTGGCCGCCTATAACGCCGGCTTTGGCACCACCCGGGCGTGCGCGGCCACCTTCCGCAGTACGGTCAATAATCTGAACACCGAGTGGCTGATGGCAGCGCGTGCCGACTACAACATCAGCAGCAAAGACCAAATATACTTCCGATACAACACCGATCACGGCGTTCAAGCGACGGGTACCGACCCGATAAACCCGGCATTCAATGCCAACAGCGTACAGCCGTCCTATGGCGGTCAATTCGGCTATACCAGGGTAATCAGCCCGACCATGGTAAACCAACTGCTTCTGTCAGCTTCCTACTACACCGCCATCTTTGGCCCTCCGAATATTCAGTCAGCGCTGAGCACGTTCCCAACAACCTTCGCATTCACTGACGGGGCTCCCTACAACAACTTGGGTGGCGACGATAATACCTATCCCCAGGGCCGCAAGGTACGCCAATGGCAGTTGGTGGATGACTATTCCTGGAATCTTGGCAATCATACGGTCAAGATCGGCGCCAACATCCGCAAAAACTTCGTCGCCACCTATGCTTACGGCGCCAACACGAGCGGCTTGTTCACCTTCAACTCCATGACGGATTTTCTCGATGGCTCCCTGGCGAACGGTTCCACTTATTCGCAAAACTTTGCCAGCATCGGGGCCGAAAATTTGACCCTTTACAGCGCGGGCTTTTATGGCCAGGATGAATGGAAGATCCGCCCTAACTTTACCTTGACGCTGGCCTTGCGGCTGGATCGTAACAGCAATATTCGCTGCACTGTCGGTTGCTTCAATGAGATACCAGGGCAGCCTTTCGGACAGATCGCGCATTCGGCCACGACGCCATACAATGCGACCATTCAGACCGGGTTGAAGGAAGCTTTTCCCTACGTCGAACCGATCGTACCGGCGCCGCGGGCGGGCTTCGCGTATGATCCCGGTAATGGCTTTGTTCTTCGAGGTGGCTTCGGAATCTTTTCGGACCTTTATCAAGGATTGATTGCCGACCGGCTGGTTACGAACGCTCCCGCAGTGGCATCCTTCACCGCAAATTCCGGTTTGGTGGCGCTCAACAATCCAAACAGCGCGTTCGCGGCAGTATCAAACTCTTACAACGCGTTCCGCAGCGGTTTCGCCGGCGGCGCGACCTTGGCGCAGTTGCAGGCCTCAGTTCCCCTCGGATTTTCCGCGCCCAACTTCAATACCGTCGCGAACGAACTCTATAACCCGAAGTATTACGAATGGAACTTCGAAGTGCAAAAGGGATTCGGTTTGAAATACCTGCTTTCGGTCAACTATGTCGGCAACAGCGGTTATCAGGAACTCAACCAGACCCTGCTCGCCAATGCCTACTCGGCCACTGGGTTTCAGGGTCTACCCACGTCCGCGCCCGATTCCCGTTTTGGGGAAATTCGCGAGTTGAATAGCCAGGGATATTCCAACTACAACGGCATGGTGACGTCGTTCAAATGGCGGCCGATCTCGAACTTCACCGGCAATTTCTCATATACCTGGAGCCACGCGCTCGACACCTGCTCGAATGAATGCCTGGAGCCATTTAATGCCGCGACTGCCGTCAGTCTGCGGTATCAAATCAGTCCCATCAATCTGCAGAGCTTAAACTACGGCAGCGCCGACTACGACATCCGGCATTCGCTCAATGCGAATTACGTTTACACCCTGCCGGGCTCGCACTTCAGTAACTGGCTGGCAAAAGGAGTCCTGGGCGGCTGGACGGTCGCCGGTACGTTCTTCTACCATAGCGGCTATCCGTTCAGCATTGTGAACTCCAGTGTACGCAGCGGGCAAGTCAGCAATGCCAGCGGTATCGCGACCGCCACGTTCCTGGCCGATTATCTCGGCGGCATAACGGACCCGACCTGCTCCACGCCGAATGTGGCCTGCTTTTCGACGTCGTCGTTTGCCGCCGCGTCGAGCCAGCACGACTTCGGCAATCTGGCGCGCAACGCGTTCCGCGGCCCCGGCTACTTCGATACTGACCTGAATCTCAACAAAACATTCGCCATTCGCGAACGATATCGGTTGCTGGTAGGCGCCTACTTCTTCAACGTGCTCAACCATCCGAATTTCGACCTGCCCGCGAATAACGTGGCAGGCGGAGATTTCGGGACGATCACGAACACTATTTCGGCTCCCACTAGCGCCTACGGCTCGTTCCAGGGCTCAGCGGTATCGGGCCGTGTGATCCAGATGCAGGCCAAATTCACGTTCTGAGGCTGCGTTAGACGCGCGTTAGATATATTCCGCCTAATTCCGCATAATGGAAGCGTAGTAGCCGTTGTATTCCAGAATTAATAATTGTCCCCCCTTAGAATCAATACTTAAGGGGATTTTATTATGGCGGTAAAATTGCCCCTCGGGGTGGGGACGGAATAGTCCACTCGCCTAGACTATCTGCTGCCAGATGGTTGATGGCTAATACCCCGAGGGATATTTGATGAAATCATTCTGGCTAACTCTAGCTACCGCCCTGGCGCTAAACTTGCCCCTTTTCGCCCAGGTCACCAGCGGGAACCTCGCTGGCACCGTTTATGATCAGTCCGGCGCGACTGTGCCAAATGCCACTGTATCTGTCCGGACCGCCTCGACGGATGCGACGGCTTCGGCAACTTCCACTTCGGCGGGAGTTTACCGGTTTGAAAACCTTCCGGTGGGGGTATACTCCCTGACGGTCACGGCTGCGGGTTTCACCAAAGCCGAAGTGAACCAGATCCGGATCGAACTCAACCAAACCATTACCGCGAACGTCACCCTGACGGTTGGACAGACTGCCACGAACGTGGAGGTCGTCGAAGCGGCTGCCGCCATCGACACTACCACGGCGCAGCTACAGTCTACCTTCGAAGCGAAGCAGATTGCCGACCTGCCGAGCACGGCGGGGGGTTCCGGAGTGCTGAATTTGTCGCTACTCAATGCCGGCGTAGCAACGAGCGGCGCCGTGGGAGCGGGAACCGGACCCTCGGTTGCCGGTCAGCGTCCTCGCAATAACAACTTCACCGTTGAGGGAATTGATAATAACAGCGGCAGCGTAACCGGTCCGCTGGTGTCCGTCCCGAACGACGCAGTTGCCGAATTCGGCACGCTGCAAAATCAGTTTTCGCCCGATTTCGGTCACTCTTCCGGCGGTCAGTTCAATTTGATCGTCAAGAGCGGCACGAACCAGTTTCACGGCACGCTATATGAGTATTTTCAGAACCGCAATCTGAACGCCGCCGATAATCTTGACGCGATCCAAGGAACACCACTGCATCCTCGTTTTGACGATAACCGTTTTGGCGGCAGCGTGGGCGGCCCCATCATGAAGAACAAGCTGTTCTTTTTCGTGAACTACGAATATAATCCGGTGGGTGAAGCGGGTTCGGCTGGACAACTCTACGCACCGACACAAGCGGGCTGGAACCTCATTGCATCTACCGCCGGAGTCAATCAGACGAACGCCAGTATTTTGAAGAAATATCTGGGGACGGCTTCGACGCCGTGCTCCGGAGGCAACTGTCCTACACCGCTGTTGAGTTCTCTGGGTCTTGGGCCTGAGTACAACCAGTCGACTATCTCGGGTACCCCGATTCAGGTCGGCCAGATTTCAATCCCGACTCCGAGCTACACCAACAATGAAGCCGGCGTTGCCTCGATCGACTACAACCCTTCCGATAAAGATGCGTTCCGCGGTAGATTTGTTCTCAATCGCACGGGAGAGATCGATACGGCCGCCAGCTTCCCGATATTCTTCTTAACCGAGCCGACCAACAATTATCTCCTTACTATGTCGGAGTATCACAATTTCTCCCCTACCCTCATCAATGAATTGCGACTGGGCTACAACCGAGACTCCAACCAGGATCCTTCCGGAGATTTTTCGTTTCCAGGCTTGGATCAATTTCCCAATTTGGTCTTCAACGACCTCGGCGTGCAACTTGGTCCGGACGGGAATGCCCCGCAATTCGGCTATCAAAACACCTACCAGCTCACGGATAACCTGACTTGGACGAAGGGCGCTCATAGCATCAAAATAGGCTTCGATGGCATCCGCAACATCTCTCCCCAGGCTTTCACCCAGCGTTCGCGCGGCGATTACGAATATAACAACGTAAGCGATTATCTCTTCGACTTCCAGCCGGATTACATTGCACAGCGCTCGGCGGGCGACCCGATCTATTGGGGGAACCGTTGGCTGTTTGGCTGGTACGCAAATGACACATGGAAAGTGCGCCCGAATCTCACCGTGAACCTGGGATTGCGTTACGAATACGACACGCCACCGGCCGCCGAAAATGCTCAGGCGCTGAATTCGATCGCCAGCGTGCCCGGTCTAATTACTTTCGGAGCGCCGCAGGCGCAGACGACCAACATCATGCCACGCATCGGTCTAGCTTATTCGCCCGGTACGAGTGGAAAGACGTCGATTCGCGCGGGCTTCGGCATTAACTACGATGTGTTGTTTGACAATCTCGGCCTTCTCAGTTTGCCGCCTCAGCTCTCCACCACGCAGGACGTGACCGGCCTCGGCGGCAGCAATTTCCTCGCGAGCGGCGGACTTCCCGCCACGGGTCCATCCGCCAACTTCACGGTGGCCGACGCACGTAGCCTGACAGCCGGCTTCATTCCTAACGTAAAGCGGCCTAAATCCCTTCAGTGGAACTTTGGAATTGAGCATGAATTCGCGGGCAACTACGTCTTCGAGACTAGATACGTCGGTACGCGCGGCATCAACCTGGATGTTCAGGATCAACTCGACCGGCAACCGGTAGTCAATGCTTCGAACGCCCTACCGGTCTATTTCTCCGCACCCTCTCAGGCCCAATTGAATTCGCTGACGAGCACGCTCTCTGGACTCAACGCACAGGTTAAGGCCGGAGGAGAATTCGTGCCAGCATTTTATAATGCGGGGTTCCAGAGCACCATCACCAGCTATCTGCCGATTGGAAACTCCACTTATCACGGCTGGGCGAATCAATTAACGCGACGTTTTTCGAACGGTCTCCAATTCGTGGGAGCCTATACCTGGAGCCATGCCATCGACGATTCGACGGCCGATGTCTTCAGCACGTATTCCACGCCGCGCCGCCCACAGGATTCGCAGAATCTCAGAGCGGATCGCGGCAGTTCGGCGTTGGATCACCGCAACCGCATCACGATCGCCGCCATATACGACCTGCCGTTCTTCAAGCATTCCAGTTGGTTCATGAAGAATCTGGTGGGCAACTGGGAAGTTGCGCCGATCTACACTTTCCAGACTGGCACGCTTTACACCGTTCAGAGCGGTCTCGATTCCAATCTCAACGGCGATTCCGCGCCGGATCGAGCGATCGTCAATCCAAACGGAGGAAATCCAAACATTGGATCTGGAACGACGGCATTGACGAACAGCGCGGGCGACACCGTTGCGTATTTAGTCAAGAACCCGAATGCCCTGTACGTAGCAACGCCGTCAGGCGCGTTGGCTACCGCCGGACGGGATACCAGCGCGCTACCCCCGATCGACGATATCGATCTTACCGCCGCCAAAAGGTTCACGATTACGGAACGGGCGAACCTGGAATTTTCGGCACGCTTCTTCAATATCCTCAATCACGCCCAATATACTGGCGGCTATCTGAACGATATTGCTCCCAATGGAGCGGGCAGTGTCGCGCAGAGCCTCTTTTTCAGGCCAACAAGTCCGACCTTTGGGGACCCATCCCAGGCCTTTTCAAGCAACCCGCGGGCTATTACGCTTGCCCTGAAGCTGATCTTTTAGCGAATAACCGACTGATTCAAAAACAAGAAGGGAGCGGGCCTACTCGCGTATCGCCCGCCCCCGTTGGCGCGCAGACTCGGAGGTTATCTGCGCTGATAGCCATAAGATTCGCCAGACTACATTCCCGTTACTTTATTACGTATTACGTTCGCGTGCGCCCAACTCTTCTTTCGCTTGGCGCGTTAAGATGGGGATACGAAGGCCCGTTGTGACTGGCGCAATCACGCTCGCAGAAGAAATCATCCAGCTCAAGACGGCGCGCCAGGCCATCATCCTGGCGCATCACTACCAGGAACCTGAGATTCAAGAAATAGCTGATTCCATTGGGGATAGCTTGGAATTGGCGCGGGTTGCGCAGAAGTTCGATGGAGAGGTCATCGCGTTCTGCGGGGTGCGCTTCATGGCCGAGACCGCCAAAGTACTGAATCCGGAGCGCCTCGTCGTGCTGCCTGATCTCAACGCCGGGTGCAGTCTAGTCGATAGCTGCCCGGCCGAGGCGATACGCGCCTTCCGTAGGCGGCATCCCGATCACGTCATCGTTAGCTATATCAACACTTCCGTGGAAGTGAAAGCGGAAAGCGACATTCTGTGCACCTCGCGCAATGCGGTTGCCGTGGTGAACTCCGTGCCCAAAGAAAAGCCGATTCTATTCCTGCCCGACATCAACCTTGGCAATTACGTCAAGAAGGCAACGGGCCGCGAGAATATGCAGATCTGGCAGGGCGCCTGTATCGTCCACGCAACCTTCCCAGGCCGCCGCTTGGCCGCTGCCCGGTCGGAACACCCGGACGCCTTGGTGGCCGCTCATCCCGAATGCCCCGCGGACGTGCTCCGCATGGCGGATTTCATCGGCTCTACGTCGGCCATCATCGATTGGTGCGGCAAGCAGCCGGCTGAAGAGTTCATCGTAATGACGGAGAGCGGAGTTCGCTATTCGCTCGAAAAACAATCGCCCGGCAAGAAGTTCTTCTTCGTCGCCAATGAGAATTGCAATTGCAGCGAATGTCCGTATATGAAGCTAAATACGCTTGAAAAGCTGCTGCAATGTTTGGAAACGCTCGAGCCGCGCATTGAGCTTCCGGCCGAAATCATGCAGCGCGCTTTGCTTCCCATCGAGCGCATGCTCGCGTTGAAGTGAGCCCCGTTTTACAAGCCGAACCACTGACGGATGGCTTTGGACGCATCCATTCCGACCTTCGCATTAGCGTCACCGACCATTGCAACATTCGCTGCTTCTACTGCATGCCGGAGACGGGCGCGGCGTTCGCCCCAGTCTCTTCCCAGCTCAGCTTTGAGGAGATCGTGCGCTTTGTCTCGGTCGCGCTTCCGCTCGGCATACGCAAGATTCGCCTGACGGGGGGCGAGCCGTTGCTCCGTCCGAAGCTTCCAGGGTTAGTTGCGTCGCTGAGTGAATTCACTGCCATACGCGATCTGGCTCTAACGACAAATGGCGTGCTCCTGGCAGACGCCGCGCAGCCGCTGTTCGATGCCGGCCTGCGGCGTCTGAATATCCATCTCGATACGCTGGATGCGGCGCGCTTTCGCCAAATCACGCGCCGCGATGATCTCGGCCGCGTGCTGGCAGGAGTCGACGCCGCGGTCCAGGCCGGCTATCCAATCATTAAACTGAATGCGGTCGCGATCAAGGGTCTGACTGAACACGATGTGGTTCCGCTGGTGCGCTTCGGACGTGAGCGCAATATTGAGGTGCGCTTCATCGAATTCATGCCACTCGATGGCCAACAGATCTGGTCTTTGGACCGGGTCCTTACGGCGGATGACATGATTGCCATGCTGCAGCGCGAATTCGGCCCGTTAACGCCGGTGCCGGGCGCCGACCCGCGCGCCCCCGCGACGGAGTATCAGTTTGCCGACAGCTCTCGGGTCGGCTTTATTGCTTCGGTGAGCCGGCCATTCTGCCTGAATTGCAATCGGCTGAGGCTTACTTCCGATGGCAAACTACGGTATTGCTTGTTCGCGCGGGAAGAGACCGATATCCGCCCGCTGCTGGCAGGCGACGACGCGGGAATTGAGAATGCCATTCGTTCCACAGTCCGGCGCAAGTGGATCGGGCACGAGATCAATCAAAGCTCTTTCGTAGCGCCGCAGAGGGCAATGTATTCGATCGGCGGCTAGGAGCCAGCCGATCGACCGATTCTCAGCTCACTCTGCCAAGATATTTGTCTAGCCAACTGAGTACTTCTTTCGAAAGCTCCTGCTTTTTCTGGCTGACGTCGTGCGGCGTATCAAAGACCACGCGGCGTTTGTCCGCCGCCGCTGTTCCAATCATGCGAAACATCGGTTCCTGTGCCCGTTCAGGAGAGAAGGTAAAGTCGTAACGGCCATTGATCATCAATACAGGCTTCTTCAAACGCGGCGCGAAATTCACCTGATCTTCTGCCGGTAAAGTCGGCGACAGGAAAAAGCCTCCATCCAGTAACACTACGGTCTTGAACCGGTCTTCTAACGCTGTGAAGATGACGCCGTCGGCCCCACCTTGGCTCACGCCGAGATACGCAATTCTGGCCTTGTCGATATCGGGGCGGGTTTCGACGTAGTCGAGCGAACGCCCTATTTCCTTGGATTGTTCAATGAGCCGATTGAACTGGTGTATATCTCCCGGCATTATGAATGTGCCCAAACGCTCGTAGGTTCCTTTATAGATCGGATAGACGAGCGCCCGGCCGCTCTTAATGATGTAGTCGACGAACTGCAGGTCACCCAGATTCTGGCTGCTGGGCATCGTGTTCACGCGGGCACTTGGGAAGAAGAGAACGGTTTGATAAGGCGGCCGGATGTTTTTCGGGAGGAAAAGATAAAGCGGCAGGCGCTCATTGCCATACCCTGCATCGATCGTGATTTTCTCTTTGGTCCAATCGGCGGTGTTCTCCACGACGCCTTCCGACCTTGCGTTCAGCGCAATGTGATCGTAAGCGTACATGGTTCGAAAGGCCTGAAACATCGGGTCGGATACCGGCTTGGCCTTCGCAAAGTCCCTCGTCTGCCGTATTACCGGCGCGACGGCGCCTGCGGGAAGAGGGCCTTCGTTCCGTACACAGCGAAAACCATTCAAGGGCGAGCGATCGAACGGTGGGAGCGCCTCCGGATCGTATGCCTGATAAGTTTGCGTACCCCAGGCCCCGCCCAGAATGAAGCGGCGATCCCCGTCGATGGCATTGAGACACCATTCCCTTACATTTCCATTCAAATCGTAGGTGCCGTAGGGACCGACTCCGGGAAATGTCCCAACCGGGACCGGCCCGCGGCCATTAAAGTTGCTTTGATTGATGCGATACACGACAAGGTCGGACGGAGCAACCTTGTACCATTGCACGAGAGTAGGCAGGCTTTTGTCTGCGAACGCGGCGTAAGCGGCGGCCTCATACCAACTCACTCCCGAGACAGGATAATCGGCTTGACCGGGCGGGAAATGGCCGCCGTCCCAGGTGGAGGGCCCAGGACGCCCCGTAGGATCGCGAAATTGACTCATGGCATCCTGCCAGGCGAGCTTTTTACCATCCCAGACGAACTTTTCCTTCCAGTATGCTGGTTTTCGATAGCCGCCCTCGTCTACAAACGTCTGGTATTGCCGGTTAGTCACCTCAAACCTATCGATGTCAAATGCCGGGAGCTTGAACGCAAACCCTCCGACGAAGCCAATCATCTCTCCCGCATAGCCGGCTGGCGCCGTGTCCATTCCGGCCGATGCAGCCTGGGTTCCCAATGTGAACTGCATAGTGTTAGCTGTCTCGGGCGCGGCGACAAATTGTCCGGAACCTGGCTTGGCAATTTTCCAACGGAAGTACCCGTTAGGAATTCGTACGTTTTTGAGGGGAGTCACGCCCAAGCGAAACCACGAGCCAGGTTCGACATAATCCTGAATTTCCACCTCCGCTCCCGCCGGTGTTGACCCGACAGACACAAGACGAGTGGAAGATTGCCCGATCTTTGTTAGCTGAGGGTCGCCCGGCTCAATTCTCTCAGCCTCGCGCAACAGGAGGAACGCCGCCAAAGGCTGATTGGCGGCAAGCCGGGGGATTTCTGGTATGGCCTGTTCGCGGACCCACATCTG
Source organism: Bryobacteraceae bacterium (assembly GCA_036501045.1). Lineage (GTDB taxonomy): Bacteria > Acidobacteriota > Terriglobia > Bryobacterales > Bryobacteraceae > Bog-105. Next base: position 28,824 of record DASYAX010000155.1, read on the forward strand.
CTGCTCCGAATGCTGATAGAGCCGCAGCGCCCCCGCGACAAGCACAAGAAGCAGCAGGGCCGCGGGGATGGCGTAAACCGGCCGCAGCAAAGCGCGCACAAGCGTCGAAGGTCGAGCAGCAAGCCGGTCCGCAAGCGAGGATAATGCGCGACCCACCTCGGAGGCAGACTGCGGGCGCCGAGCTGGATCTCTTTCGAGAAGCCCTACGACCAGATCGTTCAGGCCAGCCGGCACTTCAGCGTGCTGCTTGGACGGCGCGGGAACCCGGGCTTGTGAACCGGTGGAAAGGATCTGTCCTAACGATGCTCCGGGAAACGGCAGTTTTCCGGTCACCATTTCATAGAGCACGAGCCCGAGCGCGAACAAATCGGCCAGAGCGGTCGGCTCGCGGCCCTCCACCTGTTCGGGCGCCATGTAGGCGGGCGTACCCATGACCGCATTGGCTTGGGTCAGGCCAGCCTCCGAAAGCTTTTTAGCGAGGCCGAAATCCAATAGCTTCACGCCGTGGCGTGTCAGCATGACATTCGCTGGTTTTAAATCACGGTGCACGATATCGCGCGAGTGAGCTTCAGCCAGCGCATCGGCGATTTGAGCTCCATAGCGGGCAACCAACTCGGACGTCAGGGGCCCCTTCCCGATTTCGGCAGCCAGCGTGGAGCCCTCAATGAACTCCATGACAAGATAATCTGGGCCGACGTCGTAGAGACTGCAAATGTGCGGATGGTTGAGCGTGGAAATCGCCCGGGCTTCCATCTGAAACCGCTCGCTATAATGCGCCGCCGGGATCTTGATGGCTACTTCACGCCCCAATCGGGTGTCGGTGGCGCGATACACCGCGCCCATGCCTCCCACACCAATCAGAGCCTCGATTTTATATGGACCTAGCTGCGACCCCGCTCCGAGAATAGCTTCCGTGGATGATTCGTAAGGGCCGCGTGCGGGCCGGTCGAGGATCTGGCCCTCCGGATCCAAGGCGAGCATGCGCTCGACGCGCGAGCGGATTTCCGGATCTGTGCGCTCCAGCAGGGCGGCGCGCCCGCCCGGATCGCGCTGCCGGGCGGCGTGGTATAGATCTTCGATCTGATGCCATCGCTCGGGTGTCATCCTTGCTGCACACCTTTATTCTTCACAGCACGTCTCGCGCCACTTTTCGATTCTCGGCCTTAGCTCTTTATGGTAACGTCTGGACGAGACGCCGTGACGGACTCCGGGTTCGGGCGACCCAACAATCATTCAGTGTGTCAGGCCGTAGGCGTAAATCATCGCCAGCAAACCGGTCACGCTGGCCAGAAACATACTGTGCTTAAGCGTGAAGCGGAACAGCCGCGGTTCTTCTTCCGCCTTCAACCCAGCCGCGGCTGCAGCAACCGAGATGCTTTGCAGGCTGATCATCTTGCCCATCACCCCGCCCGCTGAGTTGGCGGCGGCCATGAGACTGGCATTTAGTCCCAGCCGATTCGCGGTTACCTGTTGCAAGCTGCCGAACAAAGCGTTAGAGGAAGTATCGCTGCCGGTAAGGAAGACACCAAGCCAGCCGAGCATCGCGCTAAAAAAAGGAAAAGCGTGGCCGGTGGCGGCGAAGGCCAGTCCAAGCGTAGCTGTCGCGCCTGAATAGTTCATGACGAAGGCCAGCGCCAGAACCGCAGTGATGCTGATGAACGAGAACTTCAGTTGGTCGGCCGATTTGAAGGCCAGCCGCAGGTAGCGGCGCGGACTAACGCGCAGCAGGGCGGCCGAGGCCAGTGTCGCGAAAGCGCAGGCCGTCCCCGCCTCGGCCAGATAGCGGAACCGGTACAGCGCGGCGTAGGGAGCGGCTTTCGCCACTACCGGAGGTATCTGCCCGACCATGTTGTGCAGCCCCGGCCAAGGGATCACCAGGCTGGCGTGGAGCAGCACGGCCTTTACGCTGTCGGCGCTCCAAACCAGTATGAAGATCACCAGCAGCAGGTACGGCGACCAGGCGAAGGCGATTTCACCGAAGCTGTACCGGCCGATGCGCTTGAGCTGTCCGGGCGGAGCCCAAACCTGCAGCAGCGCCACAAGGCAAACTACTGCCACCAGCGAACTCAAAATGTCGGTGAGATACGGCCCAATAAAATTCGAAACGGCGAACTGCGTAAAGGAAAAGCTGGCGCCGCAGAGCAAAGCGGCCGGCCAGACTCGCCGCAATGCGCTCCAGCCGCTGAGCACGAGCACCAGGTAGGCCGGGATGAAAAGTGAAACCGGGGCGCATAGGCGGCCCACCCATTTGCTGAGCTCCTCAATCGGCAATCCCGTGGTTGCGGCAAGTGTAACTAGCGGAATGGCGATCGATCCAAACGCGACCGGGGCGGTGTTAGCGAGCAGGCAAATGCCGGCAGCCTCAAAGGCCGCGAACCCGAGTCCGCCCAGAATGGCTGCCGCCACGGCAACCGGCGTGCCAAAACCGGCGGCGCCTTCGAGAAACGCACCGAAGGCGAATGCGATCAGCAGTGCTTGCAAACTCCGATCGGACGTCAATTGTCCGATAGATTCCTTCAGGATTTCGAATTTTCCGGTATCGACCGTAATCCGGTAGAGGACGATCGCCCAGTAGATCACCCAAAAGATGGGGAACGTGCCGAAGGCGGCGCCGTAGAGCGCCGAATCGGCTACCAGGAGCGGCGGCATGCGATAGGCGACCAGCGCCACGATCAGGGCGGCCACCAATCCAACGAGAGACGATTTCCAGGCGTTTATGCGGCGCACGCCAATGGCGTAAAGAAGCACCGCGATGGGCAAGGCGGCGACAAAAGACGACCACAGCAGGCTACCGCCAATTGGGGAATAGTTTTGTTGCCACAAACGGAGAGGATATCAAGCGCGGTCGTCAACAGGTCCCGCACCGGGAGCGGGCTTGCAAATATAAAAGACGGGCGCTTTGCCAAAGCGCTCTTGGTATGCGGATGTCAAGCTCTTCTTAAACGTTTCAATAGCTTCGGGTGCGACCAGGTTTACGGTGCAGCCGCCGAAACCGCCGCCGGTCATACGCGCGCCGTACACTCCGGGAACTTGGACGGCCATATCCACCAGAAAATCGATTTCTTCGCAGCTAATCTCGTAGTCGTGCTGCATGCTGCGGTGCGAGGCAACAAATAGCCGGCCCATTTCAGGCAGATCATTCGTTCGAGCCGCGGCCGCGAAGTCCACCACGCGCTGCGAGTCGGAGATGATGTGCCGCGCGCGGCGGCGGGGCACGGGCGGAATGGTGTCCTGGATTCTTTCGAAGCAATCGGGCGACACATCGCGCAAGCTTTCGACCTTGGGATGGGTGACGCGAATGGCGGCAATCGCGGCCTGACACTCTGCCACGCGCTCACGGTAAGCCGAAGTACCAAGCTCATGCTTCACCAACGAGTTGACGGCCAGAATGGCGACGTTCCCCGGCAGCTTTACATATTCGTGTTCGAGGCTGCGGCAATCGATCTTCAGCGCCGCGCCGGCATGACCGAAGACCGAGGAATATTGATCCATAATGCCGCACGGCATGCCGACGAATTGCGATTCGGCGCGCTGCGCCAATTTGGCGATTTCGAGCGACTGCATCGCGCGCGCGCCGTTAGCGGATGCACCCAGCAGCGAGACCGCGGTTGCAATCTCGAGCGAGGCGGAAGAGCTGAGGCCAGCGCCGGCCGGCACTTCGCTTGCGATATAAAGGTGGCTGGGCGGGATAAGAAACCCCGCGCGCGCCAGTTCACGCGCCACGCCCAACACATAATCGCTCCAGTCATGCCTTGGGGCAGCATCTGGAATCGCCTCAACCGGTATGGAAAACGCCTGGCGAACATCGCGCGAGTATACCCGCAACTCGCCGTGGCTGGCGGGGGCAATCGCGATGTAGCAAGCCAGGTCAAGGGCAATCGGGAGCACGTAACCGAGGTTATAGTCGGTATGCTCTCCAATGAGATTAACGCGGCCGGGCGCCCGGTAAAGCGCCGGGGCAACGGCAGAGTCAAAGTGCTTACGAAAATCGGCTAAGATTTCGCGCGGTACGAAAGCCAAAGAAGACATCCTCCGAAAATCAGCAGCGTCAAGCCACACCATAGGTTAACGTTGACGGTCGCTTCCATCGGGGCTCGCACTTCGGGGCTGATCAGTCCATAGAGCAGCAAAATCAAGCCAAGCACAGCAAAGAGATATCCGGTCGGACGTCGCAAATCGTTCATGATGATTTCACCAAAATGCTTACCAATAGATGATGTTTATAATCACGAGCACCACAATAACCACCACCGCCAACGGGCCCGGCCGCTTGTACCAAGGCACATTCTCTTCAGGCGGAAGATCGGTAAAACCATAAACGAGGTTGTGAAGGTCGGCTTCGGGTTTCGGCTTGGTAATCAGGCTAACCAAAACCGTAACCACCAAACACGCAGTCCACGAGATGATAGCGATCCAGTAATTCTGCGCCATGGTAGAGATGAATTGATGCGTGTTCGCGATCCAGCCGCCCTTGCCTTCGGCCACGGTCAACCCGTGAGTGAGCGCCGCAGCCCCGGTGCCGGTAAGCAATCCAAGAAAGGCGCCGTGGCCGGTTGTGCGCTTCCAAAACATGCCGAGCAGAAATGTGGCGAACAGCGGCGCATTCACAAAAGCGAAGACCAACTGGAGAAAATCCATCATGTTGTTAAATGTCGTTGCCATGTAGGCGGTACCGATGGAGAGCGCAATCCCAACGACCGTCGTAACGCGACCGACCCATAAATAGTGACTGTCCTCCGCTTTGGGACGGATGTAGCTCTGATAGATGTCGTAAGTAAATACCGTGTTAAACGCGGTGACGTTGCCGGCCATGCCCGACATGAAGGACGCCATAAGTGCGGTCAAGCCGATGCCCAGCATGCCGGATGGATAGAACTGCGCCATCAACGTAGTAAGCACCTGGTCGTAGTCATAGCCCGCGCCGCCCGCTTTCAACGGGAGCGTGTAGCCGCTCGACATGTTCATCAGGGCCACGGCGGCGATTCCCGGCAAGATCACGACAAACGGCATCAGGAGCTTCGGAAAGGCTGCAAACAGCGGAGTCTGCCGGGCACCCTGCATACTGTCGGCGGCCATGGCGCGTTGTACGACCAAAAAGTTCGTACACCAATAGCCAAAGGAGAGGACGAAGCCGAGGCCGGCTACCAGGCCGAATACCTCGACACCCATGGGATTCTGGCTGGAGTGAGCGGCGTATCGCCAGGAGTGCGTCATCACCGGCTGGAGACGGTGGGAGATTCCGCCCCAGCCGCCGGCCTTCTCCACTGCCAGCAGCGATAGCGGCGCAAATCCCAGCACGATCAGAAAGAACTGCACCACTTCGTTGTAGATGGCGCTGGTAAGGCCCCCCAGCAGCGTATAACTCAAGACAATACCGGCCGAAAGCAGCACCGAGTTTGTGAAACTCCAGTTGAGCACGAGCTGCAGCAGCCGGCCGAGCGCATACATGCTGATGCCCGAAGAGAAGATGGTCATCACGGCGAAGGTGATGGCATTGAGGCCGCGAGTCTTTTCGTCGAAGCGCAGTTTTAAGTATTCAGGAACGCTGCGCGCGCGGCTACCGTAGTAGAACGGCATCATGAATACGCCCACGAATACCATGGCCGGAACCGCGCCCAACCAATAGAAGTGCGCGGTCATGATGCCGTACTTCGCTCCGGAAGCGCACATGCCGATCATCTCCTGCGCTCCCAAATTGGCCGCGATGAAGGCGAGGCTGGTGATCCAAACCGGCACCGAGTGACGCGAAGTCAGGAAGTCCGCACTGCTCGTGACCTTTCTCTTGGCAAGCCAACCAATTCCCAAAACAAAGGCAAAATAGATAACCAGACTGACGTAGTCAATAGCTCGTAGATGCAAGGAGCAGTTCCGTCCCGTGGCGATTGTATCGCATGACGTAAACGCTTAAATAAGTGAGCATATTAAAACAGGCGTACAATAGGGCCCGGGGGGAGTGGCTCAATCTGGCGTCTGGAACCGCTGTCCTCGCGTGAGCATCAGATTATCTAGATGATCCGTACTGGATCGAGGAGAAATTATGGAACGCGTGTGGCGAGCGAGCGCAAAGATCCTAACCGGGCTCTTTGTAACGGCCATGTACGCGATGCCTCAGGCCAACACGATCTCCGCCCGGCCGGGGGCAGTCAACTACATCGAAGGAAACGTTACTTTGGACGGACAGCCAGTCTTTGCCAAGGCACTGAAGATGACGTTTCTCAATCCGAACGATACGTTATCGGTCGATGCGGGCAAAGTGGAAATCCTGCTCACGCCCGGCGTGTTCTTGCGGCTTGGGGATAACAGTGAGATCCGCATGATTTCGCCGTCGCTGGTCGATACCCAGGTCGAATTGCTGCGCGGCGAAGCGATGATCGAGGTGGACGAACTGGTCAAGGAGAATCATATTTCGATCACGGACCATGGCGCCTCCATCCTGGTCGAGAAGCCTGGGTTATATCGCTTCACTGCCGATGACAGTCCCATCGCGGCCGTTATCGACGGCAAGGCTGAAGTCTACTTTGGCGACAAAAAGGTGGATCTGGGTAAGGGACGCCAAACCATTTTGGGTGACTTGCTTAAAGCGGAGAAATTCGATCCGAAGAAAGAGGACGAACTCTACGCCTGGAGCAACGTTCGCTCGGAATATAACGCTAGTGCGAGTTACCAGGCCGCACGCAATGCCTCGGCCGGTGGTTACGGCGGCTTGGGGTACGGAAGCGGATACGGTAGCGGCTACGGATACGGTAGCGGCTACGGATACGGCAGCGGCTATGGCTACGGATTTGGTATGGGGCCCGGCTGGTATTGGAATAACGGCTTTGATTCCTGGGCATGGCTGCCCGGCAATGGCGCGTTTTTTAGCCCCTTTGGCTATGGCTTTTATGGTCCCGGATTGATAGGATACGCGCCGGTTGTGGTTGTGAACGGCCTTGGCGGCCGAAACGGATGGCCCGGCCACCACATGGTCCCCGTGAACCCGAGAAATCCTCCGGCCGTTGGGTCGATCGGTTTCCGGAATGGTTTGCCGTCGCACTACGCTTCGCCAGCGGCTGACCAGGCTGCGCGCGCACAAGCCGCTCATTCGTTCGCCTCACGTGGCGGTTTCCGTACGGCTAGCGGCGCCGTTGCCCCGGCATTTACCGGCGGCAGCCGAGGGGGTAACGTAGGAGCGCAACCAGCAGCGCGTGGGGGCTGGTCTGGCGGCAATGCTGGCGGCGGAGGCCGCGGTTCCTCGGGCGGCGGATTTCATGGTGGTGGTGGCGGCGGCTTCCACGGTGGCGGTGGTGGTGGCGGCTCTCACGGCGGTGGAGGCGGGAGCGGCGGTCACGGCAAATAATGCAACTTTCGCGTTCAGAACAGCAGCTTTAAGGCGAACTGGATTTCCCGGTTGTCGTGCTTCGTACTGGTAATGTTACCGAAGCTCGGAGTACCGAATGTCAATCCACTCGGATTGCTGAAGGCCGGCGTATTTAGCAAATTGAAAAACTCCGAGCGGAACTGCAGGGCTGCGCGCTCCCCAAGACGGAAGCTCTTGAACAACGAGAAATCTACGTTGTAGAGCCCGGGCCCGTACAGCAAATTGCGGCCAGCGTTGCCATAAACGAAGCCCGTCACATTTGCAAAAGCAGCGGAACTGATGCACCCGGTAAGATGTCCGTCCCCACAGTTGGCGGTAGGCGTACTCACCAGATTCGGACGCTCGCTGCCGCCTCTGCCCGTATTCGCGGGGTCGCCGGATGCAATGACATTAAACGGGAATCCGGTCTGCAAAGTCACAATGCCGTTGGTTTGCCATCCGCCCAGCGTCTGACGGACAAAACCTTTGGTCGTGGCGAAAAAAGGCAAAGCGTAATTGAAGCTGGCGACGAGGCGATGGCGAACGTCCCAGTTCGCGTTTCCGTAGTCGGCGTGCCAATTGTAGGGGTCCTGAGGGGCCCCGCCATTGTTCGAATCCGAACCCACATCCAAATTGTGCGACCAGGTATAAGAGGCGAGCATCGAGAAGCCATGGTTGAGGCGTTGTCTCAGAACCACCGTTAGCCCGTTGTAATTCGCATCCTCATCATTCTGGATCTGGCGAATATCGCCGAAAAGCGGATTCGGACGCCTGCTGGCGACGGACGCCGCGGAACCGGGCGCCGGCGTGTTGACATAGTAGCTTCGATCGAGATGGGTGCTATGGGAGCCGAGATAACTCACGTCCAGGGCGGCATTGTTCCAGACGCTTTGTTCCACGTCAAAACTCCACTGATTCAGGTAAGCACTCGGCAGGTTGGGGTTGGGCGTAATGATCGAAGCGCTGGACAGCGCTGTCGTTTTACCTAAAGCCGCTGGAGTAGGATTCGCCAGATTGACCAAGTTAGTTCCCGCTGAATTGAAGGTGGTTACGATGCTGAACGGCGGATTATTACTTAGAAACGTAAAGGTATTCGTCTGGTTGGGATTGTAGTAAATGCCATAACCGGACCGGATCACTGTCTTGTTAGTGAGCCGGTAAGCGAACCCAACGCGTGGGGCGAAATCTTTGTGATCGGGGTTTATGAATTGAAAGCCCGGCTGCGGTGGATTCGATGGAAGGAGCGCCGTTTGCTGAGGGTTCAAAATGACCGCATAACCATTTGCCGTATAGGGAACCGTCGGCAGTTCGTATCGCAAACCCAGGTTCAGGGTTAGTTTCTTCGACGCCTGCCAGTTATCGACGATAAAGAACCCGTCGCGCCACTCCGCGACCTTATTGTTGATTTCCGGCCCGGGTGTTTGGTCGCTCTGGGCATCACCAAGCATGAAATCGGCGGCCGTGTAACCGGTGAAATTAGTGGCAGTGAAATTGAACATACCGTTCGGACTATTCACGGCGGAGCGCGCGGTGATGAGTTTTCGCAATTCGGCGCCGAAGATGAACGTGTGAGCTCCGCGCGTCCAGGTTAAGGAATCGGTGCCCTGCCAAGTGGTGTCTTGTTGAAGCCAGTTGGTGGAACCGTTCCCAATCGTATTGAATCCACTGATGGCAAACACCGGAAGGCCGGGATCGTTAAAAGCCACATCGCCGTTGAACCCCGGAATACCCAGGTTGCTGCCGGCGTCCTTCAGATTATTGACATAAAAATAATTCAGCGCATTCGTCTTTAAATTCTGGCGGCCCACTCTAAAGTCATTCACGATGTATGGGCTGATCGTTTGGGTATAGCCAAAAACCCAGTTCCGCGTGGAGACCGGAATGGTTGTCGCATTGAACGGGTTGGTGGCGCCGGTAAGAATTTGCTCGTTTTGCCAGGCGTAACGGTAAAACAGACGAATGCTATTGCCGATATTCTGATCGATCCGGTCGATGGTCTGGTTGTAGCCGTCGTTGTTCGGATAATTAGCAACGAGGTTGCTCGAGATACCGGCTGCGTTTGGAAGCGGCACGTATTGCAGCGCGTTCAACGCCTGGGGTGAAAGTTGGCTGGCTGGAATGATATTGCCCGCGAACGGCGCCTTCGTAATCGGATCGACCAACTGTTTCGGATATTGTGAAAAATTGCCCTGCCGCATCAACGGCGTAAGCACCGTATCGAGGGCGCTCACTTGCTTCGTCAAGCGCAGTCCCTCATAATCAACCATGAAAAATGTTTTGTTACGGCCATCGTAGAGCTTGGGGATCCAAACGGGCCCCCCCAGTTCGAATCCAAACTGATTCTGGCGCAACGGCGGCTTGGGGGCCGTAGGACTTGAGAAGAAGCCGCGAGCATCCAGCACATCATTCCGGAAAAACTCATAAAGCGCGCCGTGCAATTGATTTGTGCCATTCTTGCTGATCAAATTCAGATGCGCGCCGAGATACGCACCGTATTGGGCCGAATACGTTCCGGTCTGAACTTCGAACTCCTGAATCGCGTCTACCGAGGGATGATAGGGCGTGGTGGTGATCAGGTTGTTCATGATCGAAATGCCGTCGAGTGAGACGCTGTTCTGGATCTCACGTGTGCCTGCGCCGATAAAGTCCTCACCAGGTGGAACGCCATTGGGGGACTTGAGTCCGGGAAGCAAACCAGGCGTGGTCGCGGCCAATTGAAGGGCATCGCGGCCGTTTAAAGGAAGATCCGCGACAAAACGTTCACCGATCACCTCTTTGACGCTGGCGTCGTCAGTGGAAATAGGCGGTGTCGCCGCCGTTACTTCCACCCGCTGGGAGAGTTGGCCAACCGGGAGAGAAAAGTCGTTCCGCACGGTTTGGTTGTAGTCAACCTGAATGCCAGTCTTGGTAACAGTCTGAAAGCCGGCTTGCTTGGCGGTAATGGTGTAGGCGCCAATCTTGATAAATTCCAGAATGTAATTGCCGGCGGAATTTGTGGTTGCGCTATAGGAGTCGTTCGTGCCAACGTTCACCGCGATGATTGAAGCACCCGGGACAGCCGCTCCAGCGGCGTCAGTAACGGTGCCAACCAGCGAAGTCGTGTTGGCAAGTTGCGCGGACAGGTTTCCGAGCGGGGCAACAACAAGAAGAAGGGCAATAAGACATCGGAGCATCCCGAAAACCTCCCTGTGGTTAGGAAGATTTGAGCATGATTATCCAGGTTTGTCAAACAATTCGCGCTCGTGTTGCGCTTTCTTGAGAGCCTCCGGCACGTTCACTTCGCCCGTTTCTCCTGAAACTGCCAGCCCCGCATCTCCGCTAAAAGCGCAGTCACCCCTGTCACCGCGGCATCAAGAAATTGCTCCCCCTTGACGACGGATGCCAGTTCCGGTGTTCCAATCACGCCGTTCTGCGAGATCTCGTCGAACTCGTTGATCAGCGAGAACGGCGGCGGCTTGAGCATGTCGGTGTGCCGATAGCCGCTCTCCGGCGAAGGGCCGCCGTGCTTTGCTTTGGACATATCAACCAGTTCAGGATTTTTCGCCAAAAGAACCGACGTCTCCATTTCGCATGCGTGACCCATGCCGCCGGCTGGCGAGGAGCGAATTTGCCCGAATCGCTCGGCGGCAAGATTCCAGTAGGTGGCATAGACGATGTAGAGGTCGCGCAAGGATTCGAATTCGCTTTTAAGCTCTCGTTGGGCCGCTCTGCACGGGATATCATTGCCGCCGTGGCCGTTCAGGAGCAGGATTTTGCGCGCGCCCATTTCGACGAGCGACCGGCAGATCCCGCTGATCATCCCCATATAGGGAATCAGATCGAGCGACACGCTGCCAAAGTGGCGGTGGTGCGGCGAATGTCCCAGCCATTGCACCGGTAGCAACACAATTTTCTCCGAATGAAGTTGTTCCACTCGACTGGCCACGTGGCCAATGATGAGCGAATCGGTAAACAGAGGAAGGTGCGGTCCATGCTGCTCGAGCGAGCCGAGCGGCACCACAAAGATACGGCCCGCCAGGCCGGCGAGATCCGGCCAGCGTAGATTTTGCAGAAGCATCTCTACAGCCTATCGAGCGCGCTAATCGCGGCAATACTGCGAGGCGGCGGCCGGCTGATACGCAACCGCAAGATGCGGTGTTTCAAGCCGTTTCCGTTGTTGACGGGAATCGAGACAGCTTTCGAGGATGCCGCTGGTTAGAAGCGTTCGTTCGATCGGGTACGGCGCCCGGCCGGTGACAAACATCTCCTCAATCTTTGCCACCAGGCATGCCGAGTAAGTGACGTTGGGAACGGGGGACAGGAACAATTGAGTAGATAGCCTACCCGTTCCGCGAACATTCGCCGCAAAATTAAAGTCTTTCACTGCGCCATCGAGCATTAGCATAGCGGCACGCGTTCCGTCGCGATACTCGATCAGATAAGCGGCCGGATTTTTCACCAGTCCCGGCAGGACTCCGGAGCCCACGAGATCCTGCGTCCGTCCATCTTTAACCGTGAGGCCTAAAGGAGTGTCACTGCGCGAGAGCGCCGAGCTCAACAAGTCCATGGACCAAATGCCGCTCGCACCGGCTTTCCAGACATCGTCGCCGGACAGTAATTGAACCGCTCGCACGCCAGTCTCCGCGCCTTTACGGCGCTCGAGCATGCACTGCAATCCCTCGAGCGCATGGAAATCCATGGCATCCGAGCCACCCACGCCCACCATAACGGCATCTTCAATGTGCGCGCCCAGCGGAATCTCGATGCCAGGCAGCCGCCAGGTAACGGGGAGAGACGATCCACCGAGCATCGGAAACTTGAGTCTTTTCGAGGCTGCGACCATCGCCTGCGCCTTTTGAAAGCTGTAGGAAAGATGCTTGTCGTTATAAACAGGAACCGAGCGGCCGCTTGCTTCGAAAACTTTGATGCATTGCTCAAAGAACTCGTAGCGCGGATACAGGATCTGCCCCTTTTCATTCCGCGGATAATCGCCATGCTCGCCGACGATGAGAACGGCATCGCAAGCCAGACGATTGCCGCCGCAGCAAAGCGCCTCACCGATGGTGCGGTATACCGGAAAGCCAAACTCGTGGCTGCGCTCCGCACTCAGGTCTCCTTCGGGTTTCTGATCGACGTATAACGAAACGACCTTTACGTTTGGCTTGTGCCAAGCGCCGGCATACGGATAGCCGATAAGAAAGCGATCACCGATGTGCTGGCCGTGCGAAAGATACCGGTAAATGGTCGTGACGATCGCCACGCGAACCGGCGTCTTGGGCGGTTCGGCCGCAGCAAGCGGAAGAAGCGCCGCAGATCCAATGAACTCACGTCGAGTCAACATCACGTTCTCTCGAAGGTAGATTCTTTCGTTGCTTGATAGCGAATCGCCAGATGCGGCGTCTCTACTCGCGATTGATTCTGGTACAGACTGTCCATGCCGCTCGCGGTCAGCCCGGTCGTCAGCAGCGTTCGTTCAATCGGGTAGGACGTCCGGCCGGTGAGAAACATCTGCTCCATATTGAAGACCAACGGGCTAAAGAAGTTGGCAAGCGTGGTACGGCCATCGGGCATGGGCAGATACATCTGATTGGAAAAGATCTGCCGTGTGTTGTCGAGCCGTGCAGCGAAGTTAAAATCCCGGAGCAGCCCGTTCATGAGCAGCATGGTGCAACGCAAGCCATCCTCATGTTCGTACGTGTAAGCAACGGGATTCTTCACCAACTCCCGCATTTGATCGCGCGAAGGAAACATGTCATTAAACCCCTGTCGAGCCGGAACGAGGGTATGGCTCCGGCAAAGCGCCGCGTTCATCAGATCGGCGGACCAAACTCCGTCCGATAGAGCCTTCCAAAAGCGATCGCCGCGATACGCCTGCAGCCAACGTACGCCGGTTTCGCCTCCCTTGCGGCGCTCGACCATGCATTGAATGGTCTCGAGTGCATGAAAGTCGTAGCTGTCCACACCGCCATAGGCAACGCACAATGCCTCGCGAATCGGCGTGCCGAGCGGCATTTCGATGGAAGGAATTCGCCACGTCACCGGCAAGCTCGAGCCCGCCATAAAGGGAAACCCCATCTTGCGCGAGGTCTGATACATCTCCTCCGCCCAAGCCCAGTTCCAGGAGAGGTGCTTATCGCTGAAGAGCGGCACGGTGCGGTTGCTCGAGCGAAATACTTCCACAATCTGCTGGAAAAATTCGTAGCGCGGATATTTCGTCTGGCCTTTTTCGTTTTTCGGATAATGGCCATGTTCGCCAACCAACACCACGCCATCGACGGCTAGCTTGCCGCTGCCGAGGGTCAGCGCTTCGGGAATGGTCGAGCACAGGCGCATGCCCGGATGACGGGCTCCGCGTTCGCGGCTCAGATCGTCAGCACCCACCTCGTCCACATACAGCGACACCAAGTCAAACGGCGGATGATGGTAGCTTCCGTTCCAGCCATAACCATCCAGCAGCCGGTCGACAATATGCTGCGCGTGCGAATACTTAAAATAAATCGTTACGACGGCGGCAAGCTTTGGGCGGTTGGCTTGCATTTTTCCGTTCAAACCAGATTGATCCGCTTCACTTGAATCTTGCGGTCGTCGAATTCGCCGAGTTTCAACATTCCCGCAATCTCAATGTGTTCGACCTGGGCATTCAGAAAATGGCTCGCGGCATCCGGTTTCGAAAGCGCGATCGAAGTCATGCCGACGGATTTCCGTTTAGCGTCGATAACTTTCAGACCGGTCTTGTCGAGGGCCACGGGATCCGTACCGAAGAATAGGGTCTTCGGCTCCCACATAAATTGTGGTCTCGCCGGCGGTCCGCCGTGATACGAAGCTTTCACCGCATCTACGATGTGAAGAACAACTTTCTGGCGGATTACGGGCAAGCTGACCACCGACGGGATGAAAACTCCGCAAGCGTTGAGCGTCGGCGTGAGGTGGCTTCGGTTCACATTATTCACAAACCCGTGCGACATATTCTTTAATGTGATGGTTACGCCCGCCGACTGGTGATGCTTCAGTACCGGTAGATTGATAATCTTGTTCACCCGCGAGGTAACAATCTTAGAAACGTAAGATCGCCTGAAATGCGGATCGGTCGGACTATCGCCCGGCTTAATCAGCGCCATTTCCATAAAATGGGCTTCATCGTAGCCGCCCATGTCCATTTGCACCTCGTCATATCTCAATGACGAGGCGTCAAAGCGCACATCCGCCGGAAGCCACTTATCGATGCCCGCTATCATGGCTTCTTCCCGATAGCGGTTGAACACCAGGACATTCCGATGCGAAACACCCGCCTGATTCAATCCATCGAGAATGGCGTGTAACACGGAAGCGTCAGAGCAAAGCGTCCGGCCTCCGACGGGACTGACTTTGATGCCGACGACATCCCCTTTTTCGAACAGCGTACGCCAGGCATCTTGCCAGGAGGGAGCACTGGTAAGCTCCATCATGCCCCGCTGCATCATCTGCCGGACAGTCTCCGGTTGATACACGCCCGAAGCGATGCACCCAGGATGTTCTATGGCAATGACGCGGCCCGGATAAGGCCCAGGCATGCCAAAGCTACGCTTTGTCTCCTCGCTTCGCGACTGTCCCGTGCCGAGCGCAGCAGCCGCAAGAGCTCCTTGGATAAACCGACGGCGGCCAGTATGCATTAGCCTTTGAACCCTTTGTTGAAAATAACATTAATCGGGTCAGGCCGAAAAACGGTACAGTGAACGGAGGGTGCGGGATCATGAAGTCTCTATTCTCAAGATGGCCGGGCTTCAGCAGGCGGGATTTATTGCGTAAGGGTGGTTTACTGGCGGCAGCGGGCGCCGTTTCCGCCAGTAGAGCAAGCGCCGCAGTGACAAATCCGGCTGAGGCCAGCGCCGAACTTTACCGATCGATAGGCGTGCGGCCGCTCATTAATGCGCGGGGTACATTCACCATCATCACCGGTTCGCAGTCGCTTCCACAAGTCAAACAAGCCATGGACGAGGCCTCCCGCAGCTACGTTCAAATGGATGAATTGATGAACGGTGTAAGCGCACGGTTGGCTGAGCTGACGGGGGCGGATTGGGGAATCGTAACGGCCGGCTGCGCCGCTGCTTTGACGCACTGCACCACTGCCTGCATTGCCGGAACGAATCCCGAGAGAATGCGACGCCTGCCGAATTTAAGCGGTCTGAAAGACGAAGTCATCATTCCGGAGTATTCGCGCAATGTTTATGACCACGCCATTCGCATGGTCGGCGTGAAGATAATCGAGCTCAAAGAAAGCTCCGAGCTGGAGACGGCCTTCAGCGAACGCACGGCGATGGTTTATATTCTGGCCGGACCGGGGGACGACGGTCCGCTCGGTACGCAAGCGATCTCGGAAGTGGCAAAGCGGCACAACGTGCCCGTTATCGTGGACGCCGCCGCGGAAATCCTCACGATTCCGAACATTCATCTGAAGCGTGGAGCGACTGCTGTCGCTTACAGCGGCGGTAAGTGCATTCGTGGACCGCAAGCTGCCGGTCTTCTGCTTGGCGAAAAGAACTTGCTACAGGCGGCTTGGGCCAATAGCGCTCCTCACCATGCATTTGGACGTTCGCTCAAGGTGGGGAAAGAAGAAATCATGGGCATGCTAGCGGCCGCCGAAGCTTGGAAGACGCGTGACCATGACGCAGAGTGGCGGCTGTGGCAGTCCTGGCTCGACAACATCTCTTCGAGCGTGAAGCGCGTCAATGGAGTCAGCACACGCGTGGAGCAGCCAGAGGGCCTATCCAATCGAGCTCCTATCCTGCGAATCGAATGGGACGGCAACGCGCTCGGCATCACGGGCCAGGAGGTGAGCAAGCATCTGCTCGATAGCGAACCACGTATTGTCTTGGGTAGCGGCGTCGGGTCTCGGCCGGATCACATGGCCAGCTCGGTATCTATCATGCCGTACATGATGATGGCGGGAGACGACAAGTTAGTGGCCGAAAGGCTTTACGCAGTCTTGGCCAAACCGCCAAAATTCGAGAATCCAATCGTTCCTGAAGGCGAGCCCGTTTCCATTGACGGTCAATGGCGGCTCGATCTGGAATTCGGCCGGGGCTCAGCCATCCACACCTTGATTTTCGAACAGCATGGTGCCGACCTGGTGGGCACGCACCAAGGCGAATTTGTTTCGGGCGATTTGAGTGGGAAAGTAGCAGCGAACCAAGTGCGCTTTCGCAGCTCCCAGCGAATCGAGGGCCAGCGGCTATCGTATGAGTTCACCGGCATCGTAGATGGCGATCAGATGGCAGGCGATGTAAATTTGGGAGAATATGGGACAGCCCGCTGGAGCGCGCAACGCCATGAATACCGAGCGCCTGGCGGAATCGTACGGCCGGTTAAGCGGTCCTGAAAAGAGCAGAGGGAGAATGGCAAAAACAAACAGAAGAAGCTTTTTGGGCAAGGGAGCCACGGCCGCCGTGGCAGCTACTGCCGCTGGAGGAGCCGTCGATGCTCAGCCCGCCACGGGTAAGAAAGTGTGGTGGCCGAACGGCAAAGTTCCCGCGAAAACGCCGGCATTCAGCCCCACCGTTTCTTACGGAAACCTGCTGTTCCTGTCGGGCGTCGGCGCGCACTTCAAAGGCGATATCAAAGCCCACACGAAGCATGTACTCGATGAAATTCAGCAGAGACTCGAGGCCGCCGGCTCCTCGATGGACAAGGTGCTCAAAGCTCAAGTGTATTTGGCCGACTTGAAGGACTTTAAAGAGATGACCGAGGTCTTCACGGGCCGCTTTGGACCGGAGCCGCCGGTGAGAACCACCGTTGCCGTCGCGGGCGTGCCTGGCGATTCACTCGTCGAAATCGACGTGATCGCCTACATCTGATATGAGCACGCGACGCGGATTCTTTGGTCTCGCGGGAACGGCGTTAGCAGCGAGCGCCGCGAATGGCGCTTCCCTGCCCCGCGAAACGGGCGTCGATTATTACGAAAAGCTTGGCGTAACGAAGATTATCAATGCCGCCGGTACCTACACGTTTCTTACCGCTTCCATCATGCCGCCATCCGTCCAGGCAGCCGTCGCGGAAGCAGCGAAACATCCGGTGCGTCTGGCGGAGTTACAAAAAGCCGCTGGCGAATATTTAGCCGGGCGATTACGGTGTGAAGCCGCTTTGGTCACGGCGGGCGCGGCATCGGCTCTCACATTGGGCACCGCGGCTTGCATGACGGTAGCGAACCCGGCTGCAGTGAAGCAAATACCCATGGATATGACGGGACTCAAGAATGAAGTCATCGTTCAGAAAGCCCACCGCTACGATTACGATCACGCCTTGTTGAATTGCGGCATTCGGTTTATCGAGGTGCAAACACTCGACGACTACCAAAGGGCCTTCACCGAAAAGACTGTGATGGCGCATTTCTTCAACGCCGCGGAGCAGGGCGAGATCAGCCGCGAAGATTGGATCCGCGTGGCCCATCAACACGGCGTTCCGTGCTTCAACGATGCTGCCGCGGATGTGCCTCCCGTCTCCAATCTTTGGAACTACACGAAAATGGGTTTCGACCTGGTAACTTTTTCGGGTGGCAAGGGAATGCGCGGACCGCAGAATGCCGGTCTTCTGCTAGGCCGCAAAGATCTGATCGCCGCGGCCGTTGTAAACGACATGCCGATTTCGGAAACCGTCGGCCGTGGTATGAAGGTGGCGAAAGAACAGATCGTCGGAATGGTGGCCGCTGTCGACTGGTTTTTGGGCCAATCCGACGACGACATGCAACGGGAGTTCAAGGCCAGAGCCGATCGCATCTCGCAATACTTGAAAAACATCCCGACGTTAAAGGCGAAAATCGTCGTGCCGGCGGTTGCCAACCAGGTACCGCATCTGGTGCTGACGTACGACCATGATCGCGTGAAGATCTCCGCGCGCGAGGTGGCCGACGCCCTGCGCCATGGTTCGCCCGTGATTGAACTCAATCCTTCAACGGGTGCGAAAAATTCGCGCGGCTTGACGGAAGGCGAGGACGCGATCGTCGTCGGAGTTTGGATGCTACAGGCCGGTGAGGATCTGATTGTGGCGCGTCGTCTACACGACGTACTCAGCAAGGCAGCAGTTTAAGGCTGTTGTCTGTGCCGCGGATTCAAGCCATCCCAGCGTGGATCTCCTACCGCCGTATAGTGCGGTGGCAGCGTGTCCCATTCCGGCCGGCTGATGCCATTCAAGTCATAAACGATCTTGCCGTTCTTCACCGTCATCTCACAGACGAATTTCTCGTGCCCGGACATGCGAGCGCCATACATGTCAGTAAAGCCGAATTTACCTTTTTCCAGTCGGAGTACGCTTACGTCGGCGGGGGAGCCCACCGACAAGTTGCCTAACTCATCGTGATGAATCTCGCGCGCCGGATTCCAGGTGGAGCGCGCTATGACTTCATCCGCCGAAAGCCCTAGCGCCAGGAACTTGCTCATCAAGTTGAGTATGTCCTTCATACCCGTATTCATGCTGCCGATGTGCAGATCGGTTGAAATAGAATCCGGCAAAAAGCCCTGCTGTATGGCCGGCACGGCAACCCGCCAGGCGAAGCTTCCGCCGCCATGCCCCACGTCGAAAATAACCCCTCGTTTCCTCCCTTCCCACATGCCCGGATTCACTTTTCCGGAGGGCAGCAGCTCGTTCCTGAGTCCCGAATAACAATGCGTGTAGATATCGCCGGGCCGGAGTTTTTGTGTCAGCAACACTTCCAGCGGCCTTTCAGGTTTGTTCGCTCCAAAGTCAACCATCACGGGAATGTTGGCCATGGTTCCTGCTTCCACGGCGTGCTCGACCGGCGTCCACTCGGGGCCGGCATAATGAGCCGTCTTGATGCCGATGATCAGACCGGGATAGCGCTTCGCCATCTCCGCCGCGGGTCCCGGCTCCATGTCTTTCTGATTATTTTCGAACTTTGGCCCCCGCATGCCCGCGCCCACAATATTTAAAAACGCCAGCACACGGGTCTTGGAACGATCGATGATGTGCTCTTTGAAATCTTCGAAATTGCGATAGCCAGAAGAGCCCGCATCCGCCACGGTCGTGACACCGACTCGAAAGGTGAAGCCGTCGGGAAAGACGCCATTGTCGCCGGCATAGGAATGAGCTTCTCCGGTGCTGGCGTATACGTGCACGTGAATATCGATCAAGCCCGGCGTTACATAAAGGCCCTTTGCATCCACCGTCTTCAAGGCCGTAGCGGGGTCGATATGGTCCGCCACGGCGGCAATCTTGCCGTCCTTCATCGCGACATCGCGCGTGCCGTTTATGTGATTCTTGGCATCGACCATGTGGCCGCCCTGAATCAGTAAGTCATATTGAGTCTGAGCCGAAGTGGTAAAGCACACGGAACCCATCACCATGCATTGCGCAACAAGCAACGTCCTGTTCACTAGATCATGCTATCTCTCCCGAGACGGAACCGCGTCAGGCGGACAAGGCAAGAGGCTCAAAGCCGTGCGACCGGGATGCTCGCGCGCCGGAATTTTCCAGGTCGGCTTGCGTGAGATAGCGGATGGACGCCGAAGAGTCAATTCGCTGGACTACTTCGGCCAACCCGATCAGCATTTCGATTTCCGAACTTGTGATCTTCTCGTTGAGCAAGACTCCCTTGTCCTCGACGATTCGGAATTTTTGCGTTCCGCCGCTCTCATGGAAACCCTTTGACGCTTCCGAATAAAGACCCGAATAGAACGGCGTCCAGGAGGAAAAGCCGCCCGGCAAAACGGTCTGAACCGGATGAATAACGCCGTTTGACAAAATGTTTCGCGACACAGGGTCGGTTGCCAGCGCGTGCAAGCGAGTGTGCTCCGGCAACCGCCAGTCCGATCCGCTCGCCAAATTAAACAGAAACTTGCTGTCAAAGCCCGGCGCGCTTCTCGGCGTCAAGGCCAGCCGATTTTCGACTTCATGAAGTAATGCCGCAACGCTACCGCAGGTGTCCCCACAGACGACCAATCCGTGGTTGCTGAGCACGAAAATGTCGGGTGACTGGGATTTTTGCAGCGCCCGGTGGATTTTCTTAGCTAGCGGTAAACCGGAGGGCGCGTAAGGAATCCACTCCCATCGCAGGCCGGCCAGCTTCGAACGCAAGCTCGTACGGCCGTCCGCTCGTATGGCGTGGGCAATCGCGTTTACCGAGTGTACGTGAACAACAACGCGCTGGCGGATCACCGCATGCATGGCTGTTTCGCTCGACGACGGCCCAAAGGCCGCGGGATCGCTGTCCCACCGCAAGCAGTCGGCGGCCATGGCCAGGTCGACTGGCACAAAAATGTCATCCTGTAGTGCATCTGCTAGCCACTTGCCCGATGCTTTGATCCACATCGCGGGCCCAAGCTTTATCGAAGTATTTCCGCTGTTTGCCTGCGTCAAAAGCGGGTCTCGGCCAATGCGCGCGGACAGAGTGCGCAAAGAAAGGAAATCGGATTGAGTCGTCATTTGATTCCACCTTACGAATTAACGGCGCCGCCGCCCATCCCGTCTTCAGGTGAGAAGCGCGGCCGGAAACTAGGGAGACGCTAGCGAACCAGATTTTTTCGGACGGCGTAAAGCACAATTTCGGCAGTATTGTGGAGGCCGAGCTTCTGCATGAGATTCGTCCGGTGGCTTTCCACCGTATAGAGGCTGACGTCCAGGATCGAAGCCGCTTCCTTATTGCTCTTCCCCTCTGCGAGTAGTTGAAGAACCTCCTTTTCCCGGGGTGTCAACAGCTCAAACGTATCGGATAGCCCTTCCTGCTTCAGCACCCGCATATAGTCTTCGAGAAGCGTCTTCGTAATGGCCGGGCTAAAGAACGGTTTGCCTTGCGAAACTGCTTTTATCGCTCGCAGCAGGTCTTCCTCCGCGGATTCTTTCAGAAGATACCCTTTTACTCCGGCGTTCAGCGCACGCAGTACGTACGATTCATCCGCATGCATGGTGAGCAAAATGATGCCGATTTGACCGTTAGCCCGGAGGATCTGCTCGGCCGCATCGATACCATTCAACAGCGGCATAGCTACATCCATCAGGATGACGGCTGGTCTTAACTCCGCGGCGAGACGTATTACGTCTCTGCCGTTTGCCGCTTCACCCGCTACTTCGAGTTCCGGATATTGCTCGAGCAATAAGCGCAATCCTCTTCGGACCACGCCGTGGTCATCGGCAATCAGTAGCTTGAGCTTCGTTGCCATTTCCCCTCTATGTTCCTACTCGCGCGGCAACGGCAGTTCCACTCGTATGAGCGTTCCCTTCCCCGGTTGCGATGAAATCGTTACGTTTCCTTGCAAAGCTCGCACGCGCTCCTCCATTCCCAACAGCCCCAGGCCCCGCGCCGGAAGACGGCTCCCGTCGAAGCCTTTGCCGTTGTCTTCAATCGATGCGGACAGCAAATCCTCGTCTTGCGTAACTGCCAGCGTCACGCGAGCCGCTTCCGCATACTTCGCGCAATTGGTCAAAGCTTCTTGAATCACACGATAAAGGCAGATTCGATGGCTTTCCGGCGAACGGTTGACATCACCCTGAACATCAATGGATACCGGCACTCCCGTGCGCCGCGAAAACTCTTTCGCCTGCCAGCGCAGCGCCGGTTCCAACCCCAAATCGTCGAGCATCGACGGCCGCAGCAGAAGAGCAAGATTTCGCACTGCCCGAAGCGAGTCTTCCGCCAAAGCTTTTACACTGTCGAGGCGCTGCCGGAAACCGGCGTCTACCTCGCCTTTCGACAAGCTGCCCAGTTCCATGCGCAAACCGGTCAGCATTTGTCCTACTTCGTCGTGCAGTTCGCGGGATATTGTTTTTCTCTCGTCCTCCTGCACTCGCAACAATTGATTGGACAGACGGCGCAGCTCAAACTCGGCTTCCTCGGCGCGGTGTTTCTCCTGGTCGGATACGTGTTCGAGCCGCGCAAGATACATCGTGCTCCCGGCTGCGATGAGAACACCCAGCAACAGCAATTCTCCTGTGGCCCGCATCGCGAACTGCTTGAGGGCATATTGCTGACTTTCGATTTGCCCCTCTTCGTAAGCTAGATTCGTGCGATTCAGTGCATCGATTTCTCTAGTGATTTCGAGGACGGCTTCCCGCTCATCGCTCCAATCTTTCCGATACGCCTGGCTCGAAGCGTCCCCCCGCTCCGCCGCCTTGAGTGTTCGCGTGACGGACGCCCAATACACGTTCAGCTCGTTTCGCAAGGAAATCAATTGCGCCTGCTGGGTTGCGTCGCGCAGCGAGTACAACGCTTTCGTCGAAACTTCAACAGATAAACGAATGGCCGCCAGCTCCGGCTGGGCGGAAGCGGGAGTCTGCGATGGCGGAGGCTCATGGACGAGCAGGGCGGCCCGATAAACGCCCGATTGTATCCCGGCAATTGCCTCATCCGTCTGCCGGTAAAGCCGGTGAACATGGCTCGCGTCCCGCTCGATTTGCGCTGCCTTCCGCGAAACCATCCATGCAAGAAGGGGCACCAGCAGCAGCAGAACCAGGAATGAAGCAACGATGAACGGCCAGAGACGGAATTGCTTCGAACTTCCCATTGAATACCAGCTTCGCTCTCTAGAGCCTTTCTTTGATGATTCTCCCTTGAAGCCTTGATGGCGCTATTCGCTCCGCGACCGTACATTCGAAGTAGATCGTATGCAAATCGATACGGCAAAACCAAAAAGGAGAAATAAAATGCGTTTTGAACTAGCTAATCTGAGACATCTTCCAATAGCCGCCCTGGTTGCGGCTGGGTTGTTCGCTTCGCCACCGGCAGCTTCCGCCGCGACGGATGAAGTCACGCAACAGCTAAAGGAAACACGGCGGCTCATTGGCAAACTCAACATAGACGCCGACCGCCTGGTGTCCTTCACTCACGGCTCCAGGCTCGGCTGGCAGACCCACGCCTTCCAGCTAAATCAGATTCGGGATCACATCAATGCCATTGGCGAAGACCTCGCCTGGCTACAAGTAATGCGGCCTGTCAGTGCGCCGTGGCAGCAAGCGGCCATCGATCGCGTGGTTCCGGTAGCAGCCGATCTCGCCGATCGAACCACCGCTGCGATCGGCCATCTGAACGAGAATCAAAGCCTCTTGTTTGCACCCGAGTATGTAGATCACCTTCAGACCATTGCCGGGTTGGCGGATCACATGGATGGTACGCTCGGCGACTACCTGAAAATGGCTCAAACACGGGACAACCTTCAGGCGCTTGAAGAAAGACTCGAAGGGGTCTCGTGAGATTGGTATCGGCAGAGGCCGCCGGGGCCTCTGCCTACTCCGCTTGGATTTGCGACTGCGTCGCCCAAAGCAGCGCGTGTATCAGCACTTCGTCTTGCGTCCCGATAAATCCGAAAAGCGAGGATGGTTGCGCGATTCCAAATTCGCTCAAACGAAACACCGCGTCACCATCGATCTGAAGCCCATGCTTTTTTCCCGTGTTCAGAACGACGTTTAGATTTACGATTCGACTCATATCGCGTATCTTCAATTGCCCTTCGATCAGAAATCCGCGCAGGGCCTTCCGTGACATGCGCGACGAAACAAAATCAATTTCCGGATAACGCCCGGCGCTGAGCGATTCATTTCGCGCGTAACGAGCCACCGTCTCACGCTTTTTAGCCTTTAGCCAGGGATCACGGCAAACCAAACTGTTCGTCTCCACCGTCAAATGAACGCCCGACCTCTCAGGGTCATCCGGGAAATACGATAGCTGCCCGCTGAACCGCTCAAAAAACAGGATGTGCTTCTTCTTTCGCATTAACCCCGTCTTACATACTTCGATGGCGAGAGTACTGTCATTCGAAGGCGAAATCGCGTAAGTTGTTTCCCCGATAGGCATCTAACTAAGGTTTAACGCTACAGCACGCAGCGTACCAACCTCCGAAGCAGACGTCAAAACTTCCCGGCTTGTTCCCTGGAACATTACGTGCTCACATGCGTATTTAGGAAACAGTTTGAAAGGAATAAACCGATGAAGGCTCATATTCCGGCTCTCGTCCTCGTCACCCTGGCCTCCGGGCTGGTCGCCTGGGCACAAGAGGAAGGCTCGTTCGACAAGTCCGTCAGCGTTTCCGGCCCGGTCGAGTTGGACGTAACAACCGACTCTGGAGGCATCACCGTAAGGCCGGGCTCTTCCGGATCCGTGCGTGTCCACGCCATTCTCAAGGCGCAGCACGGCTGGTTCGGCGGGAGCGACGTGGAGGGGCGTATCCGAGAGCTGACGCGCAATCCTCCCGTCCAACAGATCGGCAATCGCGTGCGCATCGGCTACGTAAACGACCGTGATTTACTCAAAGGCATCTCCATGCGCCTCGAAATTGAGACGCCCGCCGATAGTCAGGTCCGGGCCCGCGCCGATTCGGGCGGAATCCGAATCGAAGGCGTCCATGGCGCTGTCGATTGCAAAACCGATTCGGGTGGAATCGAAATCCATGATATTGGATCCGAAGTTCACGCCGCTGCCGATTCCGGAGGCGTTCACATCGGCAACATCAAAGGCTCGGTATATGCCCGAGTAGACTCCGGCGGAATTGATGCCATGGATGTAGCCGGCAGCATTGATGCGGAAACCGATTCTGGTGGCATCCGGCTTGGCCAGATGACCGCGGCGCCCATTCACGCCAAAGCCGATTCCGGAGGCGTTAGCGTCAGGCTTGCGCCCGGCGCCGGTTATGACGTCAGCGTCGATTCATCAAGCGGCCATATCTCCGTTCCGGAGATGACCGTCAGCAGCAGTTTTTCGCGCCATCATATTGAAGGAAAAGTTCACGGCGGAGGACCGCTGATCAAGATCCACGTCGATTCGGGCACTATTACGATCGACTGATCGGCGGACCGCCTGGGTGCCCGGTCCTGGGACGATCATTCGCGGGAATGAACAAAAGCAGCCTAGTTCGTCTTGCCGAACACCGGTCTTCCCGCTTCGAAACCCTCGTCGAATGCCGCCGTCGAGCCGCAGACCGTCACTTTCAAACCCTTCGTCGCTTTGAGAGGGACCAGGTTGCCCGTGCCGATTCTCAACACTTCGACAGTCGAGCCGTTCTCAGACGCCGTGTAAACGTAACAAGGCAGTTGTACGGTCCGCTCCCACTGTCCTTTTTCAAAGTTGATGGCGCTGAATTTCTGCTCGAAGAATCCCAGCGTGTCCGCAAATAGCGTCACCGAGACTAGCGCCGCTCCAATCAGCATGAAGACTTTTCTTTTCACGATTCACCCCATCCGCCGCCGCCCGGTGTCTCAATTCGCAAGACCGAGCCGGCTTTCACCTCAATATTGCATTTCCCAGGCAGCTCTTTCGCTGCACCGTGATCCATTAGCATGCTAAGGCCCGTGGCGCCGTTCGCTCCGCCCGCCAGGCCGTAGGGCGATGTGATGCGCCGGTCGGAAAGGAGCGTAACCTGCGCTGGATCGAGAAACTCGATTTCACGAACCAGGCCATCCCCTCCGCGATGCAGTCCGGCGCCGCCTGAATTCTTGCGGTACGAGTATCGCCGAACGCGAAACGGATACGCATATTCGAGCGCCTCCACCGGTGTATTGAGCGAATTGGTCATGTGCGTGTGGATGCCGGAAACGCCGTCCGAGTCCGGACGGCCTCCCGAGCCGCCCGCAATGGTTTCGTAGTAGGCGTAGGGTCTGCCGGTTCGTCCGTCAATGCCGCCGATGGTGAGATTGTTCATCGTCCCGGAACTTGCTGCGGGAATGCGATCGGGCAGGATTTGCGCAAAGGCGCGCAGCAGCACGTCGACAATCCGTTGGGAAGTCTCCACGTTTCCGCCGGCCACAGCGGCAGGTGGGAGTGCATTCACCACCGTGCCTTGGGGAATCACGAGATCCACCGGCCGCATGACGCCCGCAGTGGGCGCGGCTTCTTCGGGAAGCAGGCAGCGCAGGACGTAAAAAGCTGCCGAGTACGTGATGGCCGCCACGGCATTGAGGCTGCCCGCCACCTGCGGCGACGATCCTGTGAAGTCGATATGGATTCGGCCATTCCGCGGGCTCGTCTCTACCGTCACCGCGAGACGCACCGGATCGTTCGTGATGCCGTCGTTGTCTAGAAAATCCTCAGCTCTGAACTGCCCCGCGGGCAGGCGGCGGAGTTCGGCCACCATGAGCTTCTCCGAATGGTCGAGCAGGTCGTTCACCCTGGCCTGAACACGCTCCAGGCCGTATTTCTCAACCAGTTCCTTCACGCGGGCGACGCCAATGCGGCAGGCGCCGATCTGCGCTGTCAAATCTCCCTCGCGCTCCTGCGGAGTCCGGACATTGTTGAGAATCAAGCCGAGCAGCGCGGAGTTGAGCACGCCGCCCTCGATCAGCTTCGTCGGAGCGATGCGCACGCCTTCCTGATAGATCTCGCGGCACAAACCCATGGAACCCGGAAATGTGCCCCCGACATCTGCATGATGGGCGCGATTCGCTAGGAAGAAAACGGGCTGTGAGCGCTCCGCCACGAAAACCGGAATCACCATGGTGATATCGGGCAAGTGCGTGCCGCCTTCGTAAGGATCGTTGAGAATAGCGACGTCGCCCGCCTGGAGGGTGAGCTTGTGAAGAGCAGCCGCAACCGACATCGGCATCGAACCAAGGTGCACCGGCATATCGTCGCCCATCGCGATCACCTGGCCGCGGCTATCAAAAACCGCACTCGAGTAATCACGCCGTTCCTTGATATTCGGTGAGAACGCCGTCCGCCGAAGCGCAGCTCCCATTTCCTCGGCAATCGAGTGAAAGGCGCTTTTGAAAATAGCGAGTTCGATCGGATCCGGCGCCAACGTTTCGCTCATCATTTTGCTTGTCCCACAGCCACCACAAGATTTCCGTGCTTATCCACACTCGCGCGGCAGCTTGGCGGAAGAAAAGTGGTGGCGCTATATTCGACTATCACTGCCGGCCCTTCGAACCGGTCTCCAACGCCAAGCCGGCTGCGGTCATAAACGGTTCCCTTGAGCCATTCGCCGCGATAGAAGATCGGCTTTTCTTTGAGAATCGCGTCTCTGCTTCCTGCCGCGCTGGCTGCGCGGTATTCTTTGGGCACAATTTTCTCGGTGGCCGCAATCATGCGAACTCTCACGTTCACGACTTCGATCGGCCGTTGACGATCGGCGTAGCCATAGCGCACTTCATGCGTCTGGTGGAAATCGTCGACGAACGTCGCGGACCATTTTATCGGCAGCTCATATCCCTGACCTGCGTAGCGCACATCGAGGCTCCTTACAGCAAGAGCGGTCAGGCCTTCCGCCTGCATTTCGCCATGGCCTAGTTGTTCTAATTCTTCAAAGTGGCTGGCGAGTGACTCATCGTCCGGGCGAAGCATTACGGTGCGCGAGTAATCGCGGATCACATCGGAAACGAGGATGCCGTATGCGGACAAGGCGCCTGGAAAGCCGGGGATCAACACGCGCGGTATCTTCAGAGCCCGCGCCAAATTGCACGCGTGCAGCGGGCCGGCGCCTCCAAAGCTGACCAACGTGAAGTCCCGTGGATCGTGCCCTCCTTCTAGCGAGATGTGGCGCAGCGCTCGTTCCATATGAACGTCGGCCACACGGACAATACCTTCGGCAAAGCTTTCCACATCGCTCAGTGTGCCTCTGCCTTTGTCGAGGAAACGTCGCGCGCGCCCTTCATCCAGCTTCATGGCCCCGCCGAGAAAACACTCCGCATCCAGCCTTCCGAGTAGCAAATTCGCATCCGTGACGGTAGGCTCTTCGCCGCTTCCGTAGCAAATAGGCCCAGGATTGGCGCCCGCGGATTTTGGCCCCACTTGTAGGGCGCCCCCGGAATCGAAGCGCGCGAGCGATCCACCGCCGGCGCCCACTGTGTGTATGTTCAGCATAGGCACGGCCACTGGCATACCCATGAGCTGCGATTCCGTAGTCGTGTGGAGTCCGCTGCCCGTGCTAACCAGCGCCACATCTGTGGATGTGCCGCCCATATCGAAGGTGAGAATGCGATCGAAACCGGCGGCTTTGGCCACCGCGAACGCTCCCACAACGCCCCCCGCGGGTCCGGAAAGAATCGTGCGGACCGGCTCGCGCGCGGCCACCGCCACCGGAACAATGCCGCCTGACGACTGCATCACATGGAGGCTAGACCCCTGGGCTTCTAGGGAACGATCCAGACGCTCGAGATAGTGCTGCATTTTCGGCGCGAGATAAGCGTTGATCAGTACGGTCGAGCCCCGCTCATATTCGCGGAATTCGGGTAGGATCTCATGCGACGCTGAAACCGGAATGCCTAGCTCACGTAACACGGCCACTACCGCCCGCTCATTGCCAGGATTGGCGAACGAAAATAGCAGCGAAACGGCAATCGATTCCGGGTTGGCGGCGCGAACTTCTTCCTTTAGGCGCGCGAGACTGGCGTCTTCTACCCCTCGCAGAACGGATCCATCGCAAGCAGTCCGCTCCTCCACACCGAAACGCAGTTCTTCCGGCGCGAGTGGCGCGTCTCTTGTAAAGAAGAGATCGTAAAGCCGCCCGCGCGCCTGCCTGCCAATAGGAATTGTGTCCTCAAAGCCCGCCGTGGTCACGAAAGCGGCCCGTGCTCCTTTGCGCTCCAGAAGAGCGTTAGTTCCAACCGTGGTTCCGTGCCGGACATCGGATTGTTTGCCCGCCGTAATCGCAGTTACCGCTTGCAACACTGCCTGACCTGGGTCCTCCGGCGTCGAGCCAAGTTTGAGCACCTGTAGCTGGCCTTCAGCGTAATAAACACAATCGGTGAAAGTGCCGCCAGTATCGATTGCGATGCGAATCATTGCGCAGTATACAGATCTAACACGACAGAGGACTTGCCTGTGCAAAATGAGTGGGCAGTAAGGTAATCTGACAAATACTGCGCGACCGCCCGAATCTGCCCAAAAATTGATGAACCCGTCCACGGTAAGTAACGCGGAGAACACGCCGCTTCGCTGGCGGAATACCACCGGGGAACAGCGCCGAACGCTGATTGCGGCTGGCCTTGGCTGGATGCTCGACGCGTTCGACGTGATGCTTTATTCCATCGTGCTCGCAACCCTCATGCACGAGTTCGGGATGACGAAAGCAACGGCGGGTCTATTGAACACTCTGACCCTAATCGCATCGGCGCTCGGGGGCCTGCTGTTTGGTTTGCTCGCGGACCGCGTGGGCAGGCGAAAAATGCTGAGCCTCAGCATTCTCACCTACTCTGTTTTCACCTTCGCCTGCGGCTTTTCTTCGAGCATCACCATGCTGGCTGTTTTACGATTCTTGCTGGGCCTCGGCATGGGAGGCGAGTGGAATTCCGGCGCTACCCTCGTAGCCGAGACGTGGCCCGGCAGATGGCGCGGCCGGGCATTGGCCATCGTACAAAGTAGCTGGGCGATCGGTTACGCTCTGGCTGCCATCGTCGCGCAATTGGTTCTCTCTCGGGCGAACTGGCGTTGGGTGTTCTTTGTCGGAGTTTTGCCGGCCGCCGTAACGTTGTGGATCCAGCATGATGTACCGGAGCCCGCTATGTGGGAACGTTACCGGGAAGCGCCCGTATCCGCGGTTGAAAAAGCTTCCCTTTGGCGAACGGCCCTGCCCCGGTTACTCGCTCTCCTGAGCATGAACACGTTCGGCATGTTTGCCTGGTGGGGGTTATTCACCTGGGTCCCTGCTTATCTCGTGCTTCCCCTATCGAGCGGCGGCCGGAACTTCAGCCAGCTCAGCCTGACTTCTTTTCTCGTGATCCTAAACCTGTGTGGCATGTGGCCCGGCTATCTGCTCTTCGGAATTTTGGCCGACAAATTCGGCCGCAAACGAACGATCGTCTTGTACCTGATCCTGGCCGCGCTTTCCGTTCCGGCCTTTGCCGTTGCGCGAACACCGGGACTCATCCTACTCGCGGCATCCGTCAGCGCCTTCTTTGGAACCGGCTTCTTCACAGGCTCGGGTCTATTGGGCGCGGAGCTTTTTTCCACTCCCATTCGCGCTACGGCCCTGGGCATTTCCTATAACGCGGCCCGCGGCCTGAGCGCCTTCGCGCCGTTCTTAGTGGGCGCGATCGGCCAAGCACATGGCTTGTCGTGGGGTTTTTTGGCTTGCGGCGTGGCTTTCGCCGCAGCCGCTCTGAGCGCCTCTTTCGTTCCCGACACCCACGGTCAGCTCGCGACCTGAAAGGTAGACGAAGGGGTTGCGGAGACCGCTATCTAATGTAAACTAGCTCCGCCGAAACGAAAGTTCCGGGTCACGTCAATTGGCACAAAAGGAGGTGGCCCGCGATGAGAAATTCTACGTCAGCGCTTCTGATTGCCGGCATCCTTATCTTTTCCTATGTGTTGCCGGAGTCCTAAGTCTGAGGTTCCTGCGTCTGAGATTGCATTCCGAGCCGGAATACTACTGCAACCATCGGAACTGAAAACGTTCAGGTCGAAAATCAACCCATATGAAGGTGTATGATTGTGCATGTGCAGAGATGCACGAAACCCTTGCAAACAGGGGCTTTTAATGGTTAAACGGCTGATTACAAAAGTGAAGCAAAAAGGTGCTGGCGGAGAGGGGGGGATTCGAACCCCCGGTAGAGTTTTTGACCCTACGACGGTTTAGCAAACCGCTGCTTTCGACCACTCAGCCACCTCTCCAATATGGACGGGTCTTCTCGAATCCTAGCATAAGAAGAGTGGTTTGCCGGATACGGAAGTCTCGTTAGAAGCCCCGTTCCATGGGCATGGCAAGCGGTGGTTCCACTAGAAAATCGGCGTCGCGAATCTCCACTAGGGCGTCGCGCAGCGCCTGCTCTTTCGCCGGCTCCGTAGTGATTACGAAAGGCAGGTCGCGCCAATCCTCGCGCGGCAATTGCAACACGGCGTCGATCCCGATGTGATGCTTGGCAAGGATGGTGGCGAGCGTCGCAATGATGCCCGCCTTGTCCTCCACGCGAAAGCGCAGGAAGTACGACAGCTTTTGCGTGGAGAACGGTTGCGGCTTGTACTCGCCCAGACGTTCATGAGCGAAAGGACTTACCCGCTCCGGACTTCCGTGGCGAATCTCGCGCGCCACCCGCATCAAGTCGCTCACCACCGCCACGCCGGTTGGCTTCGAGCCCGCCCCGCGGCCGTAATAAAAAGTATCTTCTCCATAGAGTCCGCGGATCCAGACCGCGTTATATGCGCCTTGCACCTGCGCCAGAATTGCGGATTGCGGAATCAAACTCGGGCGCACGGAGAGCAGCAGCCCATGCTCGCTTTGCCGCGCCAGACAAATCAGCCGGATGGTGTGTTTCAACTGATGCGCATATTCAAAATCCACCGGCATGATGCGCCGGATCCCTTCGGTGTAGATATCGGCGGGCGTCAGCTTCTCGCCGAAAGCCAACGCCGCGAGGATAGCGAGTTTGGATCGGGCGTCCAACCCGTCCACGTCGGCCGATGGATCGGCTTCCGCATAACCAAGCTGCTGCGCTTCGGCGAGAACCGATTCGAACTTCGCATTACTCTTTTCGATTTCGGTCAGGATGAAATTACTGGTGCCGTTCAGAATGCCGTATAACTCAACCACCCGGTCGCCCGCAATGCCTTCACGCAAGATGGTATGAATCGGTATGCCGCCGGCCACGCTGGCCTCCATCGCGAGATTCACGCCATGTTGATTGGCGAGCGCCCATAACTCGGCGCCGCGTAGCGCCATCAATTCCTTGTTCGCGGTCACTACCGACTTACCCTGCCGCAGCGATTCTTCAATAATGTGCCCAGCGGTGGCGGTGCCGCCGACCAGCTCCACTACGATGTCGATTTGCGGGTCGCGAACAATCTCTTTCCAGTCCGTTGCGCGCGCCACCGTTTCTGGAAAAATTGGCAGCTTCTTTTGATCCGGATTCCGGCTGCAAACGGCTTTTACGCGCAACGGGAAGCCAAGTTTCTCGCGAATGCGCCCGGCATTCTCCGCCAGAATCTGCAGCGCTCCCGAACCCACGTTGCCTAGGCCCACGATGCCTACCGTCACTTCCATAAGTGGCTTATGATAGCAACCAGATGCGTCATTCGCGCCGGACTGCTTTGCTTTCGCTATTGGCGTCGCCGCTGGCCGTCGGGGGCCAGGAGCAGGATGACCGGCGGCTGCCCATCCCGCCCGATCCGAACGAGGATCGCAAGCTCCCGAACGGCAAGTCGCAGAAGGATGCCATCGCCAAGCAGTCGCACGAAGAGGCGCTGAAAGACGCGGAAAATCTGGTCGCCGTGGCGCAGGAGTTGAAAGAGGAGCTGCAGAAAGCCGGCGATTACACCATGCCGGTGAGTTCCGTCAGGAAGACAGAAGAGATTGAAAAGCTCGCGCGGCGCATTCGCGGACATTTGAAGTCTTGAGCGCCGCCCAACATGTTAATCTGACGTGACGGCATGTCCATCGTTCGTGAAAAGAAACAGTTGATGAGCGCGTCGGAAATGGACCGCACGCTGGTTCGCCTGGCGCACGAAATTCTCGAAACGAGCGGCGACTTGAACCGCCTGGCCTTCGTCGGCATCAAGCGGCGCGGCGTGCCGTTGGCGCAGAGATTGGCGGAGAAAATCGCGAGCCTTGAAAATCTCACGATACCGGTCGGAATTCTCGACATCAACCTCTACCGCGACGACCTTTCGACGGTCGGAGAATGCCCCGTCCTCAAAGCCAAGCAAATGGAGTTCTCCGTCGAAGGCAAAGAAATTGTGCTGATGGATGACGTGCTCTACACGGGGCGCACGATTCGCGCCGCCATGGATGCGCTGTTCGACCACGGCCGTCCGGCGCGCGTGCAACTCCTGGTATTGATCGATCGCGGCCATCGCGAGCTGCCGATTGAAGCGCGTTATATCGGCCGCATGGTGCAGACCAGCAGCAACGAAATTATCGAAGTGAAGTTTCAGGAAATCGATAATCAGGAGAAAGTTCTACTCGTCGAGCGAGTGGACGACGCGCTATCTGGACAATGAGCCGGGGCTTACTCGATATCGAGTCGCTGCCACGCCAGGACATCGAAGCCATCCTGGCGCGGTCGAAAGACTTTCAGCCGGCTCCGGGACAAACATTCAAGCGCGTTCAGCTCTTGCAAGGCCGCACCATCGTCAATTTATTCTTTGAAGCCTCGACGCGGACCCGCACCAGCTTTGAGATTGCCGCCAAGCGTCTGGGTGCGGACGTATTGTCCATCACCACGTCGGGTTCGAGCGTAGCGAAGGGCGAATCGCTGGTGGATACGCTGAACACGCTCGCGGCCATGCGGCCGGACGCCATTGTGATGCGGCATTCCGCATCCGGCGCGCCGCAGTTCCTATCGCGGTATTTGCCCGTGCCCATCGTGAATGCCGGGGACGGCACGCATGAACATCCCACACAAGCGTTGCTCGATGCCCTTACAATTCTCGACCGCCGCGGGACTCTCGAGCATCTACGCGTCGCCATCATCGGCGATATCGCCCATAGCCGTGTCGCGCGCTCGAATATCTTTCTGCTTTCGAAGTTCGCGGTCGAGGTCGTCTTGTGTGGGCCCGCGTCACTGCTCCCAAGACACATGTGCGAAATGGCCCCCGGCATTGAGCTAGCCACCGACATGGAGAAAGCGATCCGCGGCGTGGACGTGATCATGATGCTGCGCGTGCAACTGGAGCGGCAGCAGGAAGCCGCCTTTCCGGCCGATGAATATTTCCGCTTCTACGGGCTGCGCCCCGAGCACATCGAGCTGGCTAACCCCGACGTGATCGTCATGCATCCGGGACCGATCAATCGCGGCCGGGAGATTTCCTCTGAGGTCGCGGATTCACAGCGCTCGGCCATCCTGAATCAGGTTGAGAACGGCGTCGCGGTCCGCATGGCCGTGCTCGAAAGGGTGCTGACAAAATGAGCCGCCTCATCGTTAAGAACGGGCGCGTCATTGATCCGGCGCAAAAATTCGATCAGGTGTGCGATGTCGCCGTGGAAGACGGCGTGATTCGCGAGATCGCCGTTGGCATTGCGCCGCACGCCAGCGAGATTTTCGATGCCACGGGCCTGATCGTTGCGCCGGGTTTCATAGACATGCACGTGCATTTGCGCGAGCCTGGCTTCGAGCACGCCGAAACGATTGAGAGCGGCTCGCGCGCCGCAGCGGCGGGCGGCTTCACCTCCATCTGCTGCATGCCTAACACCTCGCCCGTGAACGATAGCGCTACCGTCACCAGCTACATCGTCGATCGGGCGCGGCGCTTTGCCGTCGTGAATGTATATCCCATCGGCGCGATTACCAAGAAAAGCGCCGGCGAAGAACTGGCCGCTTTTGCCTCCATGAAGGAAGCCGGCATCGTGGCGATTTCCGATGATGGCCGTCCTGTAATGAATGCCCGTGTCGTGCGGCGCGCCATGGAGTTCGCCTGCGCGCTCGACATCCCGCTGATCGAGCATTGCGAAGATCTGCATCTTAGCGCGGGCGGCGATATGCACGAAGGCTTAGTATCCACGCGCCTCGGTCTGCGTGGTATTCCGGCCAGTTCGGAAGACGTAATGGTCGCCCGCGATATTTTGCTCGCTGAGCTGACCGGTGTTCGCTATCACATCGCTCATATTTCCGCGCACCATTCGGTAGCCATGACCGCCTTTGCGAAACAGCGGGGTCTGCGCGTGAGCGCCGAAGCCACGCCGCATCATTTTGTACTGGCCGACGCAGACATGCCCCCGTACGACAGTAATTACAAGATGAAGCCTCCACTACGCGAACATCGTGACGTGCAAGCGGTGACGAAAGGCCTGATCAGCGGTGCAATTGATGCCATCGCCACCGACCACGCGCCGCACGCGGGCGCTGAAAAAATGCAGGAGTTCGAGCGCTGTCCCTTTGGCATTATCGGTCTGGAAACGGCCATCGGCCTCGCACTGGAGCATCTTTATCATCCGGGCTATTTGACGCTTCCGCAGTTGATTCGCCTCTTCACGCAGAATCCCGCCAGTATCTTGTCGCTTGACCGCGGCAGCTTACGCACCGGCGCGGCAGCCGATATCACCGTATTCAGCGCTGATCGCGAATGGACTTACGACGTGAGCCGCTCGGCGTCGAAGAGCCGCAACACGCCGTTTCACGGCCGCAAATTCAAAGGCGCTCCGGTCGCGACCATCGTCGGCGGCCAGATCGTTTGGCGCGCCGATACTTAAACGGCTGCATTGACGGCCGATACCAGGGCTGCGGCTTCCTCCTCGCCGATCGTGCGCATATCCAAAATAATTTTTCCGCGCTCAATCCTGGTAATCACCGGAGGCTGTCCGGCGCGCAAACGCTTTTCAAATGCTGTCGCGTTCGGCGCGTTCAGTTCGATAACCCAGGTGGGCAGCGTTTGATCCGGAGTGGAGCCGCCCCCGATTTTCGATTCGTCCCGCCTGATCTCGAACGCTATTCCCTCGATCCCCGAGGATACTTCCTGCGCCCGCTGCTGCAATTGATCCAAATCCGCGAAAATCATGCGCAAGGCGGGAATTGCCTGCCAATCTTTGCGAAGCACGTGGCCGAGCGTGGTTTCGAGCGCTTGAATAATCAGCTTATCCACGCGCAAAGCGCGATACATCGGATTTCGACGCAGACGCGCGATCAATTCCGCATCGCCCGCAAGAATGCCCGTCTGCGGCCCGCCCAGCAGCTTGTCGCAGCTAAAGGAAACCAAATTGGCGCCCGCCGCAAGGCTATCGGTGACCAGCGGTTCGTCTATCTTTTGTCCGCCCGGATCAACCACCCAGCCGCTGCCCAGATCTTCGAATAGCGGGATTCCCAGTTCGGTCAACTCCTTCACCTCCGGCCGCGCAGTGAAGCCGCTGATACGGAAGTTTGACGGATGGACGCGCAGAATCAGTCGCGTCCTTTCGTTGATGGCTCGCCGATAATCCTCAACCGACGTGCGATTCGTCGTCCCTACTTCGCGAAGCACCGCTCCCGAGCTCATCATGATGTCGGGAATACGAAAGCCGTCGCCGATCTCGATCAATTCTCCGCGCGAAATGATCACTTCGTGTCCCGCTGCGAGTTCATTCAGCGCCAGGTAAACGGCTGCGGCGTTGTTATTCACTACAATCGCCGGTCGCTT
Source organism: Bryobacteraceae bacterium (assembly GCA_036501045.1). Classification (GTDB taxonomy): domain Bacteria; phylum Acidobacteriota; class Terriglobia; order Bryobacterales; family Bryobacteraceae; genus Bog-105. The sequence continues at coordinate 65,084 of DASYAX010000155.1, forward strand.
CAATAAACGTTCAAGCAAGCGGGCGGTGTGGATATCGCGCTTGCCGCGTTTGCCCTCCTGCAAGTCGTATTCGAGATTCGAATATCCGGCAAG
>DASYAX010000156.1:0-8759 GCA_036501045.1 Bryobacteraceae bacterium
AAGATCCGCGTTGTACCGCCGACACGTACGGCAGGTTTTGCACCAGGTTGATCCCCGTGCCGGCCGGTCCGGTGCCGGCTGTGTCCGGTAGCGGATAAAGTTGCCCAAGCCGGCTATCGACAGGGTTGATGCGGGTGGCCGGAATCACGTTGTTCGGGAAAGGCTTGCCGCTCAGAGGATCGGTGATCGTCGCGAGGCCCGAAAAATCTCCCTGCCGCTCAGCCGCCGTGGCTACCTGTTGTGAGCTGGTGTTGGCCTGCAGCAGGTTGAATCCCTCGTAATTCAGAAAGAAAAAGGTCCTGTTCCGGCCGTCGTATAGATGCGGCAGGACGATCGGGCCGCCGAAGTTCCCGCCGTATTCGTTGCGGTTGTATGGCGGCTTCGCCAATTGCGTAGCAAAGAAATTCTTTGCGGCCAGCGCCCGATTGCGGTTTTGTTCGTACAGCTCGCCGTGCACTTCGTTCGTTCCGCTCTTGGAAACCACAATCACTTGATTCGCTTTGCCGAACTCCGCGCTCGCCCCGGAGGTCACCACTTTGAACTCCTGCAGCCCATCGAGCGGCGGGTACTCGACCAATCCGCGCTCGATCCACGACATCGTATTCGTCACGCCGTCCAGGCTGAACGCGATCGATTGTGTCGTAGAGCCGCCGGAAACGGTGGGCGTCACGCCGTAATAAGGCACCTGGTCCTGCGCCCCCGCGTTCTGGATGCCCGGAGCTAGCGCGAGCAGCCCGGCGATATTGAGCCGTCCGTTCAAGGGAAGCTGTGTGATGGATTTGTTGTCGATCACCTTGCCGATTTGAGAGTCCTCGGTCGAGAGCACCGGTGCTTCGCCCGTCACCTGCACGTTTTCGGTAACACTTCCCACCGGCAGCGAAACGTCGACTTTCAGTTTCTCGTTGATCTCGAGCACAAGCCCGGATTGCACGTAGGTCTTGAAGCCTGGATGCGAAACCGTCAGCCGATACTTTCCGGGGCGGAGCAGCGTCAGGACATAGTCGCCCGTCGATCCGGTTTCGACCGAGCTTTCGATGTTCGTGTCCGTGTTGGTAATCGTGACTTGGGCGCCCACGACGAGTGCGCCGCTGGAATCCTGAACTTGCCCGGTTACCGTGGCCGTCGTTTCCTGCCCAAACGCAAGCGCGGCGGTAGCGATCAGGCAGCAGAGAAACGACAATAGACGATGGGCGAGATGCGACTTGCGCCGCGAGAGCCATTCAGCGGACATAGCTTGAACCTTTCGTGGGCGAACTAACTCTTTAAACCCTTGCTACACCCGCGTTTCATCGCTGGCAACGTACTGCACCTGCGCAAACCTTTTGGTATACGCTGGAAGTCGTTGGAAAACTACAAGATCCTTTGTTCAGAGGCAATATCCTTTCTAGGGAGGTTAAGGCGCTGTTAAGGCGCGTGTCTAATGGCTTCGAACCCACTCCCGGCTGAATTGCGGTCGGCGGTCGAGGAGTGCTTGGAGGGCGTTTTGCGCAGCGATGCCTTTTGCAATAGCCGGCAATCCGAGAAGCTGCTCAGGTATCTTGTCGAACACTCGCTCGATGGGCGCGACCACCTTCTTCGCGAAAAACAGGTCGGCGTCGCGGTGTTTTCTCGCGAGGAAGGTTACGATACTAGCGTCGACCCCATTGTCCGGGTCCGGGTAAATGAGATCCGGAAGCGTCTGGCGGTGTACTACAAAAGCCCAGCCACCCCGGAGGAGTTGCGCTTCGAAATACCTTCCGGGTCGTATCGGGTCAAATTCGTCCGGCCCGAAGTGTCAGCCGCCCTGGAGCCGCCGCCCGCTGCCGGAAAGGTCTCCCGCATCCACCCATTCGCCTACCTGGCCCTCGCCTTGATCGCCGCCGCCGCCGCGCTCGCTGGCGGTTTAGTTTGGTCCCACTCCTCCAAAAATGGCCCGCTTCAGAAGTTTTGGAAGCCCGCATTGACGAGTTCCGCCCCGGTAATTCTCTGTTCAGGGCACCCGGTCTTGTACCGGTTTTCCACCGCCTTCTGGAGCCGCATCAACCTCGGTGCGCTGGATCAGTTCCAGTTTCAGACCACCACGCCGAAAATTCCTCCGGGAACCCTGATGCATCCGAGCGATATCGTGCCGATTTCCAATCAATACATTGGCCTTGGGTCCGCCTACACCATTGCGCGCATTTCCTCCTGGCTTGCTGACAACCACAAGGAATCTGAGATTCGATTTGGGAACGACATATCCTTTTCGGATCTCAAACGATCGCCCGCCGTGCTGATCGGCGCCTTTCAGAATCGCTGGACCTTGCAGATGATGGCCGGGCAGCGATTCACCTTTGAAACCATCGGAACCACCCCCGGCGTTCGCGACCGGAAGACCGGCAAAACCTGGACATTGCCCCACCTTAAGGAAGACGGCAGCACCGACGAAGATTACATCATCATCACGCGCGTGCTCCATTCCGATAGTGGACAGTTCATCGTGGTTGCCGCCGGAATCACCCAATACGGTTGTCACGCGGCCGCCGACGTCCTGACCAGTTCCGATTTCCTTGGGAAGGTTCTGGCGCAATTGCCTCCGGACTGGCCAACCAAAACCGTTGAGATCCTGGTGCACGTTCCGGTAATTGGAGAGATCCCGGGAAACCCGTCTTTGGTCGCAGCGCAAGCCTGGTAACGCCCGCGAGATATAGTCGAAACACCATGACCCTGAAAAACCCACCACTCGATCGCCGCAAATTTCTGCTTTCCTCAGCCTCCCTGGCGGCGGGAGCCCATCTCGCGAGCGCCGCAACCGAAACTTCCAACGCCAAGATGCCGCGTTTATTCTCCGGCTGCTGCGCGTATTCCTATCGCAAATATTTGCAGCACGGGCCCATGACGATGGAGGAATTTATCGAAAAGGCCGTGACCCTCCAAGTAGATGGCGTTGATATGACCGGCTATTATTTCAAATCGACCGACCCCGCCTATCTCGCCTCGCTGCGCCACTTGGCCTATCGCAAAGGTGTCGCGTTTTCCGGCGCGGCCTGCGGTGTGAGCATGGTGCAGGCGGACGCCGCCAAGCGCGCCGATACGGTGCCTCAAATCAAGAAGTGGGTCGACGTTACCGACGCCCTCGGCGCGCCACACTTACGCGTCTTTGCCGGCAAGTTGCCGTCCGGCGTTACTCAGCAACAGTCCATCGACTGGGTAGTGGAAGCCATGAAAGCGGCCTGCGATTATTCCGGCGCCAAAGGCATCACCCTCGGCATCGAGGATCATTCCGGCGTTACCCAGCAGGCGAGCGTCTGCTTGGAAATCATGCAGCGTATCAACTCACCGTACGCCGGCATCAATCTGGACATCACTCACTTCGTACCCACCCCCACCGAGGACGCCTACGCTCAAATCCAAGCCTGCCTGCCCTACGCGACCAATACCCATATCCGCGACTTGTTCGACGATGGCTCCCCAATTGATCTCGATCGCGTATGGAAGCTCTTCGCCGATGCCGGCTTCAAGGGCTTTATGTCCGCCGAATACGAAGCCAAAGAAGACGCTGCCACCGGCGTTCCGAAGCTGGTCGAAAAGATCCGCACACTGTGTAAGAAATATTCGACGGTCTGAATGACTCGAGGACCATTGAATGCCGGCTGAAGTAGAACTCCTTAAGCACGTCTATGATCGGTTTAACGCCCGCGACATGGATAGCGTGCTCGCCGCCATGCATGAGGATGTTGTGTGGGCGAATGGAATGGAAGGCGGTTACGTTCAGGGACGCGCTGGCGTCCGCAGCTATTGGACACGTCAGTGGGCCATGGTTGATCCGCACGTCTATCCAGTCGGATTCTCGAGCGGCTCCGAGGGGGAAACCGTTGTCGAAGTCCATCAGGTTGTCTACGACCTTGCCGGAGAGCTCCTCGTGGATAAAATGGTCGGTCACCTGTTTCGATTCGAAGCCGGTTTGGTCAAGCGCTTCGATATCCGTGACGCCTGAAGCCGCGCTTATCTCGTCCCGTTCGAATTCAGACGAATACGACAATATGTTCGATGGACACGCGACGGAGTTTCTTTAAGAAGACTGCCAAACTGACCGGTGGCGTAAGCTTGGTAGGCGCTCTGCTGCCCTCGATCGAAAGAGCCGCCGCCATTCCTCCGCCGGACGAAAGCACCTTTCTTGACGCCGAACACATCGTCATCCTGATGCAGGAAAATCGCTCTTTCGACCACGCCTTCGGCTCGCTCCGCGGCGTGCGCGGTTTCAATGATCCGCGCGCCGTCAGCTTGCCCAACCAGAACCCGGTGTGGCTGCAGACCAACGCTGCCGGCGAAACCTATGCCCCATTCCGGCTGGACGCCCAGCGAACCAACGCCACCTGGTTAGGATCGCTCCCGCACTCGTGGACCGATCAGAATGACGCTAAAAACGGCGGCGATCACGACCAATGGCTCATCGCCAAGCCCGCCGGTCACTCCGATCCGCCCGGCATGCCTCTAACCATGGGCCACTACGTTCGCGAAGACTTGCCGTTTTACTACGCGCTCGCGGATGCCTTCACGATTTGCGATCAACATTTCTGCTCTTCCCTGACCGGCACCACGCCCAATCGCCTTTATCTTTGGAGTGGTACCATCCGCGAGCAACAGAACGCCAGTTCGCCGGCAAACGTACGAAACGAGAACGTGGGTTATACTGCCCCCGCCCACTGGACCACTTTCCCCGAGCGTTTGGAAGACGCGGGCGTTTCCTGGAAAATCTATCAAAACGAGCTCAGCGTGGCGAGCGGGCTTACCAAAGAGGAGGACGCCTGGCTGGCAGGCTTCGAGGACAATCCGATCGAGTGGTTTCCTCAATTCGCCGTACAATTTGCCAAAAATCATTGCGAGCACATCGCACGCTTGTCTGACTCTCTGCCCGGCGAAATCGCAGCACTCGAGAAACAAGTCTCTGCGACCGAAACGGCTGCTGAAAGAACGAAGCTCGAGAAAGATCTAAAGGCGAAGCGTGATTTGCTGAGTGAAATCGTCGCGGAGCAGCAACAGATGTCCGGCAAATCGTTTGACGAATTGCCGGCGCGCACCAGGAACCTGCATCTCAAAGCTTTCACGACCAATGCAGCCGATCCGGATTACCGCACGCTGACCGCTCTCGAATATGAGGATGGCTCAGCCACGCGCGAATTGCAGATCCCGAAAGGCGATATCCTCCATCAGTTCCGCGCCGATGTCGCCGCCGAAAAATTACCAGCGATCTCGTGGATTGTCGCGCCCGAGAAATTCTCCGACCATCCCACCGCGGCCTGGTACGGCGCTTGGTATGTCGCCGAAGTGATGAACATTCTCACGCAAAATCCGGAGGTTTGGCGAAAAACGATTTTCATTCTCACCTACGACGAAAATGACGGCTTTTTCGACCATGTCCCGCCGTTCGGCGCCCCTCGCCCCGGCTTTCCGGAAACCGGCGCCGTGTCCTCCGGCATCGGTACGGACGTGGAATACGTCACCTTGGAGCAGGACCTCGCACGCGAGTCGGCTGCCAAAGCAAGAGGTGGATCCATCGGTCTGGGATTCCGCGTGCCGCTTGTCGTCGCCTCGCCATGGAGCCGTGGAGGCGCCGTATGTTCCCAGGTTTTCGACCACACCTCCGTCCTCCAATTACTCGAAAAATTTGCCAGCCACAAGACTAGTAAATCGGTCAAAGAAACCAATATCAGCGACTGGCGGCGGACGGTTTGTGGCGATCTGACCTCTGTCTTTCAATCAAGCGGTGAGCGGCTCCCCAAGCTTCCATTCCCCGCCAAAAATGCCTTCATTGAACGTATTTACAACGCACAGTTTCAGGGCCCGCCGGCCTACCGCGCGCTCTCGCCGCTGCAGGTCGAAGAGTGCCGTCATAACCCGCAAGCCGCGTCCTCGATACCGCATCAGGAACCCGGCCTTCGCTCCGCCCGCGCCCTTCCTTACGAGCTCTACGCCGAAGCCCGCCTGAGCGGGGATCGTCAATCGCTCGAACTGACGCTCTCCGCTCGCAAAGAGCGTTTCGGTGAGCGCGCTGCCGGATCGCCGTTCCATGTCTACGCGCCGCGGCAATATCTGCACAACGGCTCGCCCAATCGAACGCGTTCCTACGCGGTAAAGCCTGGCGATTCGCTGCAGGATAATTGGAAGCTCACCGGCTTCCCCGATGGCCGTTATGAATTACATGTCTGTGGACCCAATGGCTTTTTATTCGCATCAGTCGGAGATGGCCATGATCCGCTTCTGGAAGTGGCCGTGAATGGTTCGCAGGCTGCCTCGGCGGCAGAAGTGATACTCTCATTCACGAACAGGCAGAAAAGACGTGATTATACGGCCTCGATCGTACATAACGCGTACGGATTCGCGAGCCAAAGAAGGATCGTTCCGCCAGGGCTCACCCGTACGGTCGTCGTTAATCTGTTTAGCAGTTTTGGCTGGTATGACTTCACCATAAGCGTCGTGGGCTTCGAGCGGTTCGAGCGCCGCTATGCCGGACACATCGAGACCGGCTTGCCGAGTTTCAGCGATCCCCAAATGGCCTGACCGCTTTTAAAACGAGATCTTCGTGAAAAAACTCATCAACAGTCCCGAAACCGTCGTCGAAGACATGCTCCAAGGCCTGGTCGCCATCTATCCGAATCTCGCCCGGCTTGCGCAGCACCCGGTACTGCTCCGCGCCGATACCGGCGAGACCCGTGACTCTCAGGTGCAGCTTATCTCCGGCGGCGGCAGCGGCCACGAGCCCGCGCATGCCGGTTACATCGGCGCGGGCATGTTGAGCGCGGCGGTGGCGGGCGAAGTCTTCACCTCGCCGCCCTCGGCTTCCGTTTTGGCCGCCATCAAAGCCGTGGCGGGAAAGCCCGGCGTCCTGCTGATCGTCAAGAACTACACCGGCGACCGTTTGAACTTTGGCGTGGCCGCGGAAATTGCGCGCGCCGATGGCACGCCCATCGAAACCGTGCTGGTTTCTGACGATGTCGCTCTCACGGCCACCGAAGATCGCGCCGCGGGCCGCGGTCTCGCCGGCACCGTCCTCGTTCATAAGATTGCCGGTGCCGCCGCCGCTGCGGGAAAAACACTTGCCGAAGTCGCGGCTGTGGCGCGTCACGCCTCCCGCAACATCGCCACCATGGGCCTATCTTTGTCTGCCGGTACCGTTCCGGCCATCGGCAAGCAGAGTTATCTGCTCGCTGATGACGAGGTGGAGTTTGGGCTCGGAATTCACGGCGAGCCCGGCGTGCAGCGCACCTTGCTCAAGCCCGCCGACGATCTGGCGAAGCAGCTTCTCGAGCGCTTGTTATCCAGGTATCCGCTCTCCCCCGGCGACCGTATCGCCGTTCTCATAAACAACCTCGGCGGCACCACCAACATGGAGCTGGCGATCTTTGCTCGCAAGGCGCTCTCGCTGCTGCGTAATCGCAGCGCCATCGTCGAGCGCGTCTATTCCGGCGCATTCGTCACCTCTCTCGAAGCCGCCGGCATCTCGCTTTCACTCCTTCGCCTGAATGACGAACTTTTGCGCTATCTCGACGCTCCCACCTTGGCGCCGGCTTGGCCCCATACCCTGCCGCTTCAACCTACGCCGCCGCGCGATCGCGTCCTCGTTTCGAAAGCCCTCCGCGATTCCATCCGGCAGCCCGCGCGCAAACTTCCAAACAATGGCTTGCAGCTCGCCATTCAAGCCGCTTGTGGCGCGCTCGTAGCCGCTGAGGCACAGCTCACCGAACTCGATTTGGTCGTCGGCGATGGCGATCTCGGTTTGAGCCTCTCGCGTGGCGCGAAATCCGTCGACGAAGCCCTGCCAACCTATCCGCTCGATAACGCTTTCGAAACACTCAAGGCCATCGGACTCACTTTGCAGGAAACAGTGGGCGGATCATCCGGTCCGCTCTATGGCGTATTGTTTCTGCGCGCTGCCACCGCCCTGCAAGTCGCCGGTCCCGACCCGGCCGCCTGGACCCACGCTTGCTTCGCCGCTTGTGAAGCCATCGGCGCTCTTGGCGGAGCGTCGCCCGGCGACCGCACCATGCTCGACGCCCTGCTCCCGTTCGCCCATGCCCTGCAGACTGCCATCGCCAAAGGCGAATCGGCCGCCGCCGCCGCTCGTACTGCCGTGACCGCCGCCGATGCCGCTGCCCAAGCTACCGCCCAAATGACTCCCAAACGCGGTCGTGCCAGCTACCTCGCCGAAAGGGCCATCGGCCATCCTGATCCCGGAGCCGTCGCCGTCGTCATTTGGCTGCGCGCGGTTGCCGAATCCATTCTCTGACGTGTTCCCACATGATCACCCTAGTGTCCATAAGGTTTAGTATGATTGAAGGTAGGCCCTCATGACCACCACTAGTCACGCCTGGAAGGAAAAACTCGCCGGTCAGATCGCGCCCGATCTCGCGGCGGAGCTCGACGCCTTCGAAAACGAAATCGCCCTTAAGAGACAAGGCAAAATCGATGACAAGGTGTTCGCCGAAACTCGCCTGCGCCGCGGAGCCTATGGCCAGCGTTACGACAACGGCCAGCGCCACGATGGCGTCGAAACTCGTCAGCTCGTCTATCCGGAAAGCAGCCTGACCAAAGGTCCGAACACGCTCTGGGATGCCCCTGGTATGCAGCGAATCAAGATTCCATTCGGAGGATTGAATGCCCCGCAGCTTGAGGTGCTCGCCGAATTGGCGGAAGAATATTCGGATGGCATTGCGCACGTCACCACCCGCCAGGACATTCAACTCCACTTCATTCGCTTCGAGGATACGCCCGCCCTCATGCGCCGTCTGGCCGCGGTCGGC
>DASYAX010000157.1:0-40791 GCA_036501045.1 Bryobacteraceae bacterium
ACACGACAGCGTGGCAGCGTATCGCCTGCAGTTGCTAGGCGAACTCAGTGAAGTGGAGGTTACGGAGCTGGAGGGCTGTTGGCAAACAGCCAAAACCACACTGGGCGGCCGCCGGCTGATTCTCGACCTGCGGGGCGTGAAGACGCTGGACGAAGCCGGCAAGCGGTGGCTCGCCGGAATGGCGCAGGAAGGCGCGACGTACGCACCGGAAACGTTTCTACGCGATGCTCTGGCAGGGCGGCCGCCCGCGGGGGAATCGGACGAACTTAGCGGCATCCGGCTCAGCTTACTCGGGCGAGTACTCGGTCTTTTTCGCGGAGCGCGCGTCGCGGCAGCCGAATAGGGGTAATTACACCAATACGGTAAAGGCAGATTCGGTCCGGCTGACGGGCCGATACGAGGTATCGCGTTCCACCGGCTCGCGGCCGGCTTCGCGAATCAGTCTCAACAGATCCTGGCGGCGGAGGTGTTGCGTGGTGGTCGCGCCGGCGTCGTGATAGATTTTTTCCTCGACCACAGTTCCGTCGATGTCGTTGGCGCCGAAGCGCTGGGCGATCTGGGCAATGGCCGGCGTCAACATGATCCAGTAGGCCTTGATGTGTGGGATGTTATCGAGCATCAGCCGCGCGATGGCGATCTGTTTCAGATCGTTGAACCCGGTAGTTTTCGATAAATGGCTGAGCGCTGTGTTATCGGGATGAAAAGCAAGTGGAATGAACGTGACGAAGCCGTTGGTCTCCTCTTGCACCGCGCGCAACCGCACCAGGTGATCGGCCAGATCTTCGGGCGTTTCCAGATGACCGTAGAGCATGGTGCAATTACTCTTCAGGCCGATTTGATGGGCCAGGCGTGCCGTTTCCAGCCATTCGTTGCCGTCGATTTTGTGATCGCAGATGATGCGCCGGACGCGTTCGGAGAAAATCTCGGCGCCTCCGCCAGGGAGCGAATCGACACCAGCGGCTTTGAGGCGCTGGAGGGCTTCACGAAGCGAGATTTTGGCGCGCCGCGCGAGATAGGCAACCTCGACCATGGTGAAGGCCTTGAGATGCACGCCGGCGTAGCGCTGCTTCAAACCGGCGATCATCTCGCAGAACCAATCGAGCGAGAGTTCCGGATGCAGGCCGCCGACGATGTGAAATTCTGTCACGGCCTCGGCGTAACCCTTTCCCGCCACTTCCCAGACCTGCTCGAGCGACATGGTGTAGGCGTGCGGATCTTTGGCCTTTTTGCCGAACGCACATAAGCGGCAGCTTGCCACGCAGACGTCGGTTGGATTGATATGGCGGTTGACGTTGAAGTAGGTGACCTGACCGTGCAGGCGCTCGCGGACCTGATTTGCGAGATAGCCGAGGGTCAAAATATCGGTGCTGCGGAACAGGGCGACGCCGTCTTCGTAGGACAACCGTTGCTGTGCTTCCACTTTTTCGAAGATAGGGCGGAGACGGCGGTCTTCGACAGGCGGCCGCGCGGAAATAGATGGAAAAATAGCACCCATATTAGAGATAGCCCCGGTGGAGTAGGATATCGGCTGCCCAAAACGCGAAAAACAGCAGACTGACGTAGCCGTTCACAGTAAAGAAGGCGGCATTCACGCGGGAAAGGTCATTCGGCTTAACCAACCCGTGCTCATAGATTAGCAGCGCGGCGACCGCCGCCACGCCAGCGATGCTCAACGCGCCCAGGTGAAAGGCCACTACCAGAGCAAGCAGGCAGGCGATCATCGCCACATGCAGCAACCGAGCGATCCAGAGAGCGCCGCTCACGCCCCAGCTTCGCGGAATACTATAGAGCCCTTCGCGGGTATCGAACTCGAAATCCTGACAAGCGTAGATGACGTCGAAACCGGCGGTCCAGCACATCACCGCCGCCGTTAGCCAAAGAATCTTGCCATCGAGCGTACCGCGCACGGCAATCCAGGCCGCCGCAGGAGTAATGCCCAGACAAAAACCGAGGATCAAATGCGAGAACATCGTGAAGCGCTTGGAGAACGAGTAGAAGAAGACGACGGCGAGGGCGACCGGGGCCAACACGAAGCATAAGGGTCCGAGCTGGCGAGCCGCCCACATGAACACGAGCGAAGAAATCAGCGTGAAACCCCAGGCAAAGCGCACCGATAACAAGCCTGAGGGTAGATGACGGCCGGCGGTGCGGCGATTGCGGGCATCGATGTCGGCGTCCAGGATACGGTTCACCGTCATGGCGGCGGAGCGCGCCGACACCATCGCTACGACAATCCAGAAGATCCGCCAAGGGAGTCCGGCGACTTGAAATCCGCTCTCACGCCAAGCGAGCAAGGCACCGGTCATCGCGAAGGGGAGCGCGAATACCGAATGCTCAAACTTGATCATGTCAAGCGTAAGCCGCAGACGCTTCCAAAAATAGCCCATAAAACTGCTGACGCTACCATCTTAGGGGATGCCGCCGGTCTGGCGGATCACGTAAATTATGGACGTTCCGCACCTACAGCAGCTTTTGGAACAAGTTCGCGAGGGCAAAACCAGTGTAACGGCGGCACTCGAGAGCTTGCGGCACCTACCGTTCGAAGATCTCGGCTTCGCTAGGGTGGATCATCATCGCGCAGTGCGGCACGGGATGCCCGAGGTGATCCTCGGCCAGGGCAAAGATCCGGACCAGGTGGCGGCCATCGCCCGAGCGCTGTTGGCGAAATCGCACAACCTGCTGCTGACCAGGGCGACGCAGGAAATGGCCGCGCGGGTTTCGGCGCTCGCGCCTGAGGCGGAATATTTTCCTGCTTCCCACGTGGTGCGGGTGTGGCGCGACCGCACTATTCATGGCAAAGGAACGATCGCCGCGGTGTGCGCCGGCACCAGCGACCTTCCGGTTCTCGAAGAAGCACAGCTAACGGCTGAGGTCATGGGCAATACGGTCGAAGTAATTGCGGACGTGGGCGTCGCAGGCATTCATCGGCTGTTGCAGGAACGCGACCGGCTCACGCAGGCACGGGTGGCCATCGTGTGCGCAGGCATGGAAGGCGCGCTGCCGAGCGTGGTAGGCGGGCTGGTCGGTTGTCCGGTGATTGCCGTTCCCACCAGCGTCGGCTATGGCGCGAGCTTTAACGGTTTGGCTGCGCTGCTTGGCATGCTGAATAGTTGTTCGAGCAATGTGACGGTGGTGAATATCGATAACGGCTTCGGCGCGGGCTATGTGGCCAGCCTGATTAACCGGCTTTGAATGGTTATTCCAAACGCGAGCATGGATTGACTCAACAGTTGAAGCTGAACCGGCGTGCCCATGCCACTGAGGTGCACCGTCAACGACGGACCACCGCTACCAGTGCTGTCGACGGTCAGAACCTGTGCCTGCGCCCCGGTTTCCGAGGGAACGAACGTCACCGCAATGTTGCAACTCGTACCAGGCTCAAGGATAATGCCGCAGGTGGTCGCCGGACGAAAATCTCCGGCATGGTTTTGATCGGACCCGCTGACGGTGATCGAAATAGAAAACAGCGAGAAGCTAGACGAATTCGTGAAAGTAACTGCTTGCGGGGCGCTTGACGTGCCGATGGCCTGTGGTCCAAAATCCAGACTGGTTGGGCTCACGGATTGCGCCGCAGCCATGCCCGCTATCAACGAGCAAAGTGTGTATGAGCGAATTAAGCTCAGACAGGACCTCAAATCCTGTAGTAGCGGCGAGCCGGAAACCCTCTCGGCCTTGCGCGATATGGGGCGTCGGGCGTCAGTTAGTGATGAATGCCCCGTTCAGAACGCTGAAGGGAACGGTCACCATACGATCCTGTCCATTTGCGGCGAGGGCGCGGATTTCGAGCGTGTGGGCTCCATTGGGCAGAAGGGTTGTGTCGAGCGTGAAAACCCAACCGACATTCGGGCAGCCGGCCGCCGACGGATAGACGGCGCACACGTCTCCGCGAACTTGTGCGTAGGCTGCATTGCCATAGAGCACTCCGTCCACCAAAACCTGGACCGAGGCAACGGCGATGCCGCTGCTGGTATCCAAAGCCCAGCCGCTGATTTGCGCCGAGCCGGACAACGTGGCGCTCGCCACCGGTGCGTCGACTGTCAATGAAATTGGGTTGCCCGCTGCGTTGGAGACGCTGAAGGCGGTGGTGACGGTCGAACTCTGCCCGCCCGATGACGTTCCAGTGACCTCAAGGGCGTGCGAGCCATCGGCCAGGAACATCGTATTCAACGAGAAGCTCCAGCCCACGTTGGGGCAGCCCGCGCGGCCGGGAAATACAGTGCAAACATCCGGCCGACTCAAGCCATAGAGAGCGTTGCCGAACGGAACGCCATCTACTGCGACGGCCAGGCCGCCGATGGCCGCGAGACTGTCTATGGCCCAGCCTCCCACGCTCGTTGTGCCACTCAGTGTTCCACTTTGCGAGTTCGGATTGTCGATGGTGATGCTCATCGGGTTTGCCGCGGCCCAATTCGCGACCGTGAACGGACTGCCTACCGAACGGCTGCCCGCTGCCGCTTCCACCACGTGCGGGCCATTCGGCAGCAATGTAGTATCGAGCGCGAAACTCCAGCCCACGTTGGGACACCCAGGTTTTCCGGGATAGGCCTGGCAAACATCCGGGCGGCTCAAGCCGTAGGTCGCATTGCCCTTCGGAACACCATCGACCGAGACCACTAAACTACTGAGCGCCGCGTTGTCGTTGAACGCCCAACCGGAAACCGTTGTTACGCCCATCACCGTCGAAGATTGCGCACTTGGCTGGTCGATAAAAATCTGGGTCGGATTGGTGGCGCTGCCGTTCGCTACCGTGAAGGGTGTGCTTACCGTCAAGTGCGGCCCTGAGAACCACTCCGTGGCCGTATACGCGGCCACATCCAACGTATGCGCGCCGTCGGCAAACCGAGTGGTATCGACGAGCAGGTTCCATCCGACATTGGGGCAGCCGGCGCGGCCGACATACACCGCGCAGACATCCGGCCGCGTCTGGCCGTAAGCGGCGCTTCCCAGCGAGACGCCATCTACGGCGACCGTGATCTGCGTAATAGCCCCACTGCTGCTGAGCGCCCAGCCACTCATGTTCACCGGTCCGCTCAGCGCTCCACTCGGCGGCCCGGGATTATCGACCGTGATCGTAATAGGGCTGCCGCTTTGATTGGCGACCTTGAACGCAGTCGCTAAGGTTGAACTCTGGCCGCCGGCTGAAGTTCCGGTTACCGCCAGCGTGTGCGAGCCATCGGCCAGCGAGGTGGTATCCAGCGTGAAGTTCCACCCCACATTTGGGCAACCGGCCCGGCCCGGGTAGGCGGCACAGACATCCGTGCGGGCTGCCCCGTACGCCGCATTTCCAAAAGGAACACCATCGATGGCAATCGCTATTTGAGCGATTGACGTCAGATCGTCCACCGCCCAGCCTCCAAAGTTGACCGTGCCGCTAAAGGCCGCGCTCTGTCCGTTCGGATTATCGATGTCAACGCGCATCGGATTGCCGGTACTCCAATTGGCGACCGTGAAGCTGCTGGTAACGGTGTACTTTTGTCCATTGGCAGCGGCCGCCGTCAGATCCACGGTGTGGCTGCCGTTGGCCAGTTGCGTAGTATCGAACGGGAAGGACCAGCCCACATTCGGGCAGCCAGGCCGGTCGGGATATACGTTGCAAACATCCTGCCGTGAGATTCCATAGGTCGCGTTGCCATAGGCCACGCCATCGACGGCGACGGCAAGATTGGTAATGGCGGCTGAATCAGCGAGCGCCCAGCCGCTGAATCGAGTCTGCCCAAAGACGATTGCATTCAAGGGCGAGGGCGAATCGATCGTGACGCGGATCTGAGGAACCAAAGCGGCAACGGCGTTCCATCGATTTACCAGGTTCGTCACATTCACGGAACCCAACCCGGTAGCTAAGTCGTAGCCCACGCCCGCTTGATAAGAGCTGCTTGTTTCGCCGGGAACCACATTATTTCCCACTGTGACATCGTTGAAGATGCAAGTGGTGGCGGGCAGACTCGAGGTATTCGAGGCGTTGCAATTTGAGAGGCTTTCGAGCGCGGCCAAACGATACAGCGTATCGTTCGCTTGCCCCTGGCGCACGCCCATTTTCTGCACAATCAAAGCCATGATGGAGGCGAAAGACGGCGTGGCGGCGGAGGTGCCGCTGTATCCCTGAAAGCTGATTCGCCCCCGCCTGCTGGTACACGAGCCGTTCAGGCAAAGCAAATAGAAATCGTGTCCGGCGGCGGTAAGCGCAACGTCGGGAATATCTCGCGCGCCGTCGCTCGGAATGCCCGCGACCCCAGTTTGCCAGGAAGGCTTCGCGACCAACGTGCTGGCTCCGCCGCCGCCCGCCCACAAGCCCGGCGTGTTGCCGGTGGTGCAGGCAGACTGGGTGGCGCAGCTTTCATTCCAGACGTTCTCCGGAATATACGAAAGAGCCGACTCGTCGCCGGTTCCATTCGTGGAGGCCCAGTATGCGGAGGTGTTGCCGTTTTCGTTGAACATGGTTCCACCCACGGCGATATCGTAAGGGGTTGAAGCGAGGATGTTGACCGAAATCTGATGCGTGGCGGGCACGGTAGAAGGATCGTCGCAGCCCTCGGCGCCGTTATCGCCCGAGGCGACCGTGTAAGTGATGCCTTCGGCTGCGGCTTGCTGCGCCAGGCTCGAAATCGCAGTTTCCTCGGCCTGCGTATAGTTCGCTTCGCAGTCTCCGAAGCTTTCAGTCATCACGTCGCCGAGATTATTGTCGATAATGTAGGCCTCCGATAGATCCACTCCATCGGTGGTGTTGGTGGAGGCTGACACGACGAGCTTTACCGTCGCGCTCTGCGCCACCGCGCCGGCCCAGGTTGTATCGAGCGTTGCTTCATCGACTTCGCCGTTGGGGAGAACGCCGGGATTTGTGCCGTTCACGACCACTTGCGGAGGATTGACGGAAAGCCCGAAGTTGCTGCGAAAACTGTTGACGTCGGAAAGGGTAATGTTCGATCGTCCAACGACAGCGATGGTGGTTCCCGATCCATTGATACCCACGGCGTAGAGCGGGTTAACGTTATAAATGGTTGCGTAATCCGCCGGCGTAAGCGCGTTGGTTCCGTTCGAGCTGAACTGCGGTTGGGAGGAGTTCGTCGAAACCGCCGCTTCCAACCGCGCTGCTGAATGGATCAGTTGCGGTTTTTTGCTGAAATTGTGCAGCGTGGATACGCCCGCCACGACGTTCGCAAGCGCCGCCGGAATCTGGACTTCGCTCGCATTGGCCCAGTGGGACTCGCCGTTCACGACATATTTATGGATCGCAGTGTGAAATGCTTCTTCCACCTGCCCGGCGGTTCCACTGAATTCGATGAGGTTTCGTCCATTGGCCAAACGATCGACGCGGAAGCCGTGCGATTGCAGCCAGCCGGTAATCGTCTGCACATCCTGATCGGCGGCCCCGAACTGCTGGCCGAACTGCTGGGGCGTCAACCATTGATGGTATTGCGAGGAAGCAGGATCCTGCTGCTGCGCGAGCAGGGTCTCGAGCGCTGTCTCCTGCGCGGGGCTGCGCGTCAGCACCAGTTGCATCCGGTCCATCGGCAGAGTCGAAGGCGCCAGGCCCTGGTCAAACTCAGGGCGCGCGAGCGGATGCATGCTACGGCGCATGGTCGTCAGGCGGTTTTCATTAACGGCTTGGGTGATCCGCGGCTGCGCTGCCGCAAATTGAGCTTCGAGCGGTTGAACGACCACTCCAGCCAGCCCCGCCAACGTCAAACACAGCAGTCTTCGCATCATCTGAAATCAGCCAGTAACGCCAAGGACGTGTTTAATAAGGGTAAGTTACAACGGCTTGCGCCGTCAGTGGGGAAACACCCAGAGTTCGCATGGTAGTAGGTAAGAGAAGGGTGCGCCAATTAACGTAAGTTCAAGCGACTGCAAGAAATTCTCGCCTTCGACCAGACAAGCTCCGCGTACAGGCGGTTCCAGTACTCGGGCCTTGGCGGACTCCCGATGTGAAGGTGAAATTCATGTTATTCTGCGGTCAACGCAATACAGAGGTGCTGTACTGCGAGGGCGACTCGTTGGAGATCAGTCCGTTTTGCGCATTCTCTTTTCTTTCGCCTTTCTATTTCTGATAGCACGCACGATTCAGGCAGGGCAGGTCTCGCCTTCCGGTTTTCACATATCCGTCATAGACGGTGACGGCGCGCTGAATAGTCTGCAAGGCCACGACGCGCATGAGCCCGTCATTCAGGTAGAAGATTCCAACCATAAGCCGGTAACGGGGGCATACGTCGAATTTGACGCTCCAAACAATGGCCCCGGAGCGGTATTCGCCAACGGGTCGAGCCATTTTGCGAGCACTACGAATGCGGACGGAATCGCCACCGCACCTGGTCTTCGAAATAACGGCGTTACGGGATCGTTCATCATCCAGGTGCATGTTTCGTTTGAAGGGCAGAGTATCGGCGAAGCGGCCATCCATCAAACGAACATTTCGCGCAAAGTCGCCAACCTTTCGAATAAGCTGCAGGGCGAATCGGGAAACCAGGCGAGTAACGTTGCACTGGCGGCAAGCGTGGTCGGGATCGCGCTGGGAGACCAATTCCTGATCAATGGGGCTCCCACGCCGAACAATGCCAATCTTCTGAAGGGCACGCGCGTGCAGACGCTGTCGACGCCGGTGACACTGTTCCTGCACGACCAGTGTGAATTCCTGATGGGACCTCATTCGTCGGCGACCATCTCGCCGCGACTGGTTGAGGTACAAACCGGAGCCGTGCGGGCGAGGCATTTCGGGAGCTGCAAATTGGGCTACGGCGGACTTTGGGTGACGACGGCGCAGACGACGACCGCCGATGGAGTGGTGGCGATCTCAGGCGAAAGCATGGAGGTGGGCTCGGTCAGGGGACAGCTTCAAGTGGTGAATACACTGGGAGATGTGGTGGGGGTCGTGGAGCCGGGCTCGGTCTCGACTTTTGGAACGGCGGCGGCGGCCAGCGGCGCCAGCGCGGGCCCGGTTGGCAAGCCGACGACCAACAAGGTTCTTCTCGGTACGACGGCGGCGGCGGCATTGGCGGCGCTAGGGCTGGCAGCGGCGGCCTTCGCGCAATCGGGTTCTTCGACGAGTCCCTGAATTTGTGGACGGCGCTGCTTGCGGCGCGCTATTTTGTAGCTTCCTCCCATTCGCGCCGGCCACGCTCGAGCAGGGCTGAGCGATCTTCCGGCAAAATCCAGCGCTGCTTCACCAATTCGTCAATCGCGCGACGGTAGCGATCCAGATACTCTTGGCGATTGCGGTAGCGCTCGGCGATGGACCGGCGAGGATCGCCCGATTTGCGCCGCTCGACCGCCGTTTTGGGGAACGGCAGATAAGACCCCTCGAACGAGACGCGCTGGCCGGGCGCGCCAATGGACGGATCCCGCAGATTCCAACCAGTGTAGGTGGCAAGCGGAACTGCCAGTTCGGGTAAGCGGACGCCGTCACGCTCGTTGCCATCGGCATCGACTTGCGGCACGAGCACGGGGAAAGGCTCGCCGACTTTCGGCGGCTCGATACTCAGGATTCCATCCCGCCAGTCTGGGCCGAAATCGAGGCGATAGGCGGCATTCGCCTCGTGCGGTTTGTTTACGCCTGGGATAGCCGGGAATGCATATTGATCCAACGGCACGAGCGTTGAGCCGGCGATGGTGGGATAGCTGCTTTCCGGCGGAGCGATGTCGGAGCGAACCCAAGCGTCCATGTTGGCAATCATGGCGCGCCAGAAATACTTGACCGGAAGGGGCGATTCCGGCTGCTGTCCGGTCAAATCCCCGGTCCCTTTGGCGGGAGGAAAGGCACCCGAGAAGTGCTGCAGTCCGGTGAAATGATAGATGCGAACGTTGGCCGAGGGCGGCATATCGCGCCTGGCATCCGGGCTGGTGTGAATCAATGAAGCGGCGCGTCCCCAATATTCGTAGGAAGTATTCGAGAGGAAGATCTTCGGCACGTCGTGGCCGGCGATGGCGCGATCAAGCAAGCCCGCGGTAGTTCCGGTGAGTGGATCGGTTTCGGGGCGATCGGTAAAGGGGAAGATATCGGTGGGGAAGAAGACGGAGGAGGTAGGCTGCGCATCGCGGGAAGGCTGGGCGAAGCGGTAATTGAAACTCCCGCGGCCCGCTCCCGCGACATGCGCCAAAACGCCATCGAGCGCGAGTCTGTCTTGTTCATCGGCATTGAAGCCTTGATACAGATAATCGCGCAAGAAGCGCCCGTTCTGCGAGATGCCTTCGCCATAGACGCGGGCGGCGGGTACAATGCTATCGGCCGCGTGCTTCACGTAGGAGGCAAAGTCGCGCACAGCCGCGAAACCAAGGCCGGCGACAAACGGGTCGACCACGACATAGACGTATTCGTAGAGCCTGCCGGGTTGAAAATCCGCGTGCAAGTGAATGTACCGGTTGCCGGGTGAAAGCTTGCCGTCGACGGTGTGAGCGAACTGCCATTCGGATCGAGGAATCAATGTTCTTTTGGCAGTACGCGAGTCACGGACGGTGAGCGTGTCACGTGGGTCGTCCGGTGCGCTGACGGGATATTCAATGCCGCCTGGATTGCCGGTGATCAGATGGCCGAGCGGAATCTCCGGCATGCGGTGTGAAGGCATGAGATCGCCGCGCAGCAAGCCGGTGATTTGCCGGCCATGCTCCCTAGCGATGGGCGCGTATAAACGAAGCGCGTCGGGCCCGGGCGCGTCCCACTGCCAGCCCAGGGCAGCAACGGTGTAGCCATTGCGCAGCAGCCAGGTGTCGCCGGCATCGCCCGACAGATCCCAGTTACCGCCATCGACAAGTGAAACAATGCGAGTTTTCCCGCGGTTTGGTATTTCCAGCAGCATCGATCCGTTGCTCTTTTTCGGGTTTTTCGGCCGGATGGCCACGAAGTCCGCGGAAAACCCGACCTCATCGTTGGCCAGGTTCACGGCGTTCGCCAAGTCGACAATGCCGCGATTGTGCGGATCTGCGACCCGCAGGGAAAAATAGACGCGGCCGGTGATGCGTTCATACTCGCCGGCAGCGCCGAATGTCTTATGGTTGAGGACATCCTGGCGTGAAGCGACTTCGACGCGGACGACCCGAGCGGCGAGCGGCGAAACGGCCCAAAGTAGAAAAAGCAGGAGAGCGCCAAAGGCACTGCGCGATCGCATGGGCGAAAGGATAGCAGACGAGCCGCCGGGCAGACCGGCGGTACGGAAGCGGTCTTGCCCGCTATAATTCAGTGAAGAGCACCCATCGTTCGTGGATCGATCTCAACACACACTTACTCCGCTAGACGAGTTGAGACAGATCCGGTTGGACACTAGTCAGACCAGATCGTTAGACAGGCTGAAGAAGCATTTCGAGCGATTGCAGCTCATTCGCCGGGTGCATGTCGACGATTTCGAGCTACAGGTGATGGTGGCCGACATTCACCAAGAGATTATCGAGCGGGCGCGCTATCTGCGCGAGGAGGCGCCGGTTCCCGCCACAGGACGCGACGAGGCTTCCCGGCTGTTTCCGCGAGAACAGGTTGCACTCTTTACAGAAAAACCGCCGGTCAAGACGTTGCCCGCCAAACCCGATTCGACGCCCGCGGCGGATGAGCCGTCGGACGCGGCGGAGATTCCGCCCGAGGTACCGCGGCTCGATTCGAAGAGCTGGCAGTTGGCGGTCGGCTTAGCGCTGTTTCTCACCGTTCTTGTCCTGGCGGCATTTTTTTACTTAATCCAGACCGCGCGGAAGATCAACTTCAAGGATCAGGAGACCGCTACTGCCGCCGCGGCTCCGCCGGAGGCAGGAAAGCCAAGCACGGCGACGGTTGCCTTGCCCGCGGCTGCTTCGCCGACTCCCACGCTGCGGCTCTATACAGATTTACTGCCGGGGACGGTTTCTTTCGACGGTCAGCCGCCACGGAACTTGAACGATGGCGAGTTCGTGCTCGATAATCTTCAGCCCGGGCGCCATTCGGTCAACGTGGCGGGCAGGGGCGGGGTGGCGGCTTTCGATTTTGAAGTGACGGGCAAAGGAGCGCCGCAGGTGATCGGAACACCGACCGCTTCCAACGCGATGGCGGTATTGGTCTCGCAGGAAGACGGACGCGGACGTTTGGTAACGAATGCCGAGCACTCGGCGATCCTGCTGGATGGTAAACCGGCCGGCGAAGTGGGCGCGCAAGGGCTGCCCCTCGAAGCGCTGGGAAAGACGGAGCACGATTTGCAAGTTACACAAGACCGCGATCACCAACGTTTTGTGTTGACTTACACGCCCGCGCCGACATTGACAGTGTATGTGAAATCGGACCCGAATGTAGGCACGGTGGTGGTAATGGCCGGACAAGACGGGGCGGATGTTTACATCGACGAGGTGCTTTACCGGCGCAAGACCGAACATGGGCAGTTACGGATTCCGTTGAAAGCGGGTAAGCACAACATCCGGGTGCATAAAGCGGGATTTACCGATCCGCCACCGATGGTCGTGGAGGTCAAGAAATCGGAGGAGATGGCGGCGTCATTCACGCTCAAGACAGCACCGGAGGTGCTGCGCGCGGCGGCTTCCACCTCCACTGTGGCGACACCGGAGCAGACGGCCGCCGAGAAAAAGGAACCGGCAGCTTTGCCGCCCGCCGAAACTCCCCCGCCCGTTCCCGCCGCGGTGCAAACGCCCCATCTGGCGGCGAGCGACGGCTTGCCGGTCGAGGGTGAGCAGGTCAGGCGGGGAGGCGGATTTGTTTCGTATCACGTGCCGAGGGCGCCAGGACGCTATTCGTTCCAGGCGCGCGGACGGGTGGGCGGATTTCTAAAACACGGAAAGTTGCAATGGTACGCGGGCTATCAGGACAACGAGAATTACATCTTATTCACATTGGACGGAAAGCATGCGAACATTCGCGAAGTCCGGCAAGGCAAATCCATTGAATGGAACCGCGTCCCCTTTGCCGCCGATTCGAACGACTGGGTGCAGGTGGATTTAGCGGTGAAGGCGAATTCGATCAGCGCGCGAGTCAAAAATACCAACGGCGCATGGACCGACATAGGGGACGTGAATAGCCCCGGACGCGACTTCACCCAGGATAAAGTCGGCTTTTATATACCGACGAACGACGAGGTTGCTATCGCGAACTTTCGGTTCTCAAATCATTAACCTCGGGCGCTTGCGCTTCGCCTTCGATGACTTGATCTTCGGCGGGGCTTTCGATATCAGAATCGGAAAGCGGTTTCCCGTCTTTGCGTGCGAGCCGTTTCGCCATTTTTTCCTGTTGCCGTTCTTTTCGCTGTTGTTCTTTCTGACGTTTCTTGAACGTCTGCGGTCCACGACCTGGCATGATTTCTCCTCAAACGAAAAGGGCCACCAACCCGCCTGGCTGCCACTGGGGAACCAGGCGGGCGGCCCAACTAACTATTAGACGAAAGCGCCCGTGAGGGTTTGGCTAGTGGCGATAACGAGAGCCGGTCTTACCAGCGGGAACCGCCCCTGCCACGACCACCGCCGCCCGAACCTCCGTTGCCGCGCCTTGCTCCAAATCCGCCGCCACCGCCGCCAGCCGGCTTCGGGCGCGCTTCATTGACGTTCAGCGCGCGGCCGTGAAGCTCGGCACCGTTTAACTGGGAGATAGCGGTCTGCGCTTCCTGCGCCTCCGTCATTTCAACGAATGCGAAGCCGCGGGGCTGACCGGTATCACGATCGGTTACGATGTTGACGCGTTCCACGCCCCCATACGTCGCGAAGGCGCTGTGAAGCTCTTCCTGAGTGGTTTGATAACTGAGATTTCCGACAAAAATGTTGGTCACAGTGTTAATCCTTTGTATTGAAAATTATCTTTGTCAGACTGCGCTTGGTAACCAACTTGAAGGAAGGAGGAAGTAGCGGCCGGAAGGCACTCGGAGATTACTACGGATGCGGTCAAAGACTTCTTAATCTTAGCAAAGGTGTTGCCTAAGACGCTACTGTTTGCGAAATCGGCACATGGATCCTATAAACAGAATCTATCGGCGAAAGCTTGGGCCGGAGCGGCCTCGTCGTTGACAATCAAGACTTAGCCGGACTTTTAACTGGCCTGAAACTCGAACCGGAGCGCTATCTATTGAGCGGACCAGCGCCCGTTCCAAGCATTCCAGGAGATCAATGAGCAACGAACTGCAAGACTTTCTCAGACTGCCTTATACCGAATTGGAAGACCTGAACCTGCAGGCCAAGGAGGAGCGCAGCAAGCGCGTGCCCGTGGAGCAGATCCGGGAAGCGCGTTTGAAATATTTAACGGACGAGAAGCGGATCAAGGCGATAACCGTGCTGTTCAGCGACCTGGAAGGCCGGCTGCACATGCTCGATTATGATAAGAAGTTTTTGCTGAAGAGCTGGGACAACTTGACGTTCGACGGCTCCTCCATTCGCGGCTTTACAGCGCAGCGCGAGAGCGACTTGCGGCTCGGGATCGACTGGCCGGCGTTTTACTGGGCGCCTGCCGACATTTTCGGATCCGGGAAAGTGCTGGTGTTCGGCGAGGTCATCGACAAAGATGGCGGACCCTATGCCGCCGACATGCGCGCCATTCTCAAAGCGTATTCGACCGGAGCCTACAGCAAAGATAATCTGACGCTGAACGCGGCGAACGAAATCGAGGGATTTCTTTTCAAAGGCGTGGATGCGGAAAAGCATTATCACACCGGCGGCAAGTTCGAATACGTTAATACGGGCGGATATTATCATTCGCTGCCGGGGGATACGCTGCGGACGTTTATCGACACGGCCGCGGAAGTGCAGCGGGCGATGGGATTCCAGAACGAGAAAGACCATCCGGAAGTTGCTCCGTCGCAATTTGAAATCAATTATGGCTACGCCGAAGTGGTAGCAGCGGCCGATCATATCCAGATTTACAAACTGATTTGCCGGCAGGTGGCCACCAAGATGGGATTGACCGCGAGCTTCTTGCCGAAGCCGGTGGTGGGCGTGAACGGCAGCGGCATGCATACCAACGTCTCTGTGAGCAAGAACGGCAAGAATCTGTTTTGGGATCCGGCAGGCGAGGAAAAAATCAGCAAGTACGCCTGGGATTTCGTAGATCGCATTCTGACGCACGGAAACGATTTGTGTCTGATCATGAACGCCAGCGTGAACGCGTATCGCCGGCTCGATCCACATTTTGAAGCTCCGAATCAACTCAAGGCATCGGCCGTTGACCGCGGTTCGATGGTGCGCATTCCGATCGGCAACGAGCGCAGCGCGCGCGTGGAAGTGCGCTCGGTCGGCCCGGACGCGAATCCATACATGACGCTCTATTCGATCTTCAAGACCGGAGTCGAAGGCGACATTGCGAACCTCGATAACCTGCGGGCGGCGCAGCGCTTTCTGCCGGACAACATTTACGACGCGATGGATAATTTTTCGAAAGCGGAGTGGACTACAAAGCTGTTCGGCGAAGACGTCAAGGGGCGCTACCTGGAGTTAAAGAAGGCATCGGCGGACCGCTGCGCGCGCCTGTTGGGCACCAGCGTGAAGGCGCCCGAGGTGCAGTTTCATCACGAGATCTACAACCAGTTCCTGTGGAATGAGTTTTAGCCTTCTATTGATCGGCGAGAATCTCACGCGGCGGGATGCGGGCGGCGCGGTGCGCGGGCGCCAGGCAAGCGGCAAGAGAAACGATAGCGATTACGGCGGCAGCAGCGGCGAAGGCGGCACCGGGAAAAGGCGGCACTTGAAACAGCAGTGTGCGCATCGCGCGGCCGGTGAGCCAGGCACCGAAGAGACCAAGTAAAATTCCCGCAGCCAACAGGCGCAAACCGAGAGCGAGAAACTGACTGCGTATCTGTTTGGGCATCGCACCCAACGCGATGCGCACGCCGATCTCGCGGCGGCGCTGGGTGACCGCGTAACTCAACACGCCATAGGAACCGACGGCGATCAACAGTAACGCGATGGCGGAGAAAAGGCTTGCCGCCAGCATCGGAGAGCGACGCGCCAAAAGGCTGCCGGAGATGCGGGCATCCATTGACTGGAGATCGTTGACCGGCAGCTCCGGGTCGACTTGCCGCACCAGCTTTTGCAGCACCGGCGCGAACAAGCTGGGCGGAACACTGGTGTGGACGGCTACGAAGAGATGGTCATCGGTCCGCAAGGCGTAGGGATAATAGATGGCGCCTTGCGCCGTCTGGTCGGTGAGCCCTTTTTGTTTCACCGCACCGACAACACCGACGATGGTGAACGCCTGCGTGTCGTCGCTCGCATCTGAGCCCCTGAAGACGCGTTGGCCCAGCGCGCTCGCATGCGGCCAATAGTAACGCGCGAAGTCTTCGTCGACGACACAGACACGCTCCGGACGGCGCGAATCGTCGGCCGTCAGGAAACGCCCTTCACGCAAAGAAAAGCCCAGCGCGGTGAAGTAATCGCCATCGACGCCATAGGCGTAATAGGCGCGCGCCGATTCGCCTGGCCTGCGGACGTGGCCTTTCACCGCGGCGGCGCTCAGGCCGCTGTTGCCGCTCAGAGGAACGTTATTGACAATGCCCGCGGCTACCACGCCGGGCTGGCGCTCGATCTGGTTCAGTAAGCGTTCGTTGAACGCCAGGCGGGCTGCCCAGTCCGGATATTTGTTCGAAGGAACGGAAATTTGCCCGGTGAGGACATGGCCGGGCCGGAAGCCGGGGGAAACCGCCATGGCTCGCTCGAGGCTGAGCCCGAGCAAAGCGGCCGCGGCAAGCAGAACCAACGCGAGCGCTGTCTGCGCCACGATAAAAGCGTGCCGCAGCTTCTGAGCCGCGCGATTCGCCGTCAAGCTGCGGCCTTCCGATTGGATGGCATTTGCCCGCTGGCCCCGAAGATTGAACCAGGCGATAGGCGCTGCCAGCGCGAGGCCAAGGGCCAAAACTCCGGCAAGGGCCATGGCCGCCGAGCGGGCATCGAAGGCGATTTGACTGCCGAGCGGAAGCCGGCTGGCCCCGAGAGCGGCCAGCAGGCGGACTCCACCCATCGCGGCGACGATTCCGAGGACCCCGCCAGCCAGCGTGAGCAGTGTAGTTTCGACGATCGCCTCGCTCACCACATGGCGGCGGCTCGCGCCCAAGGCCTGCCGGACGGCGCTTTCTTTAATCCGTCCGCTCGCGCGGATGAGCAGCAGATTCATGAGATTGATCGCGCCAATCAGCAGTAGGGCGAAAGCGCCCGCCTGCATCATTAATAAAGTGGGCCGGATGCCGGCAACGTAGTCGGCGTGAAGGGGCACTACGGGCGAGCGAAAGCCGGCTTCGGCCATCATTTTGGCTTGCGGATCGTCCAGTTCTAAACTGTTGTTCTGCCCATCAATTTGCGCCTGCGCCTGGGCCACGGTTGCGCCCGGCTTGAGGCGCGCAATGATCTGTTTGGAATTGCCGCCCGCGTGGCGTTCGGCTGGCCCGCGATCTTCCAGCCGCGATGCAAAAGGAAAATAGAGGCGCGCCTCCGACGACAGGAAACGAAAGGTGGGCGGCAAAACGCCGACGACCGAGTACGGGACGCCATCTACCCGGAGTTGTTTGCCGATTACATTGCGGTTCGCAAGGAAATAGCGCCGCCAATCGGCGTTCGTGAGAATCACAACGCGATCATTTTGATACGAAGTTTCCGCCTCGGTGAAACTGCGCCCGATGGCCGGCCCGATCCCGAGCGTTCGAAAGAACTCCGGCGATACGCGCGTAATTTGCTCCCGTTCAGTTGAGCCGGAATCGCCGACGATGGCGGTATCGTAACGGTAAATCGAGAGCGAGGAAAAGGCGGGAATCCGGCCGCGGCGTTCGTAGTAGTTGGTTATCGATGAACCGTCGCGATCGACGCCTGCCTTGGGATAGGTGTTGTACATGGTGACCAGGCGGCCAGCGGCGGGAAATGGCAGCGGGCGGAGCAGGATCGAATCGACCATGGCGAAGATGGTGAGATTCGCGCCGAGGCAGACGGCCAGCGTAATAAAAGCCGTAATGGTGAAGCCGGGCGTTTTACGTAACAACCGAGCGGCGTAGCGCAATTGGCGCGCCAGTTCATCGAAGGGATGCAGCCCGCGCGCCTCACGGCAGCCTTCCTGGACGCTCGCGAGGCCTCCAAACTCGATACGCGCCCGCCGGGCTGCTGCTTGCGGCGAGACCCCGGAGCGCACCAGGTCGGCGGTGTACTGTTCGATATGAAAGCGCAGCTCGTCGCTCATTCCCCGTTCGAAATCCCGGCGCGACTTCAGCGCGCGAAACAGAGAGCGCAGGCGCCTCAGCATGTCATATCTCCTCAGGCGTGGTGTTCAACGCGGCGGCAATGGCGGACGCCAAGCGATTCCAGCCGGCGGTTTCCTCGCGCAACCGCCGCCGTCCGGCAACAGTTAGCGTGTAATACTTCGCCCGGCGATTGTTGTCGCTCACGCCCCATTCAGCGGCGATCAGACCTTGATGCTCCAGGCGATAGAGGGCCGGGTACAACGAACCTTGAGGAATCTCGAGCGCATCGCCCGAGATCTGTTGTATGCGCAGCAGGACACCGTACCCATGCAGCGGTTTTAGCGACACCGCCTTGAGGATCAGCATGTCGAGAGTCCCTGGCAGCAGGTCTGCCGTTTTAGCCACGATGTTCGCCTCCCAGTCTCTCTAGGAGTATAGCAAACTCTCCTAGTTTGCCAAGGTCTCGTTCAAAGGCAACCGATAAAGAGACAATTGAAGAGACTAGTCCACTATGACGAAAGTTTTTCATTTCGATGCTTCGCGGGAGCAATATTTTTGCGACGCGGCCGTGGTTTGGTGCTTCGACAACCGCTTTCAATTAGGATTCAGCAAGTTTCTGAAGCGGATTGGGATCGTAAACCCGGATCCGATTAAGATTGCAGGTGGCGCAAAGTCTTTGTCGTCACCCGAAAATGAAATGGACCGTGAGTTCGTATTGGAGCAGATTCGAAAATCCATCCAGCTTCATGGGACCAAGCTTGCGATATTAATGCTGCATTCCGATTGTGGAGCCTATGGCGGCTTGGCGGGGATGTTTGGCGGCGACACTCAGGCAGAAGCGGAACATCACGAACGGGAACTGCAGCACGCCTCTACAATTCTGAAGCGCGCTATCTCAGACATTGAAGTGCGAGCCTACTTCGTCGATTTCGAAGCTATCTGGTCAATAGAGCTAACGGCGGAATCGTCCGTTGGGCTGACAGCGCAAGCCTAGTCTAAACCGCCTCGAGAACTGATGGCTGGGAAAGCGGCAGTTCAGCGTCACCTGAGCCCGAAGTCTAACGGGAATGTGGCCGCCGGCCTCGTCGTTGGTGAGGCGAAGTACATCGGCCACGCTGCCGAGCATCGGAATGGCAGCGGCGGGCAATAATTCGACCGCTGCCGATAGCGCGAGTCCCGCGACAATGAGGGTGGGAGCCCCGACAAGACGACTGAGCACCTATTTCTCAGCTTCTTATCGAACCATTCAGAACGGTTCTGCACGCCAGATGCGACAACAGCGGGCGGGCCGGGCTAAGGTGGTCTACGCGGTTAACGGCCAGACTACTTTGTTATTCCGGCGTAAGGCCAGATTCGCGAGCTGACCGGCGCGCGCGGCGGTAACGCCGGTCTCTATCGGGGCGTTGGGATTCTTTCGATCGCGCACACAGTCGAAGAAGTTCTGCACATGGGCAATGGTGCCATCTTCCACGCTGCGCTCCGTCAGGACCGGATTCGCGCCGGTTATCCTTTCGCGATAGATACCGAACTGGCTCCGGTCGATTTTCAGAGTTCCCTTCGTGCCACGAAACTCCAATCCGCCGTCGTCGATCGAAGAGACCATGGTGCCCTCGTAGACGACCTCGAAATCGGGATAACGAAGCGCGGACTGAATCGTATCGGGGCAATCCCAACGGTCAAACACGTAACGGTCGCCGAGAGTCTGAACGAGCTTCGGTTCGGAACTTTTCATGGCCCAGTGAACCACATCGATCCAGTGTGTGAAAAGATCGGTCATGGCGCCGCCGCCGAAGTTCCAGAACCAGCGCCAATGACGGAACTTCTCCTCATCGTAAGGTTGCTCGGGAGCGGAGCCGAGCCAGCGCTTCCAATCGAGAAGATCGACGTCGATGTGGTTCACCGGCGGGTGGCCCTGGTAGTTCTGATACCAATAGGTGCGGATCTGGGTCACGCGGCCCAGGCTGCCCCCCTGGATCAGCTCGACGGCGTTTTGAAAGTGGCTCCAACTTCTCTGCTGCATGCCGCACTGCAGAATTCGCTTCGATTCACGGACGGCACGAGTCAGCAGATCGGCTTCTTCCATGGTGTGCGTGACGGGCTTTTCGAGATAGACGTCTTTGCCGGCGGCCAAGGCGTCGGAGGCGATGCGGACATGCCAATGATTCGGCGTGGCGATGAAGACGGCATCGATCTCTTTTTTGTCCAGGACTTCGCGGTAATCGAGGTGGGTGCTCGCGAGCTCATTCGTCCTCTCGCGGATGGCGTCGCGGCGGGGTCCATAGACGTCACAGCCCGCTACCAGTTCAAACCCCGGCGCCTTGTCGGCCGCCGAGAGGATATCGCGCATGCGTCCGCCGCAACCAATGGCTCCGACACGGATGGAATCGTTTGCTCCGATTGCTCTGGAGGCGGCCAAAGCGGTGAGGCCGCCGGCCAGGAGAAAACTTCTCCGGTTGCTTTTCACGCTATTAGGAAGGTTGGCGCCACGTCATTCTTGCGCCGAGATCTGCTGATCCGAATCGCGCCAGGCGCTGATCTTCAAGCGCCGGCAAACCCAACACAAGTCCTCGTCTTCAGCCGCATGCGGCCCGGTGAGAGGTGTACAGGAAGCGGCGCACACGGCGCATCGCTTCGCTGCGACGGGCCGGTCAGCTTCTACCGACTTTCTCGCCATTTCCAAGATCTGAGGTGAGATAATTGGCTCGACAATCGGTTTCTTTTTCATCCCTGCTTTCACTATAGCCCACTTCGGCTACCTCAGACTGCATGACGGATATCGCTTTTTTGTTTCCGGGCCAAGGCTCGCAGTTTGCCGGCATGGGCAAGCTTCTCGCGGAACAACATGCCGCGGCGCGGCGCGTCTTCGAAGAAGCCGACGAGGTGCTCGGCTTCGCGCTCTCGAAATTGTGTTTTGAAGGCCCGGAAGAAGAGCTTAAAAAAACCGAGAACACTCAACCCGCGTTGCTTACTGTCTCGGTGGCGGCTTATCGCGTACTCGAAGAGCGGGGATTTCCGTCTGCCTTGGTGGCAGGTCACAGTCTGGGCGAATATTCGGCGCTAGTGGCGGCAGGCTGCCTGAGTTTCGCGGATGCGCTCAGGCTGGTTCGTAAGCGCGGCCGGTATATGCAAGAGGGAGTGCCAGAGGGCACGGGAAGCATGGCGGCGCTGCTCAAGCTGCCGGAAGGGAAACTCGAGGGGATCCTGCGGGAGGCGGCGCAGGATGAGGTAGTCGCCGCCGCGAATCTAAACTCGCCCGATCAGATCGTGATCTCCGGTCACACGAACGCGGTGGCACGCGCGATCGAATTAGCTAAGGCGGCCGGCGCCAAACGAGCCGTGGTGCTGAGCGTCAGCGCGCCCTTTCACTGCCCGCTGATGCGTCCTGCACAGGAGCGTTTGCGAATTGACTTGCAGGCAGCCGAATTCCGGGACCTCCGGGTTCCACTGATCAACAACTGGCAAGCGAGGCGAATCGAATTGGCCAGCGAGGCGCGGGAAGGCCTTTATGAGCAGATTCCCAATCCGGTGCGATGGGCGGACAGCATTCGTGAAATGGCGCGCAGCAGTATCAATAGGTTCGTTGAAGTAGGTCCCGGCTCGGTACTTTTGGGCTTATGCCGCAGCATCGATCCCTCTTTACAGGGAGCGAAGTTCGGCGAACCGGGCGATTTCGACAAAGTGAAAGCGCTAATTGGCTAAGCTCAAACCGACCGGCGATATCCACCAGATCGCTGAAGAGGCCATAGGCGGTTTGCTGGAGCCTGGATCGATGGACACGGTTCCGATGGTTCCCATCAAATCGGTGTGCAAAAGGATTACGTTCGAAGTTCCCTGGGCGGTTGCGAGTAAGTCTGTTTTGGGCAGGATCTCCGGCGCATAGCCATGCGCAATCGGCCCTTTGTTGGCGGTGATCACATGAACCTTTCTTAGGAATGCCGAGCGGATATGAGAAATGGCGGGTTCACCGCTTGCCGGGTTTAAGGTGGTGATCTCGACGGCCACATCGGGCTTAGCTTGCGCGAAGAATTCTTCTGCTGAAGCGGCCTGCGGCCCGAACGGCGGATTCAGGTCCAAACCTCTGAAATCAAAGACGCTTCCGTGGTTCCTTGTGTGCATTCCGACAATCGGGCAGGGGATACACCGAGCGCTTCGCCTTCAGGAGCTGTGCAAAGGCCTTGCCGACGTTTCCATAGCCTAGTAGAACAACTCTCACCTCAAGAGAGTAGCAGCGGGCGCGAAGCACTTCTTTGCTTGACAGGTGATAGCACGTTCGGCAGACTTAGAAGTTTACATGGACGCTCTTGCATTCAGCTACCGAAGCGAACGTTACGCCGGGGTTTCTCAGTGAAACCAATTGCCGTTCTTTTACTCATGAGCGCCGCTGTCGCCGCACAGCAGGCTCCGTCCACGGCGGATGACAACAACGCACACGCCACTCCGATCACGTTGGCCAGTCAGTTTTTCGATCACGATTTCGTCAATTACTTCGTCTTCGCAAACGGTATTTACGACACTACGGTGCCCATTCTTCAGGGTTCTCAGACGGTTACCGGCGGAACCTTCGGATGGGATGTGGGAGGCGGAATTACGGCGTCCCGTGAACTGCACGACGGCGAATTTTCGGTGAGCTACCGCGGCGATTACCGGAGTTACATAGATTCAGCTTACAGTTCGGGAACAAACCAAAGCCTTTTGCTGGCCTTCGACAAACGGCTGAGCCGCCACTGGACATTCTTTACTACGCAGTCCGCCGGTATTCTCGATTATGGCGGCGGATCTTACAGCGTGACGCCAACCGTCGTCAGCTCCGTTGCGCCGAATCCTTTCAGCTCCCAGGCTCGGTTCGTGGATAGTTCCATTAGCCTCGCTTACCAGCAGACCCGCCGCCTGAGCTATATTTTCAGCGGTAACTTCTACCTGAACAACTACAATTATGGAGGCGCAATCAGCAGTATCGGCGGCTCCGGATCCGCCTCGATTCAGTATCGTCTCACTGCCAGAACGAGTATTGCGGGAACTTACTCAAGGACCTATTACACTTACAATAAAGGCGTCGGCCAAACGACCTTAGACGGATATTCTCTAACGTTGGCGCACCAGTTCGCGGATCATTGGGAGGCCAGTATCTCGGCCGGGGTAAACCGGTCCCATACCAGCGGCACGATTAGCATTCCGATTGCCCTTCTCTTCGGCCAGCAAGTGGTCACTGGTTACGAGATCGGGGCCTATGATCGAGTGAGTTATACACCATCCGTGCAGGCTACTGTCACGCACTATCTCCGGCACTCTTCGCTGTCCTTCAGCGCCGGCCAGGGCGTGGTTCCCGGTAATGGAACATTTCTCACATCGCGCGATCAGTTTGCGAATGGCACCTACTCGTACTCCACACGGCGCTCGAATATAAGCTTCGGCGGCGGTTTCTTTCGTCTCGAGAGCATCGCCAATAATATCTCGCAGTCATACAACAGCAGCAACCTGAGCTTTTCTTACGGACACACACTAAGACGCTTTCTGGCGGTAAACTTCCGCTACGACTACTTGCGCTACGGCGGCCTATTCAGCTATGGCGGCCTAAACGATAACCGCTTTACGTTTGGCTTTTCACTCAGCTCAAAGAGCGTACCGATCACGCTTTATTAACCGCAGCGGACTACTGGACGTGACCGCTGAGGGACTGCTGCAGCCGGTCGGCGAAGTTCTCACCGGACTCGGTTTCGAGCTTGCGCTTGAGTACCGGAAGTTGCGAATCGAGCTCGTGAACGAGCCGCAACAAGCTCTTGATGTTCGATTCAGTAAGTCTTGCTTCGCCTGGGATTTCGGATTGGGGCAGGTAGTGGCTGTCGAGACCGAAATCGATGCGTAGGTCTTCCTGATCCGCCGGGCCGGCGCCGGTACCATTGTCGAATTCCGGCCCGAAACAAGCTGGCGTCACACGAACGGGAGCCAAGAGCCAGTCGTTATCGAACTGCCACAGGTCCCACCAACTTTCCAGCCGGTACGCGACGTCGTCGCCGGTGTAATCGCGCAAAATCGTCAGGACTTCGGAAACGTCTACGGGGCCGTTCACGGGCCGCTCTAGCAACGGGGGCTCCGTTGCATCAACCGCCTCAATGCAAATCGTCGATTGCGGCTGTTCGCGCTGCGAAAAAGGAAACAAGCGCAGCAAAGTCTCGAAGTGGCGTAGACGATGCGTGCGGCTGTTTGGCTCGAGCCAAATAGACAGGGACAAATGGTCTGTCACGCCTTTATTATGCCTTCGGGTCCATGGCGCGGCGGAGCCCGAACAGATTCCTTGCAAAATGATTTATTGAGATACTGGAACAAGTGATTACGGACCTCGTGCAGATTAAGCGTTTCGGCGAGAAGCAGCGCGAGGAGAACCAGCGGTTTCGCGGCTGGCTGAAACGGCATACTTTCGCCGAAAGACGCTTCCGGGGAATCGCGCAAGAGGTGGAAGAAGCGATTGACTGCACAGCTTGCGCGAATTGTTGCCGGGTGGCCACGACGCCAATCACCAAGCGCGACGCGGAAAGCCTGGCCCGGTTTCTGGGCGCTAAGCTCGAGGACTTCCTGCGCCAGTACACGGTCGAATCGCCGGAAGAGGGACGAATTCTTAAGCGCAATCAGGAAGGCTGCATTTTCCTCGATGGCATGGTCTGCTCCGTTTATGAGGCCCGCCCGCAGACCTGCGAGCAGTTTCCCCATCTGGTGAAAGGCAATGGGTCGCTGTTGAGCCGGATGTGGCACATGCCCGACCGCGCCGTCTACTGTCCGATCGTTTTCAATACTCTCGAGCAATTCAAGAACGAAACAGGTTTTAAGAAATGAGCATACTGGCGGCGTTTCTACTGGTCTGCCTGCTTGGCGCGGCGAGTTTTGCGGCTTATCAGCTTTCAGAAGCGAGACGCTGGCGCGAGAGCGCGGGTGAAGCGCAGGAGCGAAACGAGAAGCAGCGCGCGGAGCTTGAAGAAGCACAGCATGCGATGATCCGGACACAATCGGAAAGCGCCAAGAATCGTGAGCTGGCCGAAGTGCAGCTCAAGCTGCTGACGCAAACACAACAACAGCTCGAAGAGCGCTTCCGGCTGCTCGCCGCGGACGCCTTGCAGAAGAACAGCCAGCTTTTCCTCGACCGGAGCCGCGACCAGATCGGGCATCTTGTCGAGCCAGTCAATCAATCGCTGCGCCGTTTCGAAGAACAGGTACAAGCGGTGGAGCGCTCGCGCGTGGGCGCTTACGCCGAACTCTCGACACAGGTGCAGGCATTGACGCTGCTGCAGGAGCGCGTGCGGCAATCGACCGAGCAGTTGAAGACGGCCCTGCGCTCGCCCACCCAGCGCGGGCGTTGGGGCGAGGTGCAATTGCGGCGGGTGGTGGAATTGGCGGGCATGATCGAGTACTGTGATTTTTCGGAGCAGAAAACTCTTTTCGGGGAGACCAATCAGCGGCCCGATCTGATTGTTCGATTGCCTAACGAATGCCAAGTCGTAGTGGACGCAAAAGTTTCGCTCGAAGCGTATCTGCGGGCGGTGGAGGCCGAGCACGAACCCGACCGGCTGCGTTATTTGAAAGACCACGCCAATCAGGTCAAGACACACGTACGATCGTTGGGGGAGAAAGCGTATTGGGAACGCCTGGGATGTTCGCCAGAGTTCGTAATTGCGTTTCTGCCACTCGAGTCGCTATTCAGCGCGGCTCTCGAACACGATCCGACGTTACTTGAGTTCAGCGTCGAGCGGCGCGTTCTCATCGCTACTCCGGTCACGTTGATCACGCTGCTGTTGACGATTGCCCACGGCTGGCGACAGCAGACGGTGGCGGAAAATCTCGACAAGATCCGTTCGACAGGCCAGGAGCTCTACACGCGCCTGCTGACGATGGGCCAACATTTCATGAAGCTGGGCGAGGCCATCGAGAAAACGGTAGAGACGTATAACCAGACCGTGGGCTCACTCGAACGCAACGTGCTGACGTCGGCGCGTAAGTTCAGGGAATTGCGCCCGGCCCATGCGGAGCAGATCGAGGAAGTGAATGAGATAGACCTGAGTCCGCGCCGCTTGGATGGGACGAAGTGGTCGGTGCTCGAAGCAGTCAAACGCGGGTAGCGGTCAGTTCAGTTTTTCGCTGATGGTAGCCGGGCGGGTGAGCTGGAACGTTAGCCGCGTCTCAGCCGGTAAAACGGCGGGCCTGCCGTGGGTCAGGAGGACCGCTCCGGTTCCCGCCGCACCGCCAGCCCCGGCGCCGATCGCCGCGCCTTTGCCTCCACCGCCGAGCGCCCCGATAATAGCGCCGAGCGCAGCCCCGCCGGCGATCTTCGCAGCATTCTCACCGCCATTACTGCGACCCTTTTTGTCGATGAAGCCCGTCTCAACCGGGACCCGCTGACCGTCGGTGGTATTGATCTCAGTCAACGTCACGTGCAAATTCGCGACACCCTCCATGCGGCCCGCCTTTTGAGCGCCTGCGATTCGACCAAGGACTTTGGAGCCCTTGTCCGCGATGATAAAGCCATCCATAATGATGGGCACGTCCAGAGTTCCGCGAAACGTGTCGCCGGAGTAGTTGTGCTCGGTCGACAGAGTCTCGCCCAAGCGTATAACCAGGTTCGTTCCCTCGGGCAGCCTGACGACATGCGGCTGTGGTTGCTGCGGCGCGATCGGGGCGGGTTGTAGATCCAGTTGAGGGCCCGGCGGCGCTTCATTTTCATTGACAGCGGGCGTTGGCACAAATACCGATCGTGGGGGTTCGGGCGCGATAGCGATGGGCGCCGATACCTGAGTGTTGCGCGCGATTTCCACCACGGCCGCCGGTTTTGGCAGCTTGGTGGGCAGCTTAGGCACAGCGTGCCGCACCGATACATGTTTGGGGGAGGATGACGCGGATAATTTCGTTTGGCGATGCGCTACGGCCTGCACAGGCGGAGTAACGGCTGCCGGTGACGGGACAGCGTTGCTTTCCCCCGCGCGCTGCACGGGAGGCGTTGCGACCGCTGGCGCCTGGATGGGCGGCACAACCAGAGGGTGCGGCGGAACATCGTTTACTTTCACGTAAATCAAAGCGCTCCCCAGGGCGACAACCACACCGCCAACAAAGGCGGCTCCTATTTTTGCCAGGTTAGACGGCTCCATGCTACTTCCCCACTATCTATATGAACGTAGGTGTCTCAAAAAACGTTTCTCCCCTGGACGGTTAAAATAAGGTCACCTGGACACAGCGCCCTTTTGTTGCACCATTCATGAGCGATCCGTACATTTTCGACTTTCCAGCGGCCTATCCGGTAGGACCCGTGCCGATTCGTCCGGCTACCATTTTGGCGCCGATGGCGGGAGTGACGGACACGGTATTTCGTCGGCTGATCCGCAACCAGGGTGGTTGCGGTCTGCTCATGACGGAGTTCACCAGCTCACATGGAGTGGTCAGCACGCTTCACACGAAAAAGCGCAACCGCAACTTCAGATACCTTTATTTCGAGCCCGAGGAGCATCCGATCAGTTGCCAACTGTTCGGCTCCGATCCGCAAGTGATGGCTGAGGCGGCAAAGGTTTGCGAAGACCGCGGATTCGACATCGTCGATATCAACTTTGGGTGTCCGGTTAACAAAGTGGTGAAGTGCAATGGGGGATCTGGCCTGCTACGCGACTTGCCGCTGGTAGAGACGATCCTGCGGAAAGTTCGCTCGGCGATTTCTATTCCATTGACCTGCAAATTCCGGTCTGGCTGGAACGACCGCGAACTGGTGGCCGTTGCCATGGCGAAGACCGCCGAGGATTGCGGACTGGCCGCAGTGGCGCTGCATCCTCGCACGCGCGAGCAAGGATATAGCGGCCATGCCGATTGGTCCCATATCGCGGAAGTGAAGGCGGCGGTCAAAATACCGGTAATCGGGAACGGCGACATCGATACGCCCGAAGCGGCGCTGCGCATGTATCGCGAGACCGGCTGCGACGCGGTGATGATCGGGCGGAGCGCTTCCTCGAATCCCTGGATTTTCCGGCAGATCGATGAATACTTGCGCACGGGATCGTACACCGTTCCGCCGGACGATGAGCGCTACCGCATGATGAAGACGTACTACCTGATGCTGGGGGAACATGGCGAAGCGGATGCCATCGGAAAGATGAAGCAGTTTGCTACTTACTTTACGCACGGCGTGCGCAACGGATCGAAGCTGCGGACGGAGATCTATCGGGCGCATGAAATAGCCCACATTCTGGACGCTGTCGAGGCATTCTTCTCCGATCAACTGGCGGAGCGAACAGCGGCGTGCGCGGAAGTCGCTTGAAACCAGAGGCGGCTTGAAAAAAGTTCAGCTCATTACGGATGGCGCCTGCAAAGGCAATCCGGGGAAGGGCGGTTGGGCTTGTATTCTGCGTTTTGGCGAATACAAGCGGGAGCTGTTCGGGTGCAGTCCGTACACTACCAACAACCGCATGGAACTGGCGGCGGCCATTGAGGGCTTAGTGAAGTTGAAAGAAAGCTGTTCGGTAGAAATCGTTACGGACTCCGAATATTTGCGGAATGGAATCATGAGTTGGATTCACGGCTGGAAACGCAATGGCTGGAAGACGGCCAGTAAGAAGCCGGTGACGAACAAAGACTTGTGGATGCGGCTGGACGAGCTGGTGAACGCGCACACCATTCAGTGGAAATGGACGAAGGGTCACGCGTCGCACGAAGACAATAACCGCTGCGACGAATTGGCGAGCCAGGCCGCCGAAGAGCAGATTGCGAGCGACCCGGATCTTAAAGACGGTCCGTACCGGAAGCATGCAACCGACTAAACCGGCCCACGAGCGAATCTGCGTCTTTGGCGGAACATTCGATCCGATCCATACCGCGCATTTGCGCATTGCGGAAGAGGCCTTGGATCAGTTCCGGTTAAACCGTGTTCTTTTCGTTCCCGCCGCCCATCCTCCCCACAAAGAAGCGAGCGGGTTGACACCTTATGAAGACCGCTTCCGCATGGTAGAGATTGCTTGCGAGCCTTACCCGGCGTTCGTGGCTTCGCGTTTGGAAGAGGGCTTGGAACAGAGCTATACGGTGGATACGATCCGCCGCTTTCGCAAGGAACTCAGCCCAGGCGACCGCTTGTTTTTCCTGATCGGGGCCGACGCTTTCGACGAGCTCGAAACCTGGAAGGGTTGGCAGGAATTGATCAAGCTGACTGAATTTATCGTGGTAACTCGTCCGGAGAGCGAATACCGGGTTCCCGGCGGTGCGCGGATCCATCGATTGGCCGGGCTGGCGCTGCCGGTTTCGAGCTCCACGATCCGAGCGCGGCTGGCCGCAGGTGAAGCTACACCTGAACTGCCCACGGAAGTCCGCGCGTTCGTCGAAAAGCGCGGACTCTATGGCTTCGGAAAAGAAAACGTTACGGCCGGACGGCGGTAACGCAAAACTGATCGAACGCGTCCGTCAGCAGCCGGGCGATCTGCGGAGCAGCGCTGTTTTCGATCTGAAAACGGTGCAGCGTGAAAATCGGCTTGCCATCGCGAAAGAGTGCCACCGATGGCGAAGACGGCGGAACGCCAGGCAGCAACTCGCGCACTCTTGCCACTGCTTCCACGTCCGCTCCGGCGAAAACCGCGGCGACGGTATCGGGACGATTGGTATGCTGGAGCGCCATTCCCACCGCCGGGCGCGCCTTGCCAGCCGCGCAGCCGCAGACCGAGTTGGTCACCATCAGCACGGTTCCGCTGCCGGGCGAAAGAAGTCGATCGACGTCCTCCGCGGTTTTGGCTTCCTCTACGCCGAACTGTGTCAGATCCTGGCGCATCGGTGCAATTAGTTGTTCGGGATATCTCATAAGGTTCTAGATTCAGTTTACGAGACTACGAGGCCCCTCTGGTCGAGTGAACCTTGGGCGAGGCGAGATAGCCGACGATAGTATCCTTACGAACTTCGTTTACGACGATCTCGTCAGGCTGTTTCGCTTTCAAGGTATAGAACTGAATAGGCTCGTTGATATTTCGGTCTTTCTTCTCCACGGTCTTGTCATCGGCGGTTATGGCGATGGTGAACCGGTTGTGTTTGGGATCGGCTTTTTTCAGCTCAACCATCACGTCCCCGACGCGGGTGAACTTCTTGCTCTTGGTTATGGTGAATTCGGCGTAGTTACGCTCGCCTAGATCCCGCAGCGCCTGCAGTTCCTTTCCGTTGGTAGCAATGAGGCTGGCGTGGCTATCTAATTCGCCGGTGGCGCGCTTCAAATTGGCGATGGTCTGCTCAAGCTGGCTCTTAGTGTTTTGCACGTCAGTTTTGACGGTGCCGACGTCGGTAGAAACGCTGGCCAATTGCGTCGTGGCCGTGTCGGCAGTCTGTTTCACCTGGCTGATGGCCTGCTGCTGGACCGCCTGCTCCTGGGCGACTCTCGCTTGCAGCATTTCAACGCGTTTCTGGGCATCTACTTTGGCTTGGCCCACGGCGGCTTCCGCGGCGCGACGCTGTTCGGCCAGGCGGCCCTGCAGCGCTTCGACGCTTTGGCGCGAGCGTTGGACTTCCTCGTTCGAATCGATGCGCATTCTTTCGATCGCGCCGTTCATGTCGGAAGTCAGCTTCGCCATGTCGGCCTTGGTGTCGGTGCGAACGTGCTCCAACTGCACGAATTGAAAGATGGTGGAACCTCCTAGAAGCACCAGGACGCCGATAAGCAGCGGTGTCTTCCAGTTCGGTCCGGACGGCGGCGGAATGATGTATGTCGGCTGTTGTGAGCTCATGCGTACCCTTTATAAGATCTGTCCATACTATAGTCTGTTGTCCATGGCTCGATGGACGTGCCAATGACCCATTATGTGTCAGTCTCGCGCAATTTTGTTACGCCGGACGGCCCTAAACGCTTTCACGCTTCCGATGGACGCGGATGGCGTTCTGGTCCTGGGTAGGTTCGCCGTCGCATTCCACCGCAATCGTCGTGGCCAGCGGATCGGGCGCGGTGGCCGGAAGGCCGAGGAAACGCACCCGGAATTGCTCCTGCTCAAACTTAACCGGCTGCCCGCTTGGATATAGCTTAGCCGAAAGCACCTTCTGCTGTAGGCCGCCCACCGCCAAAGTTTCGCCGGGCCAGAAGTAGGCGTGAACAAAGAGCGTGTTGCCCTGGCGCGTGAACTGCGCAAATTCGGAGCTCTTTACCTGACAGCGGTCCGCCTGATGGATCAGATCGCCGTGTTTATCCGTCCATTTGCCGACGGCCGTGAGGATCTGGACGGAGGGTTCGGGGATCGAGCCGTCGCCCTTGGGGCCGATATTCAGAAGATAATTCCCTCGGCCGCGCGTGCACGTGAGAAGGTTGCGCACCACCGTTTTCGGCGACTTCCAGTTATCGTCGGCGCGCTGGTATCCCCAGCTATCGTTCATGGTCATGCAGGCTTCCCAAGGGGTCGAGTAGGCCTGGATGTGCTGTTCCGGAGTGGTGAAGTCTTCGGGAATGCCCGAGCGGTTGTTGATCAGGATATCGGGCTGCAATTGGCGCACCATCTTATTCATTTTTTCCGATTCCCAGCCCTCGGGCGTTAGCGGCCAGTTTACGTCGTACCACAGAACATCCACCTTGCCATAGTTTGAGCAGATCTCTCGCACTTGGCCGTGAATGTAATCGACGAAACGCCGGCGAGCTGCCTCGTCCGTCTTGCAGAGAGCGCCATCGGGATGATGCCAGTCCATTAAGGAGTAATAGAAGCCGAAATGCATCCCTTCACCGCGCGCGGCCTCGACGTACTCGGCCACCAAATCGCGCCCCGCTGCCTGTTTCGGCGCACAGTAGTTGGTCAGCTTGGTATCGAACAGGCAAAAGCCTTCGTGATGTTTGGTCGTCATGACCATGTACTTCATCCCGGCCGCCTTTGCCAACTTCGCCCAGGCGCGCGCGGCGTGCGGTTTCGGATTGAACTGCTTGGCGAGCTGCTGATATTCCGCTACCGGAATGCCCTCCTCCTCCATGGCCCATTCGTGGCGGCCTAATTGGCTGTAGAGACCGAAGTGAATAAACATGCCGAAGCGGGCCTGATGCCACCACTGCATGCGGCGCTCGCGATCTTCCACGGTGGAGGTGGTTGGTCCTGCGCCGGAGCTTTGCGCGACGGCTGGCGATCCGGCTGTAAAGGGCAGCAGCGCGGCCGACGCGCCCCCGGCCTTCAACAACGTTCGTCTCGACAAAGAGGAGTTGTTCATAGATTAGGTGTACTCATTCTTTTACCACTTCGCTAAGCTGAACGGGTGGAAAGATTGCGGCGGACGTGTTCGCTCAACGGCTGATTCAAGCAGAATCCTTGGATCGCCTGCCGCCGGAAGAAGCGCGGCTCAACTTGGCAGAGCTAGTTCGAATCAACCGGCATTTCGGTGGTCATGCGGTGATTCGGAGAACACTGGCGCGGGCGGTGGAGCGCCGCGACAAATTTACTTTGCTGGACATAGGCGCGGCGTCCGGAGACACGGCCCGGCTCATCGAAACGCTTTATCCGGCGGCGTCGGTCACCAGCCTTGATTGCAAAGCTTCACACCTCAGCGCCGCGCATCATCCGAAAATCGCCGCCGATGCGTTCGAGTTGCCGTTCCGGACCGGCAGTTTCGATTTCGTGCTGTGTTCGCTCTTTCTACACCATTTTCCAGACAAGCAGGCGAGCCAGTTGCTTGGAATTTTCTACGCTATCGCCCGGCGCGGGCTGTTGATTTGCGACCTGGAGCGTCGCGTTGTGCCTTATTTCTTTCTCCCGGCCACGAAATTCTTGTTGGGCTGGAGCGGAGTTACCGTACACGACGGCATGCGATCGGTACGCGCCTCTTTCCGTCCCCGGGAGCTTCTGAAGCTTGCCAGACGAGCGGGGATACCGCAAGCGCGCGTGGAGGTACACCGTCCGGCTTTTCGTATTTCGTTGATGGCTGAAAAAGCAGACTTCCTCCGGGCGCAACTCGGTAGGCGTGACTAACACCCGACAAGTCTGGGCACTACGTGCTAATCCACTTTTGTCGTCTTACAAATTTTCTAAATTTAAACCGCGATACCGCCTCCGAGATCCACCTCGCGAGGTCGACCATGTCGATATCAATTTGCATCACCCTAGCTCGAGTATTGAAGGGGGTGAAATTGTTCGAGCCGCCGAGTCAATGCCCGGTATGAGCGATAACGAAGCACGCCGTATTCTCGGCATAACCTGATACTACTGGCCGTGCGTTGACCGCCCGGCCAAATTTTCTTCTCCCACCCCACCATGCACATGCGCGTAATTTCCAGCGCCCAAAGCTCACGCCGCCAATTTCCTCTGCTACCGTAAGGCCGCGAATAAGCGCACCTTTATGACCAGCCGAGAATTACGAAGCCGACGCCGCGCCGAAGAGCGCAAGGCCAGGAAGCAAGAAAGAAAACAGCTCGCCGACGTGCGGCCTGAGGAGGAAGCACAACCGAAGGACCAAGCCAATCCCCTGCCCGAAATTGGCTTCGTTTCGCAGAAATCGGCGACCGCCGCTCGCCGCGTTGAAATCAATCGCCAGAACGCCGAAAATTCTACCGGACCAGGCAGCCCGGAAGGCAAATTGGCTTCGTCTCGTAATTCGACCAAACACGGTCTCGCGGGCCGTCAAATCATCATCCCGGGCGAAGACGCCGCCGCCTTCGATGCGCTTCTGTCCGTGCTCCTCGCCGAGCACCAACCCGCCAGCACCACCGAACAACTGCTCGTCAACGAAATGGCGCAATCGCATTGGCTCACGCAACGCGCCATCCGCCTGCAAAACGAGTGTTTCGATGCCAACGTCCAAATCGACATCAAGCGCCTGGCGCTCTTTTTGCGCTACCAAACCACCCATCAGCGCGCCTTCCACAAAGCGCTAAGTACCCTGCTCACGGTACAGAAAGGCCGCCGGAAAGCGGAAATTGGGTTCGTTTCGCAAGGACGGCCAAGCACCGCATCGAAGACTGGCTTCGTTTCGCAAAGGTGGCTTCCGGAGCCGGATAACGCTCGTTTCGTTTGGCAAAATCCGTCGGAAACCCGCCTACAGGAAGAGGTGATGACGCCGCAAACCGCTTAATTTATTAGACCGGTGGGCGCTCGGAGGAAGACACCCACCGGCCGGCGCAGGCAAATAGTCAACACATGCGCCAACTGGCCGATGACCGGCAGCACAGCGAAAAAGCGAAGGGCCGGACACCAAACTAAACTGAACTGAAAATCCAGGCACAGCTATCAAACTTGCCAAGTAAATAGAAGCGTCGTGCTTTCCATCCATCCCCGATTCAATGTATGGAATCTCTAATATACGCCAATTCGTCATCACCTGTTACAGGAGGGCTCCAGAAAATCTGGGCTGGCTTGCCCACGACGATCCAGTACCCCAGTACTGCGACGAAGAGCAACCCGCCGGCGATCGCGAATGCTGCAAAAAAAGAATGGGTGGCTTTCAGGGCAAATCCGCTGATCACGGGAGCGAATACGCCGGCGAAATTGCCGATACAATTTTGCAGCCCGGTCCACTTGGCGGCTGTCCCCGGGCCGGCCAGCAGTTGGGAAAACGCCCAGTGGTTCGAAGACCAGGCACCCATCGAGACGCTGGCGAGAATCAACAAAATGTTGCTCCAGAGCGCGTCGCGAACCAAAACTGCGGAAACCATCAGAACACCGCATCCCGAAAGACCAACGCATAGGAAAAGACGGCGCAGGCGGCCGGCATCGCTGCCACGCCGAATCAGCCAGTCGGCAAAAAGCCCAAAGAACGTCGAGGAGACGGCGACCGCCCAGAAAGGCAAAGAACCCATGATCGCAAGCCGGTCATGTGTGTAATGCCGATCGTTTTCGAAGTAGTACGGAAGCCAATTGAGGAAGAAATACCAGGCATAATTTCCCCCAAAGAGGCCGATGGCCGTTCCCCATAAAGCGCGCTGGGAAAGAATCTGGGCATAACTGGCCGACCACGCGGAAGAAGCTCTCTTCGCAGCGCGGTTGCCAGGAAGCTTGTTGGCAATCAAGCACCAGGGAATCAGCCACGCGAGGCTGACACCCCCAATCACGAAAAACATCCCTCGCCAGGAGAACCATTCGATCATCTTCACGCCCAGGAGAACGCCGATGGCCGGACCGAGCTTCGAGCCCGTATCGACGAGTCCGTTGGCCGTGCCGCGCAGACCTTCCGGGAACGTGGTGACAATCATCTCCGAATACGCCGGATAGGCGATCGATTCGCTCACGCCCAGCAAGAAACGCAGCAGGAGGATTTCCGAAAACGTATTCGTGAGGCCGGTAGCGCCCGTGGCTGCCGACCATAAGAAGAACGCGGCGGCGTACAACCAGTTCACATTCCAAAAATCGATAATCTTGCCGGCAAGAAGCTGCGAGAGCGCATAGGTGAGAGAGAACGCACCGAGTAAAATTCCGAGCTGGCCTTGGCCCAGATACAACTCGCGTTCGAGACTCTTAGCGGCGACACCGAGGTTTCCGCGATCGGCATAATTTATACAGACCGAGATGACAAGCAGGGCCAGTGCAAACCAGTGCACGCCGCGCGGCTTGAGCTCTGTTTTTGGCATCCCGCCAAATCTATCAGAGTCAACGGAGATAAAACAGGCTGAGGCGCGGAAGCCTGGCGCATTCGAGGAGCGCGTTATCAAGATAGCGGCGCTCCAGCATGGAAAGTTGATC
Organism: Bryobacteraceae bacterium; assembly: GCA_036501045.1. Lineage (GTDB taxonomy): Bacteria > Acidobacteriota > Terriglobia > Bryobacterales > Bryobacteraceae > Bog-105. The sequence continues at coordinate 35,714 of DASYAX010000157.1, forward strand.
GGCGGTCATTTTACCGCGATACGGCTTGAGCTCTTGATCGAGCGCCTGACGGGTCTGGTAGAGTTCTTCATCGCTTTGCGCGCTTCGCAGGACCGCCACAGCCTTGTCTTCAAGAGCTGTCAACCGGCACTCCAAGTCTTCGAGACGCTGAAGCAGATTGCCGGCGTCAGCGGCCAGTTCCGAAAGAACGGCGGTGACCTCCTGGAGCAGCGGCTCGGGCCGTTGCGAATAAGCTAGCGCGGCATTGACGAGATGAGCATGGAGCTCTTCAGAAGCAAAGGGCGCGGCGCCGGATGGGCCGCGATGTGGACCTGGAGCGCGCTGGGCGGCTTCCATCACGGCTTGCGTACAATAGGCCAGCGAATTCACCAGGCGGCGCTTGATCTTCCGGCTATGCCATTTCAGGAACGCATCATCAATGCCTTTGAGGACAGCTTCGAGCGGGATGCCCGCCTGCTGCCAGCCTTCGATCAGCGCCCAATCGAGTGGAGACAGCAGGAATAAGCTCGTTCCACGCGCGCGCTGAAAATGCTCCTCAATCTCGGTGAAGAAGTTGAAATAGTTGCGCGGCCAATCGGCGTCGCTGGGCGGATCTTCAATCATCGTACTGAATCTTCGGGCCGTACACCGCCAGCGGCTAGCCGCTGGACCCGACCCGAGTCAAAGCGAACCAGCAGGAAGCCGTTCTCATCCAAACCGCTGGTCACTCCCTTGGAGCCGCTCTCTTCGATCACGACGCGGCGGTTCACGGCGTAACTGGAGGCGACCGTGAAGGCCCGTAGAATAGCGTCTTTGCCCCGCACGATCAGCATTTCGCAGAACGTATCGAGCGAGGCGAGCAGGTTCACGATGATTTCTTCCCGTGATTGCACGCGTCCCTTGCTTTCCATTAAAAGAGAGGTAGCAGGACTACGGAGATCCGAGGGGAACGAAGGATGATTTACGTTGATGCCAATGCCGGCTACGATGCAGTTGTCCGTCAAATGAGTCAGGATGCCGGCGACCTTGCGCCCATTGATCAAGACGTCATTCGGCCACCGCAGATCGCAAGCAAGCTCGCTCGAAATCTGGATCGCTTCCGCCGTTGCGAGGCCGAGTACTAGACTCGCGATGGGGATGCTCGAGGGTGAGAGCGGCAACCGTAACAGGATCGAGCAATAGATGCCGAACTCCGCCTCGGAAATCCAGGAACGGCCGAGGCGGCCCACGCCGGCGGTTTGCGCATCGGCCAGAATAACGGTTCCATGCGACGCGCCGCTGGCAGCCAAACGCGCAGCCTCGGTCATGGTTGAGTCGATGGAGGCCCAGTAATGCAGCTCGTTCTGCGGTCTTTGAAGACGGAGCCGTGCAACGTCTAACGGCATGGCTACCGATCGGGCTCGAGACGAAAGCTTATGTCGACGGCAGTAGCCGAGTGCGTGATGGCGCCGCAAGAGATGAAATCGGGGCCGGCTTCGGCGAAGGCACGAATATTTGTAAGATTGATGTTACCCGATAACTCTACCGTGGCCCGGCCGGCAATGTGACGGATCCACGCCGCGGCTTCTGAAGGCGTCAAATTGTCAAGCAACAAACTTGTGGCGCCGGAAGCGAGCGCTTCTTCCAGCTCCTCGCGGGTTCGGACCTCGATCTCCACAGGACCCATGAAATTGTGAGCATTCGCGAGCGCCTGGCGAACGCCGCCGGCCGCCGCGATGTGATTATTCTTGATAAGCACGGCGTCGAACAGGCCGAGACGATGATTGGTAACACCTCCCGCAGCCGCCGCCATCTTCTCAAGTTGGCGTAAACCGGGCGTTGTTTTACGCGTGTCGAGGATACGAACGTTCGTACCGGCCACCACCTCGACGTACTCACGAGCCAGGGTAGCCACACCGCTCAGACGCTGGATGAAATTGAGCGCGACGCGTTCGCATTCGAGCAATGTGCGCGCAGGGCCCGATACGGTGGCGATCGGGTTGCCGGGCACTAACTTCGAGCCACTTTCGGACAAAAGCCGCACCGCCGCTCCACCGCGAACTTGGTATATGAGCGGGAGCAATTCGACGCCGGCCAACACGAGTGCTTGCTTGGCCAGGAAGCTGCCGTGGGCACATGCGTCCGGAGGAACAGTGAGCTGAGAGGTAACGTCGCCGGCACCGATGTCTTCGTCAAGGGCACGCTCGACAACCGATCGAATGCCGGGATGAGAGACGTCAAACACCTGCTAAGCAAGACCTTCGAGGAGCTTTCTATTTTTCGCCAACTGCTGTTGATATTCAACCAGTTTGGCGCGTAGATTGAGCACAACCTTCTCAGGCGCCCGGCTCAAAAAGACGGAATCGTCCAGTTGGCGTTGGGAGTTCGCTATGTTCCGCTCGAGAGCCGCGATCTCCTTGAGAATGCGGGCACGCGATTCGGAATCGGATGTACCGTTTTGCGGAGCCGCCGCTGCGGTATGGAGTTGCAGATCGAACTCGGGCGTTGAACGAATCAGGCCTGTGTGATCGGGCACTGCGCCAGTGCACTGCTTGAGGCCGATCCGGGCGAGGGAGCCGATGGCGGCCAAATCCCGTTCTTCGAAGCTTCCCGTTTTCAGGTAAAGTGTGGCGGCGACGCTTGACTTAGGATCCAACTTGTGGTCGGCCCGAAGCTCGCGCGCGGATGTTACTACTTGCTGGAGCCTGGAAAAATCACCGGCCTTTGCTTTGTAGGCAGAGCTTTCCTCTGTCTTGGGATAGGGCTCGAGCGAAATGGAAACTGCGTGGGGAAAACCGGCGCCAGCAACCAGACGCTGCCAAAGCTCCTCGCTGATGAAGGGCATGAACGGATGCAGCAGCCGCAGCGTGGATTCGTAAACGCTGAGTGCTTCCGTCCAATGATCATCCTGGCCCGAGTTCTCCCGGAAGCGAAGCTTCTTCACTTCCGGATACCAGTCGCAGAAATCGTGCCAGACAAAATCCCAGAGCGCCTGGCCCGCTTCGTGGTACCGATGTACCTTCAGGCTCTCGTTGATCGAGGTGGCGCAGACATTCAGCCTATCGCGAATCCAAGCATCTTCCGTCGCAACAGCGGCAAGCACCTTGCCGCGTGTCCAACCAGTAATGCCGGAACGCTCCATGTTCATGAACAGCAGACGCGAGGCGTTCCAAATCTTATTGGCAAACGCGCGGCCGGATTCCATGCGATCTTCTTTCAGCGCGATATCGGAGCCGGCCGCCGCGGAAATCAGCAGCGCGATGCGCACTGCGTCGGTGCCGAACTTATCCATGATCAGCAGTGGATCGATCACGTTGCCCTTGGTCTTGGACATCTTCTGTTTATCGGCGTCGCGGACCAGACCGTGGATGTGTACTTCGCGAAAAGGGACGTCGCCGGTCAGCTCAAGCCCCAGCATGATCATCCGTGAGACCCAGAAAAATAAAATGTCAAAACCGGTGATCAGCAGAGAGGTCGGATAGAAGGTCTTCAGATCCTCGGTCTGGTTGGGCCAACCAAGGGTAGAAAAGGGCCATAAGCCAGAGCTGAACCAAGTGTCGAGAACGTCAGGGTCTTGCTCGAGTTCGGTGGATTGGCAGTGTGGGCAGCTTGTAGGCGCTTCGCGGCTCACGGTAATCTTGCCGCAGTTTCGGCAATGCCAGGCGGGAATTCGATGGCCCCACCAGAGTTGGCGTGAGATGCACCAATCGCGGATATTTTCCAGCCACTGGAAGAACACAACCTCGCGATCGCCGGGAACGAAGCGAATGCGTCCGGCTCGCACCGCTTGCATCGCTTTTTCTGCGAGCGGCTTCATGTGGACAAACCACTGGGTGGAGACGAGCGGCTCAATGACGGTGCGGCAGCGTTCGCACTTACTGAGATTCAGGGTATATGGCTCGGTTTTAACGAGCTCACCCGGTTGCTCGAGCACGGCCAATATCCGCTTACGTGCCTGAAAGCGATCCAGCCCAGCGAACGGTCCTGCAGCCGCGGTCATACGAGCGTCTTCGCCGATGACCTTGATGAATGGAAGGTGGTGGCGCTTGCCGGCTTCGAAGTCGTTGGGATCGTGCGCGGGCGTTACTTTCACAACGCCGGTGCCGAATTTTGGATCGACCATCGGGTCGGGCAGAATGGGGATCTCGCGATGCACCAGCGGCAGCACGGCGGTTTTGCCGTGAAGATGCCGGTAGCGTTTGTCATCGGGATGAACCACGAGCGCAGTATCGCCGAGCATGGTTTCGGGGCGCGTTGTGGCCACCGTGAGCGTTTCCTCGCTGCCGGCGACACGGTAACGCACGTACCACAGATGGCCTTCGATGGCTTCATGTATGGTCTCGAGATCGGAGATGGCCGTTTGGCAGCGCGGGCACCAATTGACCATGTATTCGCCGCGATAAATGAGGCCTTTGTCCCAAAGATGGACGAAGTTTTCGCGAACCGCTTTGGAGAGGCCGGCATCCAGCGTGAAGCGCTCGCGTGTCCAATCGACGCTCGCCCCTTCACGGCGAATCTGGTTGTTGATTCGGCCGCCGTACTCTTCTTTCCACTGCCAGACACGACGCTCAAACGCTTCGCGGCCGAGGTGCTGCCGCGTGATATTTTCGCTTGCGAGCTGGCGTTCGACCACCATTTGCGTGGAGATGCCAGCATGGTCGGTTCCCGGCACCCAGAGTGTCGTTTCGCCTTTCATGCGGTGCCACCGGACAGCCACATCCATCATGGTGTGTTCGAACATGTGGCCGATGTGAAGAGAACCGGTTACGTTCGGCGGCGGGATGACCATCGAGAAGATCCGGCCCGGCTTGGCGTGCGCTGCATCGGCATGATAGAGGCCGGACTCGATCCACCATTGAGCCCAGTGAGGCTCAAAGCGCTGTGGCTCGTAGACTTTCTCAAGTTGCATGGGAAATTTCAGCGTAGCATCGGCAAAGCGCGGGTCAAACGGAGTGCGAAGACGTTGCCGCACTGTGGTTTAATGGGTGTGGTTCGCATTGCGTGACAGACGAAGTGTGCGTCGAAACGATGCGGAGCGAGATGCTCCTCAGTAGCTCAACGGTAGAGCATTCGGCTGTTAACCGAAGGGTTGTAGGTTCGAATCCTACCTGAGGAGCCAA
>DASYAX010000158.1:0-17476 GCA_036501045.1 Bryobacteraceae bacterium
AAGTCGCCGGTCCCGACCCGGCCGCCTGGACCCACGCTTGTTTCGCCGCTTGTGAAGCCATCGGCGCTCTTGGCGGAGCATCGCCCGGCGACCGCACCATGCTCGACGCCCTGCTCCCGTTCGCCCATGCCCTGCAGACCGCCATCGCCAAAGGCGAATCGCCCGCCGCCGCCGCTCGTACTGCCGTGACCGCCGCCGATGCCGCTGCCCAAGCCACCGCCCAAATGACTCCCAAACGCGGCCGTGCCAGCTATCTCGCCGAAAGGGCCATCGGCCATCCCGATCCCGGAGCCGTCGCCGTCGTCATTTGGCTGCGCGCGGTCGCCGAATCCATTCTCTGACGGGTTCCCACACGATCCCCCTAGTGTCCATAAGGTTTAGTATGATTGAGGGTAGGCCCTCATGACCACCACTAGTCACGCCTGGAAGGAAAAACTCGCCGGTCAGATCGCGCCCGATCTCGCGGCGGAGCTCGACGCCTTCGAAAACGAAATCGCCCTTAAGAGACAAGGCAAAATCGATGACAAGGTCTTCGCCGAAACTCGCCTGCGCCGCGGAGCCTATGGCCAGCGTTACGACAACGGCCAGCGCCACGATGGCGTCGAAACTCGTCAGCTCGTCTATCCGGAAAGCAGCCTGACCAAAGGTCCGAACACGCTCTGGGATGCCCCGGGTATGCAGCGAATCAAGATTCCATTCGGAGGATTGAATGCCGCGCAGCTTGAGGTGCTCGCCGAATTGGCGGAAGAATATTCGGATGGCATTGCGCACGTCACCACCCGCCAGGACATTCAACTCCACTTCATTCGCTTCGAGGATACGCCCGCCCTCATGCGCCGTCTGGCCGCGGTCGGCATCACCACGCGGGAAGCGTGCGGAAATTCTGTCCGCAACGTAACGGCTTGCCCGCTCAGCGGCGTCTGTCGCGAAGAAGCGTTTGATGTCACGCCGCATGCCAAGGCGCTCGCCTACTTCCTGCTCGGCCATCCGGATGCCCAGGATTTCGGCCGCAAGTTCAAGGTTGCCTTTTCCGGCTGCGATGCCAACCCCTGCGGCTTGGTCCGCATTCACGATCTGGGTTGCATCGCGCGCATCCAAAACGTCGACGGACAACCGAAGCGCGGCTTCGAGATCTATGTCGGTGGCGGTCTGGGCACCGTGCCATACGTCGCCAAGCTCTATACCGCCTTCCTGCCTGAAGAAGACCTTCTGCCTCTGGCGCAAGCGATCTCGCGCGTCTTCGGTCGCCTTGGTGAAAAGAAAAATCGCAATACCGCGCGCTTGAAATTCTTAGTCGCGAAACTCGGTCTCGACGAGTTCAAGCGTTTGGTCGAAGCGGAGCGCGCCATCCTTCCTTACGATCCCCGCTGGACCGCCCATCTGCCAAACCTCGATCGTCAAACCGAAACGCCCGGCCCCCAGCACTTGACGCAGATCGCTCCTTCCGAGCCCGAAGATTTCCGCGAATGGAAAAAGTCGAACGTCTACGCGCAGCGCCAGCCCGGTTTTGCCACCATAACGCTAACGCTTCCGCTCGGCGACATCACCGCCGATCAGCTTCGTGTCGTCGCGGATCTGGCCCGCAAGTATGCGAACGAAAACGTACGCACCACTGTCGAGCAGAATCTCGTCTTGCGCTGGGTCAATGAAGCAGACCTCCCTAGTCTCTACAACGAATTGAAGCCGCCCGCCTTGCATCAGTCCGGCGCGGGCACCATCCTCGATCTGGTCTCCTGCCCCGGCACCGATACCTGCAAGCTCGGCATTTCCTCCTCCCGCGGTTTGGCTGGCGAGCTGCGTCTGCGCCTTGCCGAAAATGACGTGGCGCGCGAGGAAGCCATCCGTAACTTGCGCATCAAAGTCAGCGGCTGCTTCAATTCCTGCGGCCAGCATCACATCGCCGATCTGGGCTTCTATGGCGTCAGCCGCAAAAAAAATGGCTACGCGGCCCCTCACTTTCAGGTTGTCTTGGGAGGCCAATGGACCGAAAACGCCGGCTCGTATGGTCTCGCCATCGGCGCCGTTCCCTCCAAGCGTATCCCCGAAACCGTCGATCGCATCACGAAGCGCTATTTAGCGGAACGGCAGAACGCCGAGTCCTTCCAGACCTTCATTCGCCGCATCGGCAAAGCGGCCTGTAAGCAGATGCTCGACGATCTGATGGTGATGCCATCCCATTCCGAAGACGCCTCACTCTACACCGACTGGCATGACCCGCGCGAGTACACCATTGGCGATATGGGCGTCGGTGAATGCGCCGGCGAAGTCGTCACGCCTCTCGAATTTCAGTTGACCGCGAGTGAGCGTGAAGCTTTCGAAGCGCAGCTAGCTCTCGAAAAAGGCGATGTCGCCGCCGCCGCGATGCTCGCCTATGGTGCTATGCTGCGCGCCGCCACCGCGCTGCTCGCTTCCTCCAAAGCTTTCTACCTGAACACGCCCGATGGCGTCGTCGAAGCCTTTCGCCGCGAGTTCTACGATACCCAGCTTTTCTTCGATCCGTTCGCCGGCGGCAAGTTTGCCCAATATTTCTTCCGCGCGCATGACCACGCCACTGACCTTCACACCTCCGAATCCGCTCACCGGCTGATCGAGGAGGCGCAATTATTCATCGAGGCTGCGCATAGCTGCACGCTAAAACTATCCGCCCAACCTGTGCACGCCTGACCACCCGCCATTCATGCAGCACGTCAATATCAAGATCTTTGCCCAACGCGCCGATGGCGTGAACCTCTCCGAAGCAATCCCGGTTTTCCATCGTTGGATCCAGCGCCGTGATTTGCCCGAGATGTTGATCGATGTGGCGGATTATTCGCATGTGCCCGCCGGTCCCGGCGTGGTGCTCATCGCGCACGAGGCGAATTACAGCCTGGATTGCGCCCGCAACCGGCTCGGTCTGCTCTATAACCGTAAGGCCGCTGCCGAAGAACCGGCCCAGGCGCAGCTTCAACAGGCTTACGATTCCGCGCTCGCGGCTTGCCTCCGCCTCGAAAACGAGCCCGAGTTCGAGGGCAAGCTTCGCTTCGATCCCTGCGACGTCGAGCTGACCTTGAATGACCGCCTGCTGCATCCCAATACCGAGGAGTCCTGGCGTCAGATTCAGCCCGAAGTGAAGCAATTCTTCGACGGCATCTTCGGCGCTGGCGCCTACACCTTCACTCGCGCCGCCGATCCCCGCGAGCGTCTGCGCGTAAACGTCGCCCCGGCAAGCCCCGCCTCGTCAGCTTAGGTTTCGCTCAGGTCGGTTGACGAAAGAAAGCAGCTTGCAAAAGCCTGATCCAGCAGCTCTTCTGTCAGCTCGTAAGGCAGCCGTTTGAAGTTGATGAGATCGATTACCTGTGAGACTACGTCGCGCGGGTGGCAGCGGCGAAATTGCTTCCCTGTACTGAGGTAATGTTTCGAGAGAAACGCGTCCACCAGCCCAGCCGGCGCCTCGATGTTCTTTGATTGGCAATAGCTGTGGAAGATCGCGCGAAACTCCTCGACCTCGGGACTGCGAAGAAGCATCTTGTATTGGATTCTGCGAAGAAACGCTTCGTCTCCCAGCTTGTTCGGCGTCAGATTGGTGGAAAAGACCAGGAACGCCTCGAACGGAGTTGTCATCTTCCCGCCATTCGAGAACGAGAGGTAGTCAATCCCGCGCTCCATCGGAACAATCCACCGGTTGAGAATTTCGGCCGACGTTGCCTTCTGGCGTCCGAAATCGTCAATCAAATAGATCCCATTGTTCGCCTTTAACTGCAGCGGAGCGTCGTAGATTTTCGAGACGCTGTTGTAACTCAAATCCAGCATCGAAAGCGACAACTCGCCGCCCGATGCAATAAAGGGCCGGCGGCACCGTGCCCAGCGGCCGTCAAATCCGGAGTCGCAATCCGGTTCTTGTTCTCCTCGTGTGACCGGTTCGTGGTAGATCGGGTCATGAATCTGGATGATGTTTCCTTGGCATTCCAGGGCGTAAGGTACGTAAATAGGAGAGCTGTTAATGTTTGCCAGCGCTTCCACAATGTGGGTCTTGCCATTTCCTGGCTGTCCGTAAATCAGAAGCGATTTGCCCGAACTGACGGCTGGCCCGATCTGGTCCAGCATCGCTCCGGTCGTGATCATGTGCGAATAGGCCTTTTGGAGCCGCTCTAAGGTGAGCCACGACGCAGGCATTTTCTGCGCTTCCACAGCCGCCCGATAGTGATCGATCGCCACCGGCACTGGACCGACATATTGATTTGTATCCAGATAATCCCGCGCCAGATGACGGCCGTGTTCGCTTAAAGAGAGCAAAGCCGACGCCGGGCTATAGCTCAGCGAGCTCTTCACTTGAATAAGCTGCTTAGCCTTGAACCCGTCGATAATGCCCTGAATTAAGCTGAAGACCACTCCCATGGAACGGCAGAGTGCGCCGCCCATCAAATCTCCCTTGAAGTAGAGAAGTTTTAGGATTAGCTGCTCGATCAGCGAGTTGGATAGCCCAGTGTCTTCCAGGCTTCGCGGAGCTTGCGGCGTGAACCGTTCAGCCTTCCTGGGACGGAGAACCTTCTCCTCATTCTGTTCGGCTTCGGACGCTTGTTCAACGAGAAGAGAGTCCACGTAAGCTCAGTATCGACGGCAATTTACGATTGTTGAAGAGAATTCGGGTCTCGGCTATTCATATCGCAAAGCCGTCATCGGATCCACTCGCGTCGCTCGCCGGGCCGGAAGCAAACTCGCCAATGCGGCCACCACGCCTAGCGTCAATACCACGCTCACCATGGTCACAACATCCACCGGCCCGACGCCGAAAAGCAAACCGGAGAGCAGGCGCCCCGCCCCAAGCGAAGCAACCAAACCACCCGCCAAGCCAACTGCGGCCGGCGCCATTCCCTGTCGCACGATCATCATCAGAATGTCTGCCCCGCGAGCTCCCAACGCCATCCGTATCCCCATTTCATTGGTACGCAGCGCCACCGAATACGAAATCACGCCGTAAATGCCAAGACTCGCCAACACCAGCGCGGAAATCGCAAACAGCAGCACCAGATCCATCTGAAAGCGCCGTTGCGCCAGGCTTTCGTCGACGATTTGCTCCATCGTGCGGAAGGGAGGCACCGGCAATTGCGCATCCAGGTGATGGATCGCCCCGCGGATACTCACGGCCATTGCATTCGGAGGGACGCTGGTCCGCACGGCCAGCGCCGGCCCGCTCCACGTGCGCCGCTGCCAATACGGTAGGTAAACCGTCATCGACGGCGCTCGGTCGAGCCCAATGCTCTTGACATCGCCAGTCACGCCCATCACTTCAATGAACGCGCCATCGGGATCGCCGACTTTGAAACGCCTGCCTAGCGGATTCTGTCCCGGCCAAAGCCGCGCGGCCGTCATTGCCGATACCACCGCGACCTTGCGTTCACCATCCGTGTCTTCGAAGATTCTGCCGCGCCTCAGCCCGATGCCCAAGGTATGAAAATATCCCGGATTCACGCCGCGAATATCGGCAATCGGGCGCTGCGAGAACGGTACTTCGGTGCCTTCGAGCGTTAGCATATTATTCCCTCCTTCGCCGCTTAAGGGAAGCATGTTCGAAAAGCCTACGGACACGACTCCGGGCAGCGTCTCGACGGAATGGAGCATCGACCGCATGAAGCGCACTCGTTGCGGCTGATCCGGATAGCGCGTGTCCGGTAAATTCAGGTTCACCGTGACCACCTGCTGCACGCCGAATCCTTTGTCGGCTTTGAGCAGGTTTACGAAGCTGTGCAGCAGCAGGCCGCCCGCGATCAGACACAGCGTGCTCAGACCAGCTTCCACACCGGCCAGCAGGGAGCGCAGGCTTCCGGAACCGCGTCCCTCCGTGCCGCCGCGCGCCGATTTCACGGCTTCCTGCGGATCTGTAAGCGCAAAACGAAACGCGGGCAGCAGCCCAAACAGCAAACCGGAGAAGAGCGAAATCACCACGCTAAAGAGCAGCACACCGCGATTCAAGTGAACCTCATCCAGCCGCGGCAAATCCGCCGGCGCGTGGGCCAGAATGAGACCGAGCGCGCCATACGCCATCATCACGCCCAGAACGCCGCCAATCGCCGCCAGCAGCAAACTCTCGACTAGCGTCTGCGTCAGCAGCCGCCGTGCGCCGGCCCCGAGAGCGGAGCGAATGGCGAGTTCGCGCTTTCTGGCGGTGGCGCGCGCCAGCAGCAGATTCGCAATATTCACACAGCCGATTAACAGCACCATACCGGCCGCCGCCAGCACCAGTTCCAGACCGCTACGCGATCGGCTGGTAATTTGATCCCGCAGCGGCACGAGCGCCGCGCCCAGCTCGATTTTCTCCGGCGCCTGCCTGGCCAGGCCGCCCTGCGCCACATCCAGTTCGGCCAGCGCCTGCTTCAACGTGACGCCCGGGCGCAGGCGTCCGATGCAGGCAAAGTTAAAGTCGCCCAGGGGTTCCAGCTCGTCTGGTCTTACGGCAAAAGGTTTCCATAATTCGGGCCGTTCGGCTGCGATCGTCATCGCGTATAACTGGCTCAGCTTCGGGAAGTGGAAGCTCGACGCCAGCACACCGATGATTTCGTAGGGCCGCCCATCCAGAACGATCTTTCGTCCGATAATGTTCCGATCGGAAGCAAAGCGCCGCCTCCATAGTTCATGGCTCAGAACCACCACGCCGTCGTGCCCCGCTTGGTCCTCATCCTCGGTAAACGTTCGCCCCAATTGCGTGCGCGCTCCCAGCATCGGGAAGAGGCTCGAAGAAACGCGCGCCGCCGCCAGCCGTTCTGGATCTCCCGCTCCCGTGAGATTCACGGTCAAGCCGCCGATTATTGCGATTTGCTCAAAGGCGTGCACGCTCTTGCGCCATTCAAGGAAGTGCATCGCATTCGCTGGAATCCTAGGCGCGTAACGGCTAAGCGCAGATTCTACTTCGTGAATCGCCACCAGGTGGCTTTCATCGCCGTAGCCAAGAGGCCGCACCAAAATTCCGTCGACCAAGCTGAAAATAGCCGTATTGGCGCCGATGCCTAGGGCAAGCGTGGCGATGGCGATGGCGCTGAAGCCGGCGTTACGCCCCATCGCGCGCCAGGCATAGCGAAGATCGTTTCCCACGTTCATAGCGGCTCTTACGCTACCGTAAGACGCGGAGTTTCAAAAACAGTGCTTCGCCCGTTCTAAATTTTTTCCTACCGGACCGTCTCGTCGCGAGCGATAGCCTCTACCAATCCGTCCATAGAAGCCACCCCCGCTTCCGCCCTCACCGCCAGCCCGTGCCGGCGCACCGTGTCCGAAGTCACCGGCCCGATCGACGCAATCTTCGCTCGTTGTAAGCGCACTGTACCCACCAGCTCCACCAGGTGATGGACCGCCGATGAGCTCGCAAACGTCACCCAGTCAGGCAGCGGGTTGCGAAAAATTCGAGCGGCCTGTTCTGTCGCCTCGGCTGGAATGACGTTCCGGTACGCTTCGATCAAATCCACCCGCGCGCCGCGCCGCCGCAGCTCCGTTGCCACCACATCGCGCGTCACCGCCGCGCTGGGAATCAGAATCCGCTGCCCTTGTAGCACCTCGGCGCCAAGACTCTCGACTAAAGACTCCGCAACGTATTTCTTCGGTGTAATCGCTACCGTGAATCCATGGCGTTCCGCGCATTCGCGAGTCGCCGCGCCCACCGTAGCCACCCGCGCCCGGCATTCCAACGGTGTCCCCGCAAGCTCCGCGGCAAAGCCGTCAATCGCGTTGGCGCTGGTGAAAACGATCCAGTCGTATTCATTCACCCGCACCGCCGCTTCTTTGAGCGGGCCTGGATCGAGTGGCGCCGCGATTCCGATCACCGGCAGCAATATCGCTTCCGCGCCTCGCTCGCGCAACGGCCGAGCCAGTGCCTCCGCCTGGTGAGCAGCCCGTGTCACCACAATGCGCAGACCCGCGAGACTCGACACTTACTTGCTCGCGGCTAGGATGCCGCCCGCGCCTCTCGCGAGCAATTCCGCCGCGACCGTCCGCCCTAGGTCTTCTGGTGACGAGCCGGAACCCTCCGCTCGCAGGTACTCGGAGCCATCCGCTGCGATTACTACGGCCATTACGCGCAAGCGATCACCGCTCGCCTCCGCAAACGCGCCCACCGGCAATTGGCAGCCGCCGCCCAACGCCGCGAGCACCGCCCGCTCACAGCGCACTGCGCGGCTAGCTGCTTCATCGTTCAATGCGCGGCATGCCTCGTAAGCCGGATCGCCGATTCGCGTCTCGATCGCCAGCGCCCCCTGCCCCGGTGCCGGGCACATCTGTTCAGGCGTAAAAACCTCGGCAATCTCAGCCGCAAGTCCCAACCGCCGCAATCCCGCCTCAGCCAGCAGAATCGCCCCATATTGGCCTTCTTTGAGTTTTCGCAACCGCGTATCCACATTGCCGCGAATCGGCTCAATCGCCAAATCCGGTCGCAGTCTCCACAATTGCGCGGCACGCCGTCCCGAACTCGTCCCTACGCGCGCCCCCGCCGCTAGATCGTTCAGCCTGCTCCCCGCAATGGCATCGAATGGGCTCTCGCGCTCAGGAATAGCGGCAATCGCCAAACCTTCCGGCAACTCCGTCGGCAAATCCTTCAAGCTATGCACCGCCAAATCGATCGCCCCGGCGAGCAGCGCTTCTTCAATCTCTTTCGTGAACAGGCCTTTCCCCCCGGCCTGCATCAGTGACGCAGTCTGCAGATGATCGCCCGTGGTCTTGATGATCTCGATCCGCGTCGCGACCCCGGCTCGATCGAACGCAGTCGCGATGAACCGCGCCTGCCACAACGCCAGCGCCGAGCCGCGCGAACCGATAGTCAAAGTTCTTGTTGAGATCGCCGCCACTAAAGACTTGCGCTTCTCAGTATGCCAAACACTCGCACGGACCCGATATCCGCGCTGCGCCAGGAATAGGGTACCGGCTCTAGCGCTCCCGCAAACGGAACATCCGCCGCACCGCGCTCGCCAGCTCCGCTTCCTGCGCCGCCTCGCCCGACTGCCGGTCCGCCGCCTGCCGTCTCATTTCGGAAATCGGCCCATGCGCGATTTTATTCACGATCCCGCGCGTCAACGCCTCGAGCGCCTCCTCCTGCCCGCGCGTCAAATCGCCCAAACGTGCCCGATACCGTTCCGTAACGTCCACCCGAATCGTTTCAAGCTGCGCCTGTAAACTCACAATCGTCGGCGCTACCGTCCGCTCCCGAAGCTTCGCCTCCAGCCGCGCCACTTCTTCCGAAACAATGCTTTCCGCCTGCTGCGCCACTTCCTCGCGCGCCCGCAGGTTCCGTTCCGTCAGCCGCTGCAAATCGTCAATATCGTAAAGAAACGCGTGCTCCAGCTCCTGTACCGACGGCTCGATGTTCCGCGGCACCGCGATGTCGATCAAAAACATCGGCTCGTTCTTGCGCGCCTCGAGGGCATGCCGCACCATCTCTCGCGTCAGCACATAGCCAGGCGCAGCCGACGAGGTGATCACGATATCCACCTCCGCCAGGCGTTCCGGAAACACTGCGTACGGGATCACTTCGCCGCGAAACAGCTTCGCCAGCTCCTCCGCCCGGTCCGGCGTGCGATTGGTGATCAGAATCTCCGCCGCCCCCGCCCGCAGCAAATGCTTCGCCGCGCCCTCCGACATCTTGCCCGCGCCCACAATCAACACGCGCTTCTTGTGCAGCGATCCGAAAATCTCGCGCGCCAGTTCCACCGCCGCATAGCTCACCGACACCGCGCTCTGCCCGATCTCGGTTTCAGACCGTATCCGTTTCGCCACGTTAAACGCCCGCATCAGCACCGCGTCCAGCACCGGGCCGATCGCGCCCTGGTCCCGCGCCTGCGCGCACGCCTGCTTCAGTTGTCCCAGCACCTGCGGCTCGCCCACAATCATCGAATCGAGGCTCGCCGCCACCCGAAACAAATGCCGGATCGCCTCCCCATCCTCGAATCGATAAAGATGCGGCTTTACGTCTTCAAACGTCACGCCCGCGCGCCCCGAAAGCATGCTCTCAATCAGTATTTCCCAGCCCTCGCCGTCTTCGAGCGCCGCCGTCACTTCCACCCGGTTGCACGTGGAAAAGATCAGCGCTTCCTTCACCCCCCGCGCCTGCAGGTCCATCAGCGCCACAGCAATCTCGTCGTTGCGGTAGGCCAGCTTCTCCCGCAGCGCAACCGGAGCGGTGCGGTGATTCACACCCGCCAGCACGAGCTTCATCTTTGCCAGAAACTCCTCAAGCTCGCATGCGTCGCCCATGTGACCAGCGAGCAGCCCAAAACACTCACCGCCAGCCACGCCATCCGCCGCCCCCGCCAGCCGGCCGATACCCGCAAAAAAATCATCGCCAGATAAAACGCCCAGGTGAATAGAAAGAACGCGATCTTCGGGTTGCCGATCCACCCCGTCCCGCTCTCGATGAACGCCCAGATCACGCCCGTAATGGTCCCGATAGTAATAAAGACAAACCCGGTGTTCATGGACTGCGTGATGATCCGGTCTAAGGTGCCAAGCGGTGGCAGCCGATTCGCAGAAGGAGTAACTCTTTTTCGCTTCAGTTGCCGCTCTTGCAGTAAATAATAGACCGACGCCACCGCCGCAAAGATAAGCGCCGCGTATCCGATCAACACCGTTGATATGTGGATAACCAGCCACGAGTTCCGTACCACCGGGCTCCATTTACCCACCGGAAATTCAGTCGCGCCGATCATCGTCATGAAAAAAACCAGTGGAAAAAGGCACACGCTGAACGTCGAAATTTCGTATTGGGTGTAAGCTAGCAAAAACAGCACAGCGATCAGAAACGCGCACAGCGAACTGGTTTCGTAAAAATTATTCAGGGGTAAATGGCCGCTTTCGGCCCAAAGTTCGACAATCGAGACAAAGTGGAACACTGTCCCGGCGCCAAACGCAATGAGCGCCGGCCGGAACAGGCGTGTGCTCTTCCGGAAAAGATAGATCAGTGCGTACAGCAGCCCGCAAGAGTACAGCGCCGCGGCTGTGCGCAGCCAGAGAACACTCATAGCTGGAGCCACTCCCAGTATAGAGGTCGCGCTCCCCACGAGCCGCCTGGCCATTTTCGATCATCAAACCAGTGCGCCGGTGGTCATATTCCATCGGTAATTTAAGGAACCTTCATGAGCGAAACACTAAAAGACAAGAAAGCCATCGTAACCGGTGGTTCAAAGGGCATTGGTCTCGCCATCGCGCGGGCGCTTCTCGCCGAAGGCGCAAATGTGGTTATTTGTTCACGCGGCGCCAAACAACTCGAGCAGGCTCTCGAAAGTTTAAGCATCGTCCCAGGTGGCGGCCAAGTGGCCGGGCAGGTCGCCGACGTGAGCGATTCTGCCGCCGTGGCTGCGCTCTTCGAATTTGCCGTCCAGAAACTCGGCGGCCTCGACATCTTGATCAACAACGCTGGCTTCGGCACGTTCCGCCCGGCTGCCGACCTCACCGTCGAAGAATGGGACCGCTTATTAGGTACTAACCTCTCGGGCGCTTTCTACTGTACTCGCGAGGCCCTTAGCCGGTTCCGGCAACGCCACGGCGGCTTCATCATCAATATCAGCAGCCTCGCCGGAAAAAACCCATTTTCCGGAGGAGCTGCCTACAATGCTTCCAAATTCGGGTTGAATGGCTTCAGCGAAGCCGTCATGCTCGACCATCGCCACGATAACGTCCGCGTCAGTTATGTCATGCCGGGCAGCGTGGATACCGCCTTCTCGGGTGCCGATTCGAAACAGCGTTCCGATTGGAAAATTGCGCCCGAAGATATCGCCGATATCGTACTGGCCATACTCCATATGCCCCCCAGAACGCTAATAAGCCGCGTAGAGGTGAGACCTTCTCGTCCCAAAAAGAACTAATAAGAAAACCCCGAGGAAGAAAAGATAATAAGAACCCTTCATGATTTCAGTGCCTTTGACGATGAAAGCAAGTAGGAAGCAGCGCGTTGCCGGTTGTGGTACTTGGTTTGCTCATAACGTACACGAAGGATTTCGAACCGGACGCTGCTGACGGAAGTAGGCATGAGTAGAAAGAAGGATCAACGGATATGAGCCGGCTCCGCAAAGTGCTCGACCCATCCCGGACGGGCAAAGACGCCGAATCGCTGGAGAAAACGCTTCTCAAGTTAGTCGTCGGTCAAGACGAAGCGATTGAGCAGATTGTCAATATCTATCAGATGAACATCACCGGCTTGTCGGCGCCGGGTCGTCCCGTTGGCAACTTTCTTTTTCTGGGTCCTACCGGCTCGGGCAAGACCCGCACCGTGGAAGCAACGGCGGAAGCGCTCCTCCGTAATCCACGCGCGGTGATCAAAATCGACTGTGCCGAATTTCAGCACAGCCATGAGATCGCTAAGCTGATCGGTTCGCCTCCCGGTTATCTCGGCCATCGTGAGACCCATCCGCTGCTGAGCCAGGAAGTGATCAATCAGTATCACACCGAAACGATGAAATTGAGTTTCATCCTATTTGATGAAATCGAAAAAGCGAGCGATGCGCTCTGGAATCTCCTGCTCGGCATTCTCGACAAAGCGACCTTAACGCTCGGCGACAACCGCAAAGTAGATTTCTCGCGGGCCATGATCTTCATGACCAGCAACCTGGGTTCGACCGAGATGAGCAACCTGGTGAATCCCAAACTCGGGTTCCAATGCAACCTTTCGCTCGCTCAGTCCGACCAAGCCGACGAGCAACTGAACAAGAAGTTGGCGAAGAGCGGTGTCGAAGCCGCGCGCCGCAAATTCACTCCCGAGTTCATGAACCGCATCGATAAGGTGGTGGTTTTCAAAACGCTGGGCGAACCGGAATTACGCCGCATCCTCGATCTCGAACTCGGCCAGGTCCAGCAGCGCATCCTTTTTTCGCCGGCCGACAAAACTTTTGTCTTCACCGTCTCCGATGCTGGCAAAGACTTCCTGCTGACCGAAGGAACGGACGTGAAATACGGCGCCCGTCATCTGAAGCGCGCCATTGAACGCCTGCTCGTACACCCGCTCTCGAACCTCATGGCCACCAGTCAGGTAACCGCCGGCGACTGGATCCAAGCCGATTTCGACCCCGAGCGCCGCTGCCTACTATTCACCAAAGAACAAGAAGGTCTCGAACTGCACGCCATGGCAAACCTGATCGGCGATCATCTCCGCATGCCCCCCGCCGTCATGGCCGCCAGCGCCCAACCCGACCTCGCGAAAACCGTCTCGGCCAAATCTTCCAAGAAGTAAGTTGGCCGGTCGCGCATGAAAACGCCGGCGCCGGTCCCGCCAGACGGCGCGGACGATCGGAGCCGCGGCGAACGCCACGGCTAGAACCGAAAACACCACAAGCATCCCACGCATCCACGCCGCACTACCTGCCGAGAAACCCACTCCCGTCGCCGCCGTCAGCCAGGCCGCGACGCACAACGGGCATTTCGGCAGGAGCGCCAGCCCTGCCCCGGGCAGAATCGAAGCCGCGCCCCGCGAGAGCCGCCGGGCGAGGCGGCTCGACGCCGGTCCGCCCAGGCAGCACTGCCCAGTCATCACGCACCTTCCTGGTGCTTCCATCACTCGCCTGTCTCGCGCGGCTGGAGCGCCAATGCGGCATCCACAATTTCGTTCCACCTTGGGTCCGCTGAGGCGCCGGCGGCGTATTCATCATGCCATTTCCACCATTTGTAAGGCGGGGTCTGGGGATAGCCCTCCGGCGAATCCTCCCACGCCTCCTGGCGCCCCAGCGGAGTCGCGTCCAGATAGTTCCAGGTGCTCCCCATCGCCTCATCGCCGCGGTTGTTGATGAAGTACGTGCGGAATAGCCGCTCGCCGTCGCGGAAGAACACGTTGTGGCCGTGCCACTCGTCCACGCCGAAGTCAGCGTCGAATCCGTCAGTTATCGTGTACCACGGCATCTTCCAGTCCATCCGGGCCTTCAACCGCTGGATGTCCGTCTGCGGCGCGCGCGACGCAAACACAAGCGTGGTGTCGCGCGCGTTCAGATGGGCGAGGTGCGAGACCTGGTCGGCTCCGAACGAGCAGCCTTTGCAGGCATGCTCGGGCCAGCCGAACACACCGGGCTCGAAGAAGGCGCGGTAGACGATGAGCTGACGGCGGCCCTCGAACAAATCGAGCAGGCTCACCTTACCCTTAGGCCCGTCGAACTCGTATTTCTTCTCCACAGCCATCCACGGCATCCGCCGCCGCTCGGCGGCCAGCGCGTCACGGGCGCGGGTCAATTCCTTCTCCTTCACGAGCAGTTCCTGGCGCGCCGCCTCCCACTCTCGTGGCGGCACGATCGGGGGCGTTTTCATTGCAATGGTAGTCATCAAATTTTCCTTTCTTTGGTTTACATACGGGGATTACGCACGGGCAAATGTCTTGCCCATTTTCGGGCGTTTCTTCCTTTGTGTCGCGGTTTGTGCCTGAGCCACCTGGCCATCGGCATCTCTTGCCTCAGCATCTTCTTTGATGCGCAGCAGGTGGCTCGCCCACAGCTCTTCGAAGCGGCCCACCCAGCGCTCATAAATTTGCCGGATGGGCGTCACGTTCAATGAGTTGATGCGCCGCCGGCGTTCTTCACGCGTGTGAATCAGACCCGCCTCGCGGAGCACATCAATGTGTTTCATGACCCCGAAGCGGCTTAGGTGCGGAAAGGCCTCGACGATCTCGGTCGTCGTGCGGTGGCCCTGCCGCAACAGGTCGAGAATCGATCGCCTCGTGCTGTCGGACAGCGCTTTCCACACCCCGTCGAGGTCGTCGTCGGGCATTTAGCTCCGTTGCGCATTGGCGCGCGCGGAACAATCCTCGGCGACTCTCTCCAGCACGTGCTTCCAGCCGCTGGTCACGCCCTCCCGGTGTGCCGGGTCAATGAAGCCCATCGCGCGGTGCCGGAGGTCCACATGCGTTCCTCCGGGCCGCTGTTCGAGCTTCACTTCGATGTGGTTCAGTGCCGGGTAAGACATGAACAGGGGGCCGCTCAGTTCGAGCAGCACCGGCGGCTTGATCACCTGCACGTGCCCCCACAGGTGGCTGATGCCGTTCCCGCGATCCCGGAACCACCGGCCCCCCGCCCATTCCTCCAGCGTCATCTGCATCGATTCGCCTTCCGGCGGTTTGGTGAACCCTTCACCAAACCTGTGCAGCACGCTGCGAAAGACGCCCCCGATGTCGGCCTTGATGTCGATGCTCTGTGTAGTATCCAGCGTCAAATCGTTGATTGTCATGAGTACGTCGTCTCCCTTACGTGACTATATGGTAACGTGACCAAATGGTAACGTCAAGGTTTTTTTTGCAGGGTGGGCGCGCCAGCCCGCGCCAAGCTGCGCGAACTGCCCACCATGGGGTCAGGCTTCGAAATAGCGCATTTGTTCGAGATCGGCAATCAGCCCAGGCCCGGTCGGGCACCATCCCAGCCGTTCCTGCGTTTGCGCGCTGGAAGCCGGAACGTCGCGGCCGGCGAACGCGCCGAGCCATCCGAAATGAGCTGCCGCCTCCTCTGGAGACATGGCGATCACCGGCGCCTTCAGGCCTCGGCCAATGACTTCAGCAATGTCCCGGAGCGGCACTCCCTCTTCAGCGACCGCATGATACTTGGCGCCTGCCTCTCGCTTCTCGAGCGCCAGCCTGTACAGACGGGCAGTGTCGAGGACGTGCGCCGCCGGCCAGCGGTTGAGCCCATCGCCGACGTAGGCCGAAACACCCTTTTCGCGAGCGAGATGGATTGCGTAAGCTACCAGGCCTTGCTTAACTGTGTCGTGGACCTGAGGAAGGCGCACCACCGACACGTTTACACCACGCGCCGCCACCGAAGCAGCGGCCTCTTCCGAGGCTGCGCGAGGAACCGCGGCAGAGCTGGCAGCCGGATTCTCTTCAATCGCGAGTTGACCTGGCGCAGCGTTCGCCATACCGGTCCCGGAGGTGATGATCAGGGGGCGGTCAGAGCCGGTGAGCACGGAGCCAATCGCCTCGATAGCGTGCCGGTCTGCCTCACAATTAGCGACGTACTTCGAGAAGTCATGGTTAAAGGCGGTGTGAATCACGCCGTCCGACGTAGCTGCTCCGCTGCGCAGGCTTTCCAGATCTTCAAGATCGCCTCGATGCACCTGGGCGCCCGCGGCGATAAGAGACTGCGCGCCCGCATCCGAGCGAGCAAGACCCAGCACCTGATGACCCGCGCTGATGAGCTCCCGAGCAATGGCAGAGCCGATAAAACCGGTAGCACCGGTGACGAAAATACGCATATTCTCTTTCTCCTTGTACGGGCCCGTTCGAGCTGCGCGCGTACACAACCGATATTGACGAGCCGTCTTGAATTCGATAAAACGGAGAGTGTCTCCATGTAAATAGATAATCGGAGACTGTCTCCGGTTGCAGGTTATTTTTGGCCGATGGCTCAGAAACCTTCACAACCCGCCGGGCGAAAGCCGCGCACGGATGCGCAGCGCAATCGCGAGCGCATTCTGGAAGTGGCGAAGGAAGCGTTTACGCGGTTTGGCGCGAACGCCAGCCTGGATGACATCGCGACACAGGCGGGTGTTGGGGCGGGAACTCTGTATCGCCACTTTCCTACACGAGATGCACTGATCGAGGCGGTCTATCGCACCGAGGTGGAAAAGCTAGCGGCGGAGGAGCGCAACTTCACTGCGGCCATGCCCCCGCTAGCAGCCTTGCGCGCCTGGATGCTGTTGTTCGTCGACCACATTGCGGCGAAACAGATCATCGCGCCCGCGCTCAATTCGTTCGTGGGAGGCCCTTCAAAGCTGTATGAAGGTTCCCGCGGTCTGATCCGGGGAGCGATCGAAGCGCTGGTAAAGCGCGCAATCAAAAGCGGCGATATACGTAGAGATCTCGACCCATTCGATCTGCTGCGGGCGCTCATCGGCGTGTCTCATGTGGCATCCAGCCCTGACTGGCGGGAAAGTGCCAAAAGACTGGTAGACATCCTCATCACCGGTTCACGCCCGGCCAAATAACAATTTCCTTTCTTTCGTGAGTTCGGGCACGCGCGCGTCCAATTACTGCGCGCCAATCCTCATTGTCAGCTCGACCTCTTTGCCAAAGGGAACGCTCAGGGCCTCGCGTTCTCGCAAGAACAAGGCTCGAATTCCAGCGTGTGGCTAATGAAATTGCCCCGGTAAGTTCTCAATCGGTCACTCCTGCATAGTGCGGCGCAGTTAGTCGTGTCGTAGAATTTCAGGAGCCCTCTACCGGTTCGGACGTCCATGCAGCCAACTATTATCGCCCTGTTCCTTGCACTCTCAAGCACCGCCTTGTCGATGTCCACCGCCGGCATCGCGCTGCTCGCGATTGGGCTAGTGGCCGCGAAAAAAGACATTGCACAGGCGCGCGGCATCGGCAAGGTCGTAGCCGTGACCCACTTGTGCTTCGCCATCCCGTTGGCGGTCTTCGGTGCAGAACATCTTTCGAGCCACCAGTCCATGCTGGCTCTGGTGCCGTCCTACATGCCGTGGCGTATGTTTTGGGTCTATTTCGTCGGCTTGGCGCTGATTGCTGCATCGCTAAGCATTGCCGCCAAGCGTCAGGTACAGTGGT
>DASYAX010000159.1:0-40253 GCA_036501045.1 Bryobacteraceae bacterium
GGAGGCCAGATACAGATTTACAGTGGAAGCGTTCGACGCCGTTTTCTGTATGCGAACCTGCCCGCGCCCGAGGTCTATAGCATTCTTGAAGACGACCGTCACAGGGTATGGTTCGGCACCGGCCGCGGTTTGGCGAACGCGCCGATGAAAGACGTGGACTATGCTCTCAACCATGCGGGCGCAGTGGTCCATTTCTCTTCTTACGGAACGGCGGAAGGAATGCGCTCCATCGAGTGCCGCTGCGCCAGGCAGCCGCAAAGCTGGAAAATGGAGGATGGCAGTCTTTGGGTGCCTACGGCCAAAGGCTTCATACAAATCGATCCCTCGCGCCCGGAGAACCTGCCGCCCCCTAAGCCCGTGATTGAGGAGATCGCTTTGGATGGGCGCACGATTTCCCTCGAAAAGACGGTCGTCATTCCTCCCGGCCGCCACGATTTTGAGGCGCGCTTCACCGCCATTCGCCTGGGGCTGGCGGAGGGCGTGCGGTTTCGTTATCGAATGGCAGGACTCGATCCTGGCTGGGTATGGGCAGGCTCGGTCCGAGTAGCTCGCTATGGCCAGTTGCCGCCTGGGAATTTTCAATTGATGGTGGCGGCTCGGGACGCCGGTGGCGCATGGAGCGACATCGCGTCAGTAGCCGTGACGCAGCGGCCTTACTTCTATCAAACGATCTGGTTCCGCGTCTGTGGAGTTCTGACGGTTTTGGGCCTGTCGTTCCTCCTCTACCGGCTGCGGGTCGGCATGGTGCGTCAACGATATGCCGCCGTTATTGGCGAACGCAACCGTATCGCGCGCGAGTTTCACGATACTTTGCTGGCGGGCCTGTCGGCGGTATCGTGGCAGATCGATGCTGCAATGGAGTTATGCGCCGGCGAGCCGGCTGAGCCGCCCTTGACCACAGCGCGTGGAATGTTGAGATATTGCCGGGATGAAGCTCGCCGCGCGGTGGGTGACTTACGCGATGAACCCGAGCCCGAACCGCCGCTGGATGCCGCCCTCAAGCGAACCATTGAACAGATCACGGCGGGGACCGGCACTCACCCGATTTTCGACATCCATAAATTGCCGTCTGTTCCGGCGGAGATGGCGCTCGACATCACCCGCATTTGCCAGGAGGCCGTCAGCAATGCCATGCGGCATGGCCATGCCACGCAAATCAAAATCTGCTTGCGGCACCAGAACGGCGACCTGCGGCTAGCGGTAGAGGATAACGGATGGGGAGCGGATCAACGCAATCTCACGAAGCCGCCACCTGGGCATTTTGGCGTCCTAGGCATGCGGGAGCGTGCCCGCCGTTTTGGCGGCAATCTGTCTATAACGACTCGCGCCGGGAGTACGCTGGTCGAAGCCGCCATCCCGCTCGCGCCGCGTTCTCCTGTTGACCAATACGTAGGCTAAATGGCGTGACAAACACAACCACACGCGTATTGATTGTCGAAGATCACTTCCTGGCGCGCATTGCGCTCTGCGGTCTTTTGGATACGCTCGGCGGTTTCCGGATCGTCGCAGAGACAGGCGCCGGCGAGGAGGCCGTTCGCCTCTACGCCGAACAACAACCCGATGTGGTGCTAATGGATTTAAAGCTTAACGGCACATCCGGCTTCGAAGCGATCGAGCGCATTCACCGCGAACATCCCGCGGCGCGTATTCTGGTGCTTAGCAATTTTCAAGGCAGCGAAGATATCCAGCGCGCATTACGGGCGGGCGCTCGTGGCTATGTCACGAAGGAGGCCGAGGGAAGGCAACTGGCGGATGCGCTCAGGATTGTTGCAAGCGGTGGAAAATACCTCCCGCCCAAGCTGGCAAGTCTTCTCGAAGAAGCGTCGCCCGGGCCCGGCATCACGCCGCGCGAACACCTTGTACTAGAACTCCTGGCTAAAGGGTTAGGCACCTCGGAAATCGCCCGCCAGAGCAACATTGCCGAAAAGACGGTTCGGATTCACATCAGCAACATACTCGAAAAGCTGGGTGCGCGCGATCGAACGCAGGCGCTCGTGCTGGCTCTGAAGCGTGGCATCATCCACCTCGATTCGTAGCGGATGAGCGAAACGGGAACACGGCTTGCGGCAAAGCAAGTCCGGTTATCTCGATTTTTTGCAAATCGGCGCTCCCCAAGCCGCGGCTTTCGGCAAGCAGCAGAGTATTGTCGCAGCCATGAAACGGCGCCTTGTCGCGCGCGGCGCGCGGATCGAATCCCATCAGCGCGGTAGCAACGGCATCCGTATTGACGGCGTTCGTCCCTGCAATCAGCAATCCCGGCGCGATGGGAGCCACGCCCTGAACCCAAGGGCCTTCTCCTCCGCGTATCGTAAACACGCCGTCAATAATGGCCAGATCGACCGGACGGGCCGAGCACACATCGACCACGATGCGCGGCATGCGATAGCCGGGTTCGTGGCTGGCCGGGCGATCAATCTCCTGGGGTGCCGAAAGAGACGGCCTCCGCTGCCCTTCGTGCATCGCCTTTACGCGTCCGGAGCGCGGCAGCTCGTTCGGCTCGTGAATACCTGCGTCATCGCCATAGATGGACGCCGGCGTGTTGCCGAAGCAGTTTTTCAGCGACAGCGTAACACCGCATGTTTCGTGCTGCTTCAATTTCGCCAGGCTCACAAAAACGTCCGTGTCCGCGTAAGAATGATTCAAGTCGAACGCCGGGAACAGGTACGCCGGCCCCGGCACGGACAAGCGCGCATATTTCTTGGCGGAGCCCAGCACGTTCGTGTTTTCGAACTCCACTCCGCTGGCGGCCGCTTGCAAAGCGCGAACATTCCAGCCGGAGTTGAGTAAGTACTCTTCCAGCGCTCCGCTCCATGCCCAGCAGCTTTCCACAAATCGGATTCGCCGTGCGCCCGCTTCCCCCATCAAACGTGTCAACGCCACCGCAAGACGAGGATGGACATAGTGCGTTTGGCCCAAAGGAAGTCCGCGCAGGCGCGCATCCGGGTTGCCCGTCAGGTTCAGCTTTATGGTGACCGTTTTGTTGGCGACGAGCCGCCGCAGGCCGCCCAGGTTGTCGAAAAGCGACTGCAGCGCTTCGGCGGAATGATCATAACTGCGGCAGCGCGCAATCGCTACGCGCTCAGCCGGCACTGAGCGGGCCAGCGCGCTTGCGGGCGCCATTACGCTGAGCATTAACAGATCGCGCCTGGTCATGGAAACACCAGTTACTGTTCCGCTTGTACCACAGCCACGGTATCGATCTGGTCGATATCGATGCCAGTACCCTCCTGAACCGGATAGCTCGTCAGGCGTTGCGCGGGCTTATCCGGCTGCAACAACGTGACCTGCCGCCACTTGCCGGCCAGGTGGATCGTAATATTCTCTGCCGGATAGTCCGCATAACTGGTCAGTTCGAGAATCAACTTTTGATGGTCGGCGCTTTCCACCAGGTTAAAAAGTATGGACGGCACATTGAACAGACGCACGCCTAAAACATGCTTACGGATGATCTGTTCGAGATCGAGCCACGCATTCCCGAGCTGTTTTGCATCTTTATGATCGAGGATGACTCGATCGTTCGGCCGGGAAGTCAGCTTTTTCCACGCGGCAGGCGCAGTGAACACCATTCCGCCGCCTTTCGTGTAATTGGCCAGCACCTCGCGTTCAGCCGCGCCGAGTCGTTGCGGGTTGGCATTGATAACGACCGACGTGCCGGCCAAAGAGCCGGCACGAAGCCGGTCGGGAGGCAGAATTCGCAAAGGTGTGTGGCTTGCGCCAATCATGTCGGCCACCCCGCCGGTCAAAAGCGCTCCATCGCGCGGACTCTGCAGCAGCGTGAGCGGGCTGAACGGTGCGTAGGATCGCCAGGCGCGATTCGCCTCGAAAAATTCCAGCAGCCGCGTCATCGCAGCCCACCGCTTTAAAGCAGAAGGGACACGATTCTGCAATTTTTCACGGAACGCGGCGTCTAGCGTCAGAACCCAGCGCGCGCCAATCATTTCGCAATCGGCCATCGCCTGCAAATACTGCGTTGTGCTGATGTCCGTGCCGGGCGGAGGCCGCACGCTCATCCAAATCGGCATGGCCGTCAGCGCTCGGGCCGCCTTCAGAAATCCCGAGTTGGTATAGATCCAGTTCGACCCCGTGGCGCTCGCCTCTGCCCCGCCCGAATCATCGATAAGGTGAATGCCAGGCCAAACGCCCTGGTAGCTGCCTACGACAGGATCCTGCGAATCGAAGCGCATGCCGGCGCGCGTCCCAAGCTCGATAATAGGTAGCTTGGCCCCGATCGATTCGCGCATCGCTTTCGCCCGCCCGGCCGGCCAGTCTCCTTCGAGCACAATGCCATCTACTTTGCTGTCAAGGGCCGCCCGGACGTCGGAGACATCGCCATTAGGATACGTAAAGAGTGCAAGCGCCGAGACACTCGCGGAACGAGCCTCCGCAGTAAGACTCTTAAGAGCACCGGAATCTGGCTTGCTCCAGGGCAGAAGCAGGCAATTCACCGGAGTACCTTTCAGTAGGGCGAGCGAGCCAAGGTCCTTCATCTCCCAGCGAATCGGAACCCACTCCGTGGCGCGCGCCGCCGCTCTCATCGGCGCGCCGAAAGCAATTAGAACAATAGCTAGCCAACACGCGTGCCGGCCGAGCCTATGCATAGCAGCGTATTTCGAATATACGTGCTTCCTCCGCGCCATTTGTAGTCCTCACCTGACATCGGATGGCGGAAGCCTCGAACTTGTCGAAGCGGTGCCGCCTCACTCGCTGGTGATTGTTATTGACATCGATCAGCGGCACGTTGGCTCCGCTTGGCGATACATACGAGAGGCTATACGCTTTCACCGTCTCCGGCTGCGGGCCGCGCACAATATTGACATTCACGCTATCGCTCGCGCTGAGCGTCAATTCACGTTGGAACCCCGAATCGAACGTAATCTGAATTTGGCCGATTGACTGCGGCTGTTCCCAGCGCAGCTCGATCCACTCAGGTTTCTGCTCATCGAGCGCGGCCGCCCAATAATGAATCTCCACCGGTCTGCCGTGTTTATCCGGAATGTTGCGGGTGTACCCGTCCAGAACATTCGAAGCTTTTGCCGTAGGTAGCTCGCGCGATGCACTCACGCGCGCAAGGCGGGCCAGATCGCGCGGATCCTGATTGCGGGCGCCTTTAATGGTCTGATCGTCACGCAGCAGGTTTTGCCTGAGAAGCTGGACATGATTCGCATCGTGAGCCAGCTCGCGAGGCTCGAGCCCATGTTCCGCGCAGTGCGCTGCCGCGGTGCCCACGGCCTGCCCAATCACCGAGCAAGTGGCCATCACGCGCGCGGAGGTGAAGGCGACGTGCGAGGCACTGATATTGCGGCCCGCCAACATCAAATTGGACACATTCTTGCTGTACAGACAGCGCAGCGGGATATCGTAAACCTCCGGCGGCCGAATAGCCACGTTGGGCGGCAAATCCGATCGGTCGAAGCCGCCGGGCGGATGATCGTCCATCGGCCAGCCGCCAATCGCAACGGCATCTTCGTGCCGGCCTTTTTCCAGATCGTGCTGCGTCAGGATGTAATCGCCCATGACGCGCCGGCTTCCGCGCCTCCCCGGCATCATGCCTACCCAGTCCATGGCCCAGTTGGCGCTGGAAGGAAAATTCCCACTGTTCTTGATGTAATCCCAAACGCCCATCACGATCGAAAGCAGCTCGAAGCGAATCCGCTCGTTGTCGTGGATGGTATCCAGGTTCCCGCCCCACTCGATCCACCAGTAGCCATATTCCCAGGATTCAATGTCGCGATGGAATAACTGTTGCTTGGTGACTTTGCGCGCCCAGGAAGGCGGCGTAAACGGCATCGCCTTGTGGTATAGCCGGGACGTAAAGAGGATGCTCGATCCCAGAGTTTCATTGTCTGCGTGTTCCGGCGCCAGCGACTCATTGAACTCCGCGCGTGTTTCACGGCCGGTTCGCATCTGCGCGCCTGACTCGAGCGCCAGCCGTGAATCCCCCGTGCAATCGCAAAAAATCTTGGCCTTGATTTGATAAAGATGTTCGCTCTTGTCGCAGCGCGCCAGAACTTCGCGAATCGCGCTTCCTTCCATGCGCGCCGAGTAAAGCGTGGTTTCGAGCAACAGCGTGATGTTCGGCTCATGAATGACTTTGTCGTACAGCAGAAGATCCCAAAGCTCAAAGCTCCGCTGAGGGTTGCCCACCGCGTCATCCAGGCGAATCTCCTCAATCAGACCGCTGTCACGCCATCCCGGACGCCCCTTGTGACAGTTTGCGCCCACGACGTGCATCTTCACTTCGCTCGACGAATTACCGCCAAGGCGCGAACGATCCTGTAGCAGAACGACTTTCGCTCCATTACGAGCGGCCGCGACAGCCGCGCAGACCCCAGCCAATCCGCCGCCCGCCACGCAGATATCGGCCTCCAGCCGAACCAGCCGCATATTCGGCTCCGCCGCGAGCGAATGGGCGAGCCCACTAGCCCCCGGGGCGATCCGTTCAAAATTCGGCCGCACCGGATCGTCCGGAAGCGTAGCCGCCGCGGCTCGATCAACTGAATAAACGAGCGAGTAACCGCCTATCGCGGCCCCCAAAAAATTCCGCCGGTTCATACTGCGCCTCCGCTCATAATTCTAGTCTTCCCATCCCCTAGCGCGACAGTCGTAACGGAAAGACAGTAGCGCGCCGAGAAATACGGAACAAAAAACCGCGGGGATGAATATACTTTACAGGTGCACTTTTTTGGATATAAGCAGCGCGGCTTAACCGTCATTCTGGCTACCCTGATCTCGACAACCATTGGCCTCTGCGAGCAGACGCATGCGCCGGCCACGCCGCAAAAACCTTTCCGCGAACGCTTGCTCGAGAGCGCGCAGGCCGGTGATGCCGACGCGCAGTTTGAGCTCGGAAAGAACTACGAAACCGGCAGAATCGGTTTGTCCAAAGATTTATCCCGGGCGCAGTATTGGTACCGCAAAGCAGCCGATCAGGGCGATCCCTTCGCCGAGGTCAGCCTCGGTATCCTCTTCAACTTCGGCAAAGGAGTCCCACGCGACTACGTCCAGGCGTATATGTGGTATGAGCGGGCGGCCATTCACTCCAAAGGTGGTGATCGGGACTCGATAGTCGAGCTCCGCGATCAACTCGCCGGAAAGCTGACTCGGCAACAAATCGCTAAAGCCGAGCGGTTAGCTGAGACCTGGAAGCCGCCTCAAGGCGCCCATAAGTGAGATTCTTTGGTAACAAATCACCGAATCGCCCCGCCATTATCTTTGGAAACAATGTGCTGAAGAGCTTTAGCGCGTGGCCAGCGCTGGTTTCGATCGGGATCTTGCTTGTTGCAGAGGGATGTGGAAGAGATGGTCTCCGGCCGGCTTCGCTTGCTCCCGCGAAGCCCATCGGTGCAGTGGTTGAAATCAAAACACCTTTGGGACTACCTCCCGTTCCGGTTCCTCCTGATAATCCGGAAACGTTAGAAACCATAGCGCTGGGCCGTCAACTATTCTTCGAAAAAAGGCTGTCATTTCATAACTCCTTGGCTTGCGCGTCTTGCCATAATCCGTTGATCGATTTTACGGATGGAAAAAGACATTCGACCGGCGCCGCCGGGAAAGTTGGCATTCGCAACGCACCCACCGTGATCAACGCTGCCTATTTCCCGCTTCAATTCTGGGACGGACGGGCTCGCAGTCTCGAAGACCAAGCCGGCGGCCCCATGGCCAACACGATCGAGATGGATCAGGCTCACGACGTCTCCGTCGCAAAGCTGCAAGCCGACCCGGTTTACCGGGCGGAATTCCAAAAAGCATTTGGCCCCGGACCTGTGACCCTCGCGAAAGTCACGGACGCAATAGCGAGTTTTGAGCGAACGCTGGTCAGTGGTAATTCTCCTTTTGACCGCTACGAGTTTGGGAATGATCCCGCAGCGCTGAGCCCATCCGCCGTTCGGGGCCTCGCGGTGTTCCGAGATCCCAAAAGGGGCAACTGCATCGCGTGTCATACCATAGGCAAAAAGTACGCCCTGTTCTCCGATGGCAAGTTTCACAACATCGGAATCGGCGTGAATGAGGAAGGAGATTTAACCGATTTGGGGCGCTACAACGAAACGAAAGTAGATGCCGATAAGGGCGCCTTTAAAACGCCAACCCTTCGTAACGTGGCAAAGACCGCGCCTTACATGCACGACGGCAGCCTGAAGACGCTGAAGGACGTTGTCGATTTTTACGCGGGAGGGGGCAACTCGAATCCGTATCTTGATAAGCAAATCAAGGCGATCAAACTCTCTGGGGCGGAGCGCGCCGATCTCGTCGAATTTCTTAAGTCTTTGACAGGCGAGCGGCCGCCGGATATCGCGCCTTCCGAGACCGCGCAGGCCGGAGGCACGAAATGAAGCGCAGCCGGCTGCTTAGCCTGTCGTTTGTGATCGTCCTTGCCGGCTGTTCGGGAACCGCGAAGAAAGAGGCCGCTGTCCCGTCCAAAGAGAGAGAGGTTGCCGCAGCGCCTTCGTATTTCAAGGTCGACCCGAGTACGGCCGGAATCCTGGCGGGGCGCATTCGGTTCACGGGGAAGCGGCCTCCGCGAAAGCGGATCGATATGAGCGAAGATCCCGCTTGCGTCGCAGCGCATCATGGCAAGGCTTATGACGAATCGGTTGTTGTAAATTCGAACGGCACGCTCGCCAATGTTTTCGTTTATCTCAAGAGTGGCCTCGAAGGAAAGAAGTTCGAAGTGCCCTCGACGCCGGTCACCATCGATCAAAAAGGCTGCTGGTTTCGTCCGCGTGTCATTGGCATACAGACCGGCCAGACGCTTAAGGTAATAAACTCCGACCCCGTAACGCATAACATCCATCCACTCGCCGAGATCAATCGCGAATGGAATCACAGCCAGGGAGAAGGAGACCCTCCCATCGCTCGAAGGTTCATCAAGCCCGAAGTGATGATTCGCGTCAAATGCAACATCCATAGTTGGATGCATGCCTTCATCGGCGTGCTCGATCATCCTTATTTCGCGGTCACGGGTTCGGACGGCACGTTTGAGATCCCAAATGTGCCGCCCGGGGATTATGTGCTCGCAGCGTGGCAGGAAACGCTCGGGACGCAAGAACGGAAGATAACAGTCACACCCTCCGGCAAGATCGAAGCCGATTTTACTTTCAAAGGAAAATAGTCCAAAACCCACATGAAATATCTGCTGCTTCCCGCGTCTGTTCTTCTTTTTTGCATTGGCTGCTCGCACCCTGCCCCTCCCGTCCAACAGGCTGAGAAGCCGGCTCCTGAAGAGTCATCGGCATTCCGGGTCTACGTCACCAACGAAGTGTCGGGAGACATGACGGTGATCGATTCCGCGACCAACAAGGTAATCTCGACCATCCCGCTGGGCAAACGTCCCCGCGGCATTCATGCGAGTCCGGACCGAAAGACGATTTACGTGGCGCTCAGCGGATCGCCGATCGGAGGTCCGAACGTCGATGAGAGCACGCTTCCGCCACCCGACAAAAGTGCCGACGGTATCGGCGTGTTCGACGTCGCGCAGAATAAGATCGTTCGCATCATCAAGGGCGGCTCCGATCCGGAGAACTTCGACGTCAGCAAAGATGGAACCCAGTTGTTCATCTCGAACGAAGACGACCAAGCCGTAAGCATCGTCGATGTCGCTTCCGGCACGGTGGTCAAATCAGTCAAGGTGGGGGCGCAGCCTGAGGGAGTCAAGGTCACTCCCGACGGAAAGCTCGTTTACGTGACTTCCGAGGAGACGGGAACCATTGCGGTACTCGATCCGGCACTGGGCAAAATCATCAAGACGTTTAAAGTGGGGCATCGGCCTCGCTCCGTCGCGTTTCTTCCCGACGGATCGAAAGCGTACGTCAACGCCGAAAATGACGGAACCGTTGTGCTCGTGGATGCCGTGAAGCAAAAAATGATCAAGCCGATATTACTTGGTAAGCCGGGTGCGATTAAGCCGATGATGGTCCTCATCTCTCCGGATGCCTCCAGGCTGTATGTCAGCACCGGTCGTGGACGTCAGGTATTCACTATTGATACCGCCACGAACAAGGTCCTGGGATCCGTTGAGGTCGGGCGGCGTCCCTGGGGTATCGCGCTTTCGCCGGATGGCAAAACGCTCTACTCGGCCAACGGACCTTCTGATGATGTCTCCGTCGTGGATGTCGCCACCAATACTGTCACTAAAAAGATCAAAGCCGGAACAAGTCCCTGGGGCGTAATTACGCTAGACCGCTAAATTGTTAGCGCGAACCTGCGTGGCGTTGCGGCCCTTCAACTCGCGCGCCGCGCCTCCGCTCGAGCCGGAAGCTTCCAGCCAGGCCGGACGAAATGGCACGTGTAGCCGTTTGGATAGCGTTCCAGGTAGTCCTGATGTTCCGGTTCGGCCTCCCAGAAAGGACCTGCCGGTGCCACTTCGCTCACTACCTTACCCGGCCAAAGCCCCGAAGCATTCACATCGGCGATGGTGTCTTCGGCCTTCCGCTTCTGTTCTTCGTTCGTGTAGAAGATAGCGGAGCGATAGCTGGTCCCCCGGTCATTACCTTGGCGGTTCAGCGTGGTCGGGTCATGAATCTGGAAGAACAGCTCCAGCAGTCTCCGGTAACTGATCGTTTGCGGATCAAAGAGAATCTCGATCGCTTCGGCATGCGTTCCGTGATGGCGGTAGGTGGCGTTCGGCACGTCGCCGCCGGTATAGCCGACTCGTGTGGAGATCACGCCCGGATAGCGGCGCAGCAAATCCTGCATGCCCCAGAAACACCCGCCTGCGAGGATAGCGCGTTCGGTCGATGCGGTCATAATCTGTACTCCTCTCTTGAGTATCGAACAACTCAGTGAGAACCGGCCGCGCGTTTCGCCGGATGGAGAATCAATTTCTGCACACGCCAATTCAATAGCTCGGCCACATAAATCTCGTTCTCCGACGGGCAAGCCATCTCGTGAATCCAGCCGAACTGCTTCAACTGCCGCCCCGACCGCCCAAGCATTCCGAGCACCTCGCCGTCAAGAGACAACTTGTAAATACGGCCTGGAAACCCATCCGCGGCAAAAAGGTATTGCGTCCGTCCCGGCGTAATGCAAATCGCCCAAGGCGCGCCGGGCTGCATGGTTGGCGGTCCATTCGGGACGGGTCGGCTGCCCATCCAGGGTTGCGCATCCTCGGGCGCCGGAACATCAATCTTTATCTCACGAAGAAATTTTCCTTCATGGTCGAATACCTGGATGCGGCGATTACCGCGATCGGCCACATAGATATTCCCCTGCGCGTCCGCCGCAATGCTGTGCGGCGTGTTGAATTCGCCAGGTCCTTGGCCGGCCTGCCCCCACTGCCGCACCCAGTCGCCATTCTTGTCGTATTCCGCGACGCGGGAGTTCACGTATCCGTCACTGATGAAAATATCGCCTTCGCGATCCCAGGTGACGTCGGTTGGCTGCCGGAACTGGCCGTTCACCGCGGGGCGCGGCGGATTGACATGCGTCCACGGCCCGCTGTTCTCATCGGCCGCTTCCTTCTTGCGCCCGAACACCATCGCCACTCGCCCTTCGGGAGTGAACTTCACGATCATGTCCGACCCTTTGTCCACCGCCCAAATGTTGTCGTCCTTGTCCACTCGAACCGCGTGAGCAAAGGACCAGGCGTACAAATTCTTGCCGATTTCGCGAAGATACCTGCCGTCCGGACCAAACTCCAAAAGCTGCGCGGCGGTCGCCCCATACGCCGGGCCCGTTGAATTGCCGCGCGAGAAAACGAAAACGTGCCGCTTGGAATTGACTGCAACTCCGGCCGCTTCGCCTACGTACAAGTCTGCCGGCAGCTTCAAAAAATTGGGAACCGAATCATACGGAATTTCTGGTACTGCTTGCTGAGCATAAGCGGCAACGCCAGCCGTTACCAGCGTTGCCGTCAAAAGGCGCTTCAAGGTGATCTCCTGATTCGTCACGAATGATTCGTCACGAATCGCTTACGAGATTACACCACAAGCTCCCAGGCCCGTAGGGACTTAATTCCGGACAACTTTGGGTTTTTGAACCTTGAATAGCTTTCCTGAGATGCCCGAACTGAACTCATCGATTACGTAGCTGCCATTGACCTTCGACAATTCCAGATAACTTCCCTTGGACTGCGGCTCGGCGGATTCAATTCCCGCGAGCACGAAAACCGTTTTCCCATGTGCCGAGAGAGCAACCACTTGAGGCCAATGTGTGGCAACCGGTATCCACATAGTGTATTGGCCCGGACTCAGCAGGACATCTCCCCAATACGCTTTAACCGGCAGATTGAAAGTGGCTCGCCGCGTATCGTCCGCTTTCATGGCCCCCATGCCCAAACTGGCTGCGAGGAGTGTCATGCCAAGAATCCGTTTTGTAAGTAAAGCCATAAGTGAATTTCCTTTTCGACTCGTCCGGTATCCGGACTCGCTAGCGATTCAGACGAAATGAAAAGGGTGTGCGCGTCTAACGTTTGACTAACGAGATTCTTAAGGCTTAAGGAGTTCTCAATACGGCGCTTGTGGTGTCAGGACCAGCCGTCGACGACATACAACCGTGAAAGATCCAGATGAGAGGAGTATGCGTAGGCGTCAGCGTCGGGCGCCGCCACTGCGCCTCCCAGACCTTCAAATCCAGGCGCATTGCTGGGAGCGATCGTCGTCCACGTCTCCACTTCGCCGGAACGCAAATCGATTTTAACAATCCGGTTTGTGGCATTGTTTGTCGAGTTGCCGAACGTCAGCACAAACAGATCGTTGCCGTCCTTGCTCCAGGCAACTGGGATGGCCGAATCGGTTTTCGCAAGAGCGCGGCTGGTGTTACTGCGCCGATCGAAGATAATTACTTGATTCCCGGTGTTACCGGCAATTTTTGAACCGTCTGGAGAAACCGCGACATCATCCATGTAAGTCGGCCCGTTAAGCGGAACCGGCTTGCCGCCGTCAATCGGCTGCTCGCAAATGGTCAGCGGCTCGAGCGGGTGACCGCCGCCAACCAAAAGCGTGCGTCCGTCAGGCAGAAACTTTGCCCACTGATACTCAAAGCCGCTTCCGGAAATTTTTCGTGAGACATGCGTTGCGAGCGAAGTAAGCGTCAAGCTGCCGCGATCTCGCGGATCGATCGTCAAAGCGGATTTACCATCCGGCGATAAGGCAAGGCCCCGCCCCGCGGCGAAGCGAACGGCGTGGTGCGTTTGCTGATTGAGCGTGTAGGCCGAATAATGCGCGCCGCCGGCATCGCCTGCCTCGGTGAAAAGAATAAGCCGGCCATCCGCCGATATGTCGTCAACGTGTGAATAATCGAGATTCGAAACATCGCTTTCCGCCGTGTCGCCGGCTAATTTGGCGCTCATCGTCATGCGGATGTCCTCTACCGTAACGAGCGCGCGGCCCGCTCTCGATATGTCAAACAAGCGAAGCGACGAAGGGGTGCTCGATACCTGCCGCAATCTTCCGGTCTCGGTAGTGGCGTATAGCGCCCTGGTGGCGCCCGCGCTGCTCGCGGTGAACCAAACTTCGTTGCCCGTTGGCGACCAGGCAAGCCCTTCTACACTGCTCCAGCTATTCGTCAGTACCCGCGTATTTCCCTTGTCGTCGACAATTCGCAGGTAGCCGCCGTCATCGTCGCGAACGGGATGCTCCAAAAACGCAACGCTGTCGCCATGCGGCGAAACTCGCAGGCAGTCGATACTACCCCGCGAGCTGTAAACGACGTGTCCCGCCGGAAACTCCACCAGCGTTTCCGTTCCGTGCTTGCGTACTAATGCCATTTCCGCTCCGTTCGCAAGCCAGTCGGCCCCGCGCGTCCCATCGGAGATCGTTTGCGAGCTGCCGCCATTTTCTTTGAAGCGCACCAGATGGTAACCGCCTTCGGGCCCCGTCATCGCTCCGGTAAGAAAGGAGAGATCCCCATGCGGCGAAACCGAGGCCAACGTACCGCTCGCGAAATCGAGTCCGTGAAACGTCGAGCCATCCAGGCTGCTTACTTCTGTTCGCGCACCGCCCGCCTCGCCGGCCACGGTATAAATAGCGCTTTTTAGATCGGGAAGAAATCGGGCGGACCTAACGCTACCCGGGCGAAATGTTAACTGATGAAAAACAGGCATCGAATGCCGGGCGTTGGCCCTCAATTGTAAATAGGAAAAGAGAAGCGCAGCAGCAATGATCAGACCAGCCGCAAGAATCGCCCAATAAGGCTTAATCGGCCATTTGCCCAGGATCGGCCGGATCCTATTCTCCGCCGGTACAGCCGCCTCTCCCGATTGTTCAACAGCAGCCGTTTGCTCGGCAATTTGCGAAGTGGCAACCGGCACACCGCGAACTTCTTCTTCCGGCACGATTTCGACAACCGGGCAAATGAAGCGATAACCCAATCGCGGGAGAGTTTCGATATAGCGTGGTGATTCGGCTGAATCGTTCAGCGCGGCGCGCAGGCGATTTGTGGCGGTATTCAAGCCGCTTTCGAAATCGACGAACGTTCCAGCCGGCCAAAGCCTGCCGCATAATTCTTCGCGCGTTACCAGTTCACCCGGCTTCGCCAACAGCGCTTCCAAAACTTGCAGCGGTTTGATCTGCAATCTCACACGGATGCCGTGCTTGGATAATTCACCCGTCTCGGTCCGGAGCTCAAATGCGCCGAACTGGAAAATCCTGGCGGATAAGTTTTTTGCGGGCTGTTCCGAAACCGTTTCCCCTGCGGCTGTTACGTCCATCATTGCTCGTTGCAGTGCAATGCAACGGCCAACTTGTCGGCTGTCTACAGGTGTCCGGAATCAAAGGGACGTCACCGGTCTTCGCCTTACCGCCACGCTCCGCAGTGTCTATTTTTGGAACGGAAGTGTAGCGAAATGCGACCCGCCTACTAATCTTGGCCCACTAATCTTGGCGCACTAATCTTGCAATGCTAGGCCGCCCGGGCGGCGTGAGCTAGCCCTCTCCGCCTTAATAGCATTTCGTACTTCGATTGCAGACGCTCGCAGGTCGGCTTGCTCGGCTTCGCTGAAGCGCTCCAGTTTTCTCAACAAGCTGGCATAGTCGCGAAGGCAGTTTAGGAGTTCCGGCGAATCCGGTCCGGGCGAAATTTCAAACGCGTGAATGGCCTTGCCGTAAGCGTTTTCCGCTGCCGGGTATTGCTTCGCCACCTGATAGATAATAGCCAGATTCCGCCAGGTGCGGCCCACTTCGTGATTTTCCCTGCCGAAAGACTTCTCTTCAATCGCTTGCGCGCGCTCATAAAGCGCAATGGAATCGCTTAACTTGTGCTGAAAATAAAGCTGCGCCGCCAGATTTCCAAGATCAGCCGCTACCTTCGGATGATTCGGTCCCAGGTGCGCTTCATCGATTTTCAATGCCCTGCTAAAAAGCGCCTCCGCTTGTTTGCGATGACCGCGTTTTGCCTCCAGGTTCGCAAGGTTCGATAGCGCCGCCGCATAATTGGGGCTATCCGCTCCCGATGTTCTAAGCCAAAGATCTGCGGCTTCTTGAAATAATCCTTTGGCGGCCCGGAAATCGCTTCGGCTTATGGCGATCATTCCTTGGTTGTTCCAAATGCTGGCGAGCAATTTGTCATCTTTGCCGATACAGCGGGCCGCCAGTTCCAAGGCTTCCTGCTCATGCCGGTCGGCCGCATCCAGCCGCCCGGTCGTCCGCTCCAGCACCGCTAAATTGTTCAGAGTCTCTACTGCCGCCACATCTCGTTTAGAACCTTCAGCGTTCTGCAGCGCGATCGCCTTGTGAAACAACGCTTCCGCTTCGGAAAACTGATCGAGCTGAACCAGGGCCTGCGCCAAGTTGTTCAGGGTGAACGCGCGATCACGCGCAGTAACGTCGGGCAGCGCGTTTTGAATCGCCCATGCTTCGCGATTTTTCCTGGCAGCATCTTCAAAAGACCCTGTGGCGAAGCTCAACAGACCTGAATTTGTGAGAAGCTTGGCAAATTCAGGCGTCTTTTCTCCCCCTGATTGCCGGAACGCCGCAAAGGCGCGCCCGTAAGTTTGTTGCGCCTCTTCCCAGCGGCCCTGCCGCTGCAGCGCCACCCCCCAGTTCGCCAGAATCGGCCCGCTAATCGCCGTGTCCGTCAACTGGTTTGCGACAAGCGTCGCATAAGCTTGGCCAAACAAGGATTCGGCTGTTTTCAACTCGACGCGCGACAGGGAAATGGTGCCCAGGTTATTGAGCAAAACCGCCCCTTCGAGCGTGCTGGGGCGGGCACGAAGCCCGTTCGCCTCAATCGCACGCCGATAATCCTGTTCGGCGTCGGCTAGTCTCGATTCCGCGCGATGAACGGCGGCTAGTTGAATCCACAACATCACCGTTTCGCCGTTTCTCCCGCGCTCCGCCGATGAAATGGCGGATCGAAATAAGTCTTCGGCTTTCTGTAATGCCCCCGTTTCGGACGCCGCAAGGGCCTCATGCTGCAAAGCCACCCAAGGGAGGGTATCGGCCGGGAGAAGCGTCGCCGCGCCTGTCACCAGAAACAAAGTCAATGCCGTCCGATTCATGGCAGTGCCTCTCTTCGAGTCGAAGTTACTGCCCCTGCAGCGGCCCTGCAATGGATGGGAGCTAATTTGTAGCTCACCAAAGTAAGTGATCCGAAGCGCTGCCGGTAACACGCCTTTCGGCTAGCTGACCGCGATCATGGTCGACCCTGCAATGTTCCCGCCTGCCAATTACTTAGAAGCTTAGATACGCTACGGAACACGACTCAGCAAAGATGTTTTGGAGAATCGCCAAAAAAAGATACGAACAAATCGACCCGGCATTCGTCTTAAACGAAAGTACTCCAAGACGAGCATGGACGAACGTAAAGCCGACCCTGAACCTCCAGCCGGCATCGCGGCGCGAGCCGCCGCCGGGTCTGTGGCGAAATTCGGCGCGTTTGAGCTGCGCCTCGATACCGGCGAGTTGCGCAAATACGGCGTGCGCATACGGCTGCAAACCAGACCGTTTCAAATTTTACAAGCGCTGCTGGAACAACCTGGCCACGTGGTGACTCGCGAAGATCTACGAGCGCGGTTGTGGTCTATCAACACTTTCGTCGATTTCGAGAGCGGCTTGAATACCGCCATAAACCGGCTGCGGTCCGCGCTGGGGGATTCCGCCGACAACCCGATCTTCGTTGAGACGCTGGCGCGCGTCGGATATCGCTTCATTGCACCGGTCACTTGGGATGCGGCTGTGCCGGTCAAAAGTCCCGCGATCCAGGCGGTGACGGGCAACCCGCCGAACCCGGTTAAGAAGGCGGACGGAAGTCCATCAGCAGGACGGAGACGCACTTTCCTGCTCTTAGCTAGCGGCGCTTTGATCGCCTTGTTAGGAGTCGCCATCGTCCTGCTCGCGGCCATTCTTTTCAGACGGCCGGCTTCCTTCCGGCAACTTACATTTTCCAGAGGATTTGTCCGGAACGCCCGCTTCACGCACGACGGTAAGCACGTGGTCTATAGCGCCGATTTCAGCGGAAAGCTCAGCCACCTGTTTATGACGGATACTGCGAATTCCGACACGCGAGATCTCGGCTTTGAGGCCCTTCAATTGGCCAGCGTGTCTCCTACCGGGCAGATCGGTCTGCTCCCTCATTCGAAAAATCTCAGCCACCCGGCTCTCGAAACGGTACCGTTGCGAGGCGGATCGCCGCGCGAACTGTCACTACACGCGGTCAACGCCGACTGGGGCCCGGACGATACGTTGTGCGTCATCACCGAGAACAATGGATTGTACTCGGTGGAATATCCGCCTGGCCGAAAGCTTTATACCTCTCATGGATGGATAGACGATTTACGGGTCTCGCCGCGGGGCGATCGGGTGGCTTTCGCCGAACATTTGATACGCGACGACGATGCCGGGCAAATTGTGGTGGTCACATCCACTGGTAAATCGCGCGTGCTGAGTCCAGGTTGGGAATCAATAGACGGATTGGCTTGGCATCCTTCCGGCCGCGAAATCTGGTTCACCGCCGCGCGCGCCGGAATTGACCGGAATCTGATGGCGGTCAACCTGAACGGTGAGACCCGGCAGGTTGCGGAAATTCCAGGTGGTATGCTCCTGCGCGATATCAGCCCTTCCGGCGATGTACTCATCGCGCGGGCCGTCAGCCGCATGAGCATGCTCCGCGGAGATTTGAACGGCGGCGTCCCGCAAGATATCTCCTGGCTCGATTGGTCGCGAGCCGTTGCCATCTCCGCCGACGGCCGGCAGGTCCTGTTTGATGAGAGTGGCCAGGGAGGTGGAAGGCAATACAGCGTTTTTATTTACGACGCCGCTAAACAATCTGCCGAGCGCCTCGGCGATGGTAGGGCTTTAGATCTCTCAGCAGACGGCCGCTGGGCGCTTGCTCAAGATGCTCTGTCACCCGCCAAGCTGGCCCTGATTTCGGTCAGTCCCCGCAAAATAACCCCATTGGTAACTCACGGCTTTGAGTTCGCGTGGGTAAGGTTTCTTTCCGGCGCCGATTGCCCGGAGATTCTGCTTTGGGGGAATTATCCCGGCAAAAAGCCACAACTGTACCGGCAGGATCTTCCAAACGGCGTCCTTACGCCGATATCGACACCGCTAAGCTTGATGGACGCCATCATTGACGAGACCGGCCGCTACGCGGTGGGCGCCAGCGGAAAGTCCAGCATTTCCATCGTGAACCTCGCTGACTCGAGCTCCCGTTCCCTCGCGAACCCTACGCACGTGATGCCGATTGCCTTTGCCGGAGGCCATCGCGTGCTTACCACTCGTCGCGACGGTGATTCGGTCATGCTCGAATTTCTCGATCTTCAAACCGGCCGCCTGGTTCCGTACCGCCAGGTAAAAGTAGTGGACCCCGTCGGCACTGCCGGCGTCCTTCCCATCCGAGTGGCAAAAGACCTGCACACCTTTGTATATTCCCGCGTGCAAACGCTTTCTACTCTTTTCGTTGTCTCCGGCTGGAATTAGCGTCCTAACCGGCTAAGTTATTGAAGCTGTTACAAAACAACTTGCTTATAACATCTTTCTAATGCTTGTCCCAGCACGTATCGATGAGTCAGAAAAAAGTTAGATAGAGAGACGGTCGAGTCGCCGTAATGTTACTCCAGAGCCATCTATCCTATCGGTACTAACCTACCGGGGCCTGGGGGGAGTAGCTAGATGACAAAGCTGTTTCGGAATATTGCCGGCACGTTGCTTACCTGTGCCGCACTTGCTGTGGCGCAGTCCACAAGCGGCAATCTGGCTGGCGCCGTTTACGACCAGACCGGTGCTACCGTTGCGGGCGCCTCCGTAGCCGCAAAAAACATGGCGACAGGCGTCGAGAACACGACCCTGACCACCTCGTCCGGAGAATATCGTTTGGCGAACCTGCCGGTTGGGTCGTACACGTTGTCTGTTAGTGCGGCCGGGTTCGCGCCTGCCACCCTTACCGGCATTCCGGTCCCGCTCAATCAGACCGTGACATCCAACGTGACACTCGACGTCCGCAAATCGTCCACCGTGGTCGAGGTAATCAGCGCTCCGGCGGCTATCGATACCAGCACGGCTCAAGTACAAACCACTTTTGAAGCGCGGCAAATGCAGGACCTGGCCATTGCGGCGGGAACGTCGGGGGTGGTCAATTTGTCCCTACTCAATGCCGGCGTTGCCTCGAGCGGAGGAATCGGCTACGGCAATGGACCTTCCGTGGGTGGCCAGCGGCCCACCAGCAATAACTTCACCGTCGAGGGCATCGACAACAACGATAAGAGCACCACCGGGCCGCTGGTTGTCGTACCCAACGATGCGGTCGCTGAATTCACCGTTCTGCAGAATCAGTTTTCACCCGATTTTGGCCATTCGTCGGGCGGTCAATTCAACCAGGTCGTCAAAAGCGGTAGTAACGATTTTCACGGCACGTTGTACGAGTACTTCGAAAACCGCAACCTGAACGCGGTGGACAACCAGAGCGTTGTTTCGCAGGGCGAGTTACATCCTCGTTTCGACAACAATCGCTTTGGCGGCAATTTCGGTGGCCCGATCAAGAAAAACAAGATGTTCTTCTTCGTGGATTGGGAATATCAACCCATCGGTCAAGCGGTGCCCACTTTCTACGATGTGCCTACCCAGACCGGATACAATACGCTCGCCGCCCTACCCGGCGTTAATCAAACGAACCTGGCGGAGTTAAAGAAATATCTCGGTGTTGCCCCCGCTGCATCCTCACCGGACAGTCTGCCGTTTGGCGC
Organism: Bryobacteraceae bacterium; assembly: GCA_036501045.1. Lineage (GTDB taxonomy): Bacteria > Acidobacteriota > Terriglobia > Bryobacterales > Bryobacteraceae > Bog-105. The sequence continues at coordinate 20,114 of DASYAX010000159.1, forward strand.
GCCGGTAATGGTTGGCCCCGGCAACGCGAGTCAGAACACGCAGACGAACGCAATTTCAATTCCCGTGGGCCAGGTTCCTGCTTCGTTGCCGAACTGGCAGAACACCAACACGGGAGTGGCTTCTTTTGACTACAACCTTTCCGATAAAGACTCAATCCGCGCGCGCTACATCGCCAATCGTATCGGGCTGTTGGATTTCCAAGGTTTTCCTTCCGCATTCTTTGGGATCCGGACGACAAATACCTATTTGGTGACCGCCTCCGAATACCACACGTTCACACCGTCTCTGACGAATGAGTTCCGGCTGGGCTTCAACCGCTTTCACGACAACATCCCGATACCACCCAACCAGAGCTTTCCCGGTCTCGACCAGTTTCCCAACGTCGACATCGCTGAGTTGAATATCGCGCTCGGCCCCGATCCGAATGCTCCTCAATTCACTATTCAAAACACCTACCAGCTAACCGACAACGTGAGTTGGGTCCGCGGCAATCACTCTTTCAAGTTTGGCTTCGACGGCTGGAAATCGATCTCCCCATCCAGCTTCACGCAACGCTCGCGCGGCGATTATGAATGGACGTATTTGTCCGACTATCTCTTTGACAACAATCCCGATGAAATCGCGCAGCGCGGCCTCGGCAATGTCGTCTACTACGGCGACCAGGTATTACTAGGCTTCTACGGAAACGACGCTTGGAAGATCCGGCCCAACCTTACCGTGAATCTGGGTCTCCGCTATGAATACCAGACCGTTCCCTATAGCGAGCGCCTGCAGAGCATGAACTCCGCCGCGAGCGTGCCGGGCCTCATCTCTTTCACGGAGCCGCAAGCTCAGACCACCGACTTCATGCCCCGCATCGGCCTTGCTTATTCGCCCGGAACGAGCGGCAAGACTTCTCTCCGGGCTGGTTTCGGAATCAATTATGACGTCCTGTACGACAATCTGGGTGTCCTGAGCTTGCCTCCGCAGTTCAGTACAACCGTAGATGTAACTGGCCTTAGTAACTCCGGTTTCTTGGCGAGTGGCGGCATTCTTCCAAACACCCAAGTGGGTGCTCTAACCGTCGATCAGGCTCGCTTTCAGACGCAAGGATACATTCCCAACCAGAAGCGGCCCGAGTCAATCCAGTGGAATTTCGGGATCGAGCATGTCTTCGCTAAAGACTATACCCTCGAAGTACGCTACTTGGGAAGCCGGGGGGTATTTCTCCCCGTTCAGGTACAACTAAACCGGCAGCCGGTGGTCAATGCGGGGAATGCCTTGCCGCTCTATTTCAGCATGCCGAGCCAAGCGACTCTGGATTCCTTGACTAGTACGCTCGGCGCCTTGCAGACTTCTTTCAATAATGGCGGATTTATCGTTCCGGCTTATGCGGCGGCCGGGTTCAACAACCCAGGATCTCCGATTACCGCCTATATGCCGGTTGGCAATTCCACGTATCATGGCCTTGCAGTCCAGTTGACTCGCCGTTTTGCCCGGGATCTTCAATTTACGGGAGCCTATACCTGGAGCCACAACATCGACGATTCCACTGCTACCGTCGCCAGCACCACCTTCACCCCACGGCGGCCGCAAGACTCTCTAAACCTGACCCCGGAACGCGCCAGTTCCGCCCTCGATCATCGCCAGCGTCTCTCGTATGCGCTCATTTACGACATGCCGTACTTCAGAAACCGTAACTGGTTTATGAAGAACTTACTCGGCAACTGGGAAGTTGCTCCGATTTACATCTATCAGACCGGCACGCTTATCTCGCCGCAAAGCGAGACGGATGCCAATCTGAACGCGGACAGCACTCCGGATCGGGTCTTCACCAATTCTGGCGGAAATCCCGGTATCGGCTCGGGCACCACGCCACTGCCGAATAGCGCGGGACAGGTGGTGGCCTATCTCGTCACCAATCCCAATGCGGGATTCGTGGCGGCGCCCAAGGGCACCCTGCCGAATGGTGGCCGCAATCTGATAAACCTGAACCCTATCAACGACGTGGATCTTACTCTGGCTAAACGCTTCAACGTCACGGAGCGCTGGAAAGTTGAGTTCGCCTTCCGCGCTTTCAATTTACTGAACCATCCGCAATATACGGGAGGCTTCCTGGACGATGTTCTCTTCACGTCGTATGGCGCGAGCACCAACGCCGGCTTATTGGCGCGCAGCAGCTTCGATCCGAAAAACACCGATTTCCGCCAGTGGGATCAAGTCTTCGGCAGCAATCCGCGAACCGTCACGTTGTCCTTGAAGGTGACGTTCTAGAATCGCTACCTCGACGCTTCCACTGCAACTCCTGCGCTAACTCGGCCGGCGCCGGCCGTGTCCGGAATCAAGAACGTAACCGTGGTGCCGGAGCCGGTCGATTGAATATCCAAGTCGGCGGCCGGCCCATAGCAGAGCGTGAGCCGCCTGCGGACGTTCTCGAGACCAACACCTGTTCCCATTCCGAAATGTCTGCGGCTGCCCTCAAAGCCAATCCCGGTGTCTTCTACCGTTACGCGTAGGCCCGCGCTGGTGCTATGCGCCGTTACGCACACCCGGCCGCGGCTTTGCTTAGCGGCGATTCCATGCTTGACCGCATTCTCAACCAGCGGCTGGATGGAGAGAATGGGAATAATGGCTGCTCCAGCCGATTCGCTGACGACTAACTCGGTCTCCAAACGATCTCCCAATCTCAACTTCTCGATCTCCAGGTAGGCCTGCACAATTCTAAGCTCCTCAGAGAGTTGGATCGTTACCCGGTCGCCCTGCAGAAAATAGCGGAAAATATCGGCCAGATTGAGAACCATGCGGCGCGCCTCGTGAGAAGCGCGGTCTATGGTGCCGTAGAGCGTATTGAGAGCGTTAAACAGGAAATGGGGATTGATTTGCGCTTGTAGGGCGCGCAATTCCGCTTGACTCACCAGGCGGCGCAATTCTTCCGAACGGTACCGTTCCACCTGTTCCACGATCACCGTTCCTAGACGGCGCATGTCTTCCAGGTCTTCGCTCAAATACCGCCGGCCCCCGCGGCGCGCCCCGGCTACCAGAAACCGAAGATCGCCGCTCGAGAAGCGCAGCGGAATGCGTGCTTCCGCGGAAAAGTCTTCAGTCGGGTTCCGCCCGCCGAACAAGACGGAGGGTCTCTCTGCAGTGGTACTGCCCGCCGATTCCGCCAGCACGGCGAAGCGGTCCGTTCCGAAGTGGCGCGCCACCTCCCCCGCCGCGCGCGCCAGCAGCTCTTCTTCGGACCGCGCCGTGGACGCCAAACCCATAAGGGTCTTCACGCATTCGTCGATACTGCGCCGCCGGAAGATCACTCGCCCTACCCAGGCTTGTAGCGCGTTCCGGAAATAAGCGAACAGGATCAGCGACAGGCAAAGCGCCACCAGCGTGATCCCGATCAGGAACATGCTGGAACGAATCGATTCCCACCAGCGGAATTTTTGGTTCAGCGCGAGCAGAGTGGCCACGTAAATCGCCGCTAACCCCGAGTTCACGAGAAAACGAACGAAGGTATCCAGCAGCAAAAACCGGTAATCCTGTAAGAGGACAATCAACACGACGGGAATGCCGACATGGTGCCAGGTGATTTCCGCTGCCCACGGCGAGCTGACATGCTGATAACCAAAGTGCAGAAACGAGCAGGTAAACAGCAGCAGGCACCCGAGTGAAATCCACTCTGCCGTCTCCTTCTGCCCGTTTGGCCTGCGCCTACGTCCGGCGAAAAAAGCCGCTGCCGTGAGAAGGCCGAAACCGGCGGCAATCGCGACCAATGCCGCCTGATGCAGGCCAATACTGGGAGCTAAGAGTTCGCCGAAGTGCAACGCGACCGCGCACGTACTCACGGCGTAGCCGGCCGTTACGATCAGTCGCTGTCTGCCTTTCAGCGCTACCTGCAGCAGCACGGCGGGAAGAAGGCTCAGAACCGAAAAACTGACCGTTTCTACCATCCCGATCGTCAGTGAGCCCGAACTATTGGACGCTAGCGCCACCAGCGAGCCAACGTTCCAGCCCAGCGCCAGGACGGCGGCAACCAGGGAGAGCTTCGTTTGCCGCAGACCGTGAGAGCGCCAATCGCGGATCAACAGAATAATGATCAAGCCGAACAGCAGCACGCCGGCGGTGTGTCCGACCGTGTTGATCAGGACAGGATCGCGCAAACTGAAATCTCTGAGCATGCTCCCGCGCTTATTCCACGATACTAGCCTTTGAGCCGAACGTCCCGCGCGCAAGGGCGCAGAATGCTTTCACCAGCGAACTCGGCTCATCCGCCCGATAGACCAATTCGATATTCGTTGTGCCGCCGGCCGGAGAGAGCCTGCGGCAGGCAACCTCAGGAGTCGCAATCTTCTCGACGGCCGCCGGCGCGATGGTAACGCCTAGCCCTGCGCCCACCAGCCGCAATATCGTGAGCCATTGCGGGGCTTCCTGTACGACGTTCGGCCTAAATCCCTGCCGCTCGCACAATTGCACCGTATTTTCCCAGGCATACGTACCGGCGGAGCGAGGAAAAAACACGAACGGTTCCTCTCTCAAGTCCACAATGGGCACTCTGGTGTACTTCGCGAGGGCATGTCCCTCCGGTAGCACCGCAATCAGAGGCTCGGTCAGTACCGCTTCCGCACGTAAGTCTTCCGTCATTCCAATGTCACGAACAAGTCCCACGTGAATGGCACCCTCCCTAATGCCTTCCTCGAGTTGGCTGGTATGAAATTCCCGGAGGCTCAGCTTCACGCGCGGGTACAGAGCCCGGTACCGGCCCAGCATCGCGGGCAATCTGGTCAGCATGGCCGATCCCACGAACCCCACCGTCAGCGCACCCTCTTCCCCGCGCCCGACACTCCGGGCGGCCTCGATGTCTTCCTGAACTCTGCTCACGGTTCGGCTCGCTCGCTCCCGCAGCGCTTCGCCGGCCGGGGTCAGCTTCACGGAACGCGACGACCTTGCAAACAGCGCAAATCCCACCATCTCCTCCAGCCGCCGGATTTGCTGCGACAGAGGCGGTTGCGCCATGTGCAACCGGTTCGCCGCCCGCCCAAAATGGAGCTCTTCGGCGACCGCGAGAAAGTAGCGAAGATGGCGAAGTTCAACTTGATCCATATGCATATCATCTCAATCTCGATAAACAATATATTGGACGTGTCGATCTAATTTGTCTAGATTGAAGAAAGAAGCCCTATGGAACCTAACCCGCTACTCTTTCGACCCTTCCAGCCAGGCGATGAAACGGCATTCCGTGAACTCAACGAATCCTGGATTTCCACGTACTTCGTTATCGAGGAAAAGGATCGCGAAGTGCTCGACGATCCGGTGGGCCACATACTCGATTCGGGTGGTCGAATCTTCATGGCGACCAAGGGGGACGGCGCGATCGGCTGCTGCGCCCTTCTGGCCATGGAGGACGGTAGCTTCGAAGTAGCTAAGATGACCGTTTCCGAGGCCTATCGTGGAAATGGAGTCGGCCGAAAGCTGCTGGAGTTTGTCATTGAGCGCGCCAAGGCCATGGGCGCCAGGAGGCTGTATCTCGAAACCAACAGCAAGCTCACCAATGCCATTCACGTCTACGAGGCATTGGGGTTTCGCCACCTTCCGGCGGAGCGTATTCACCCGTCCCCGTACGCCCGCGCCAACGTGTACATGGAATTGATGCTGTAGCGAAGGCGCTCACTCATCCAGGAACAGCGCCTCGAAAATTCCTTTCTGCGACCCCATGCGCCGCGCGACCAGTTCCTTCCGGCTCTGTAAAAAAGCGAATCGCAGAGGAGAATGCGCTTCGAGTTCCGCCAGATACGGTCTACTAAATAATTCGCCGGAATCGCCAGCGGCGCGTATCAGCAGGGAGATTGAATTTCTTCTGAGCAGTTCCTTCAAATAGCCGGCAGCCGGAAGGGCGTCGATGAGCTTCATCGTGCTCTGTGCAAAGCGTAGCGTCCGGTTCAGTAACGGATCGAGCGGCTGCTGTCCGGCCGCCCGCGAAAAGACGGTCACGAATCCACCCTCGCGGTCGGCCGCCAGATCTTGCAAATCGTCGCCCAATTGCAGCAGTACGCCCCACCTGAATGCAAACCGGGCCTCCGCTTCGCTCAAGGATCCCGCCGCCAGATAGGCATCGGCCAGCACGGAGGCGCCGCCCTTGGTAACGCTCAGCCGCAGCACGTCCAAATCGCCGCCGCCACAGAGTTGATGAATACTGTCCTCCTGCGCGCCGTGGATCGCGAGCAGCCAATCGTACACCTGAGGATAATCGGCCCGGGCATATTGCGTTTCTATCAACGAAATCAGTTGCCAGACGATGGTCTCCAGCCGGCCCGCCGCGGGCAGCCGTTCTCCGGCCAGGCGAAGCCCGAATCGCGAGCTGAAACGCAGCTTTGCTTCACGTGAAACTCCCGCATCGTCCAAATAATTGTCGCTATACGGATACAGCATGCTGTACCCGAAAACGGCCGGCGTCAAGTGTACTTCTTCACCGAACAGCGCCTGCAATCCTCCCGCCGTCCAGGCATTTCGGCACGCCTGCAGGATGTCCTCCACGCTTACGGTGGGGTCCAAGCGCCGGGCGCACTGCGCCAAATCTCTTCCGACCGCCGAAAAATTCTCGCGAAGCAGCAATTCCACCTCGGGGTCGTCGAGATCGAGCGCCAGGCTGGCGAGTAACGCCGCTCCAGATAGGATGCGCGCACGCGCCTCTTCCCGGCCCGATGCCTCATCTGGAAATTCAAGCGCCTGCGCCTGTAAGCGATCGAGAGCCTGATCGAACAGCGCCTCCTGTTCCTGCTGCTCGCCTTCGCTGAATCGGCGGCCCAAATCCGGGAACCCGTTGCCGCTGGCGCGCCAGGCTTCGATCGATTCTTCAATAAAACCCGCCGCCGCCAAATTGTCCCTAAATACCCAGACGAGAAATGCCACCGGCATGTTCCGGTCTAGAAAACGGCGGCGCGATCATTTTCGGAGATGACTCGGTCCGGACAATGATCTAATATGTAAGACACCAAATGAAACTCTTTGTTGGTAATTTAAGCTTCCAAACGACCGAGCAAGATCTCCTTTCTCTGTTCTTCGAATATGGCACTGTCGACACGGTTAGCGTGGTCACGGATCGGGACACAGGCCAACCGCGTGGATTCGCGTTCATAGAGATGCCAAACCGTACGGAAGCCGAGGCCGCGATCAAGGCCTTAGACGGAAGAGAACTGGGAGGGCGCAACATGAACGTAAGTGAAGCGCGGCCGAAGCCAGAGGGCGGCAGGCCCGGCGGTGGCGGCGGCTTCAACAAACGGCCTGGCGGCGGTGGCGGCGGCGGTCGAAATCGCCGTTATTAACGCGCACTTACTTTACCAGCACCTGTTCAAAGAAGGCCAACACGCGTGGGTCGTGCGATTGGCCCAGCCAAAAGAACGCCTGCTTGCGGACTTCCGGGTTCTTCTGGGTTCGGGCGATCTCAATGAGTTTCGGAACAGCTTCATCCTGAGGTAGCTGCGATAGCGCAAAAACCGCGCGCTTCTTCACACCGGTGTCGGGATCATTTTCTATGGCGTTGGTGATGGTCGAAGAAGCCCGCTCCCCCGCCTTGTGCGCCAGCCAGAAGAGGGCTTGCCCGCGAACATGCGATGAGGCGTCATTCTTCGCCGCTGCAATCAGCGAGTCAAGCGCCTCCGGCTGCTTGCTGATCGAAAGGGCAAAGACGGCTTTATCGCGAACGTGTTCGCTCGGGTCGTTCGCCATAATCTTTTTGAGGGCGCTCACGCCAGAGGCTCCGCGGCTGGCGCCCAGCCAGAAGGTGACTTTTTCGCGGATTTTCTCGGGCTGCGTCGGGCGCGTTAATCGTTCAAGCGCGACGTCCGCCCGAGCGCTGTCGTGCTGCGCAATCGCGAAGATCGGGCCATCGACATTCAATGTAGAACTGCCGCCCGTGACCAGCTTCTCCAGAAAATCGACGCTAGATTCCGCCGGTACGCCCGTCAACCAGACAAACGGCAGTCCGCCCGCATCAAGCGGACAAGAGAGCGAATACACCTGGATTTTACCCACGTCGTTATTCGAGACACGGAAGAGAACCGCGACTACGTCCGATCCTTCCAGCGGAATCGGGGTGTTCGAAGCACTGACTCCGGTAACCGGCCCCCAGCCGCCTTCCAGGCGGCAGCCACACTCATTCCCGTTGTTCCAGCAACAGTTTTGATGATCCTTGCGCGTGGTTTTAATCGCGTAGGCGAACCATGTTGGCGCGGCGGCGCGCAGTTGCGCCGCCAGATCGCCCGAAAATGCCCGGCTCTCGAACTTGGCGTTTACAATGTTCGGCCGCTGCTCCTGAGCGAAGGCAGCACAAGCGATCAAAGCGAAAGCGAGCGTCTTCATTTCAGGATCTCCATCATGTAATCGGTAACGTCTTTGGAGTGGACCAGCGACATTTTCTTGACGATCTCCTGCTTCATGGCCGGGTCTTTTTCGCTTCGCGCCAGGCTCACAAGGGCTTTGCCGTTCTGTTGCAGAAAGAGCGCGTTGAGCACCGAGTCGCGCACTTCGCGATTGGGATCGCTCTGATAGATCGAGACCAGCACGTCCGCACGTCCGTTGCCGCCCATCAAGCCGAGCGACTTGATGGCCGCTGCCCGTAAGTGCGGGTCTTTTTCGTTACGCGCGATCTCGGCCAGCCGCGAGGAGTTCCCGCTCAGGAACATCGACTTGACGATCTCCTCCTTGTTCTCGCTCGAGCTCTCTTGTTGGTAGAGCTGCCAGAGTTCGTCCGTGCCGCCCGTCAGCGCCAATTGGTGGATCGCCTCGCGGCGCAGATCGGGGTTCTTCTCGGTTTTCGCGGCGTTGAACAGAAAATCGCGCGATCCCGAGAGCATAAAGCTCTTCAAAATGGCCCGCTTGACGTTTTCATCCGATGACGAGCTGTAGATCGCGGCCAGTTCCTTGCGCGAATCGGGGCTGCCCATCATGCCGATGTAGCGGATGGCCTTCATTTGAAGGTCCGGGTTCGAAGAATCGCGGGCAATGCTGTTCAGCAGCTTGCGCGCATCGGGAGAAGAATTCTGAGTGAGAACAAACAGCGCCCGTTCCTTCAGCTTGGGAGAGTTATTGCTCCTGATGAGCTTCTCGAGGATCGGAAAGGCTTCGTTCGGGTCGGATTGCATCAGGCTATTGAGCGCGACGAGCTTCAACTCCTCGTCCGATTCGGCGCTAGGGTTGACGGGCGCATCTGTCTTGGCACGGACTTCCACCTCGAGCGCCCGCGCATCGTTCAGCCAACGGCTCGACGGATAAGCCCGCCGCAGGGCCGCGATGGTGTTGAGGGCTTCGCTCCGCTGCCCCGCCCGGTTCTGGGCATAGGCTTTCCAATAGAGCGCGCCATCGGCGTTACTTCCTTTGCGCGAAGCTGCGGCCTCAAAAAGAGAGATGGCCTGATCCCAGCGTCGCGCGTCGAGCGCACTGATACCTTTCTGATAGTCGGCGTCCTGGTTGCCCGATTGCGACGCCAGAAAGCTCAGCCGCTCGGGCGGAGGACCGTCCTGCGCCCAAGCGGCGACGGCCGCTAGGCCGATTAAGAAAATGCCATTTCGAATCATAATTTCTGTCCCTCGCTCCGCACGTTGCTGCTCATAATGCGCACCTTGAATAACAGCCCTTCCCCTTCAATGCGATTTCTCACCAAGTCCAGTTCGCCGGGTGACAGGTTCCCTGGATTATTGGCAACATCCAAGAGCACGCGCTCCAATTCATCCAACAGCGCCGCGTGAGCAGTGTCGCCGGCGCTCATGGCGGTGGCGCGCAACAGTCTGTTTTCATCGAGCAAATCGCGGGCGCGCTGCCGTTCACCAGCCTCGCCCGGGCTGCCGTGCACTAATTCCGATAACAAAATCTGCGAGCGGTCCAGGTGATCGCTCATAGCCATCAGCAGTACGCGTTCGCGCGCCGCCGCCGGAATGCCGGCCGTCTCCGGCTGCCGATGGCGCTGCGTCAGCATTCCGGCAAAGAATGCCACGAGCGCCAATGTGGCCAGCGCGGGCACCATGGTCCACCAGTTAAGCCACGACGGCCGAACGCGGCGCACGGGCAGTTGCGGCAGCAGCCGCGCCCATACTTCCGCGCCATAAGACTCGCTGCGCTCGGGCACCGGATATTCCGGCAGACTATCGAGTAGACCCTTCATGCTTTCGAAACCCGCCTGACACTCCGGACACTGGGCCAGGTGGCGCTGAAGCTCGGACGCGAGGTCGCCGTAATACGCCAGCGTGAGCTGCTCTTCGCTCAAATGCTTCATTGCGCTGCCCCCCACACGGGCTGCAACGCCCGCCGCAGTTTCTGTACGGCGCGAAATACGCTGTGCTTGGCGGCGTTGGCTTCGACGTTGAGAGCGCGCGCGATCTCGTCAATGCCACATCCTTCGTAGTGCCGCAGGACGAAGGCCGTGCGTTCCATCTCGCTGAGCTCTTCGAGCGCGGGCTTCAGCAGGCTTGCGATCTGCTGGCTCTGGCTGAGCCGTTCGGGAGACGGATCGCGCGCCGTGACCTGGTCCAGCCAACCGACCGTCTGGTCGTCGCTCATTGAAGGCTGCCGCTCGTTGCGGCTCTTGCGCACGCGAATCAGATCGAGCGAGCAATTTACGGCAATGCGATGCAGCCATGTGCCGAAAGCCGAACGTCCATCGAAGCGATGAATTTGCTTATAGGCCCGCAGAAAGGTCTCCTGCACCAGATCTTCTGCGTCTTGTTCGTTTTGCGTCATACGATACGTCAGCCGGAACAGGGCGCGGCTATGGCGCTCCACCAGCAGACGAAAGGCATGCTGGTCACCCTTGCGGGCCTCTTCGGCGGCCGCTGAGTCGGTCAATTCCATCCCGGCTGATCCTTAGACTGTGATACCGCTTGCCGGTTAGCGAACGTACTGCCGAAATACAAAAAGGGCGGGGCCGAAGCCCCACCCTTTTTGCCCCCTACGCCGCTAAAAGGCCGAACTAGCTTGACGCGCGAACCCGCTTGCGGAAAGCGAAGCCGCCGCCCACCAGAGCGAGCCCGAGTAAGCCGAGGCTCGAGGGCTCCGGCGTCGCAACACCAAAGAACGCAAAATGAGAGACACCGTCGCTGGCCGCGGTATTGGAGGTAAAGGTTGGCCCCCCAGCCACGGAAGCCACCAATACGAAGTCGCCACCGGGAGTAAAGCTCACGGGCCCTTGTACTCCACTGGCAAAGTAGTGAATCGTGCCACCCGATGCCAACTCCCACCCTAAGGTGTTCGTATCAGCCGCGATGTCTAAGGTCACCTGCTCGGTTACGTTTCCGTTTACCGAGAAAGTAACATCGTTCACAGATTTCCCCGCTGCAGTCGCAAGATATTGGTCGGCGGGCGCCAAGCCCACGCCACCATGACAAACTCCGCCGCCGTATATACACCAGCCGACGTTATACCCACCTGCACCGTCCAGCGAGGTGTTATTCCAAAAGGGCGTTCCGGCCAAGCCGTGACCGCCGGAGCCTGTATTCAAAGAGCCAGCCGCGCTCTTATTGAACCAAACACCGCTGGTGGTATTGAGGGTAAGGCTATTTCCGCTGATCGAAAAGACCAAGTCGTTGTAATCGTAGTCGGCGCCCGATCCAACAGAATCTTCAAACCCGCCCCAATAGGTGGTGGCGGCAAAGATAGGTGAACTGACAAGTAGTGCTGCTCCCAGCACAAGCCACTTAGTAAAATGCATATTCCTCCGAATGAAAAACTGAGTCAAGGCAAGGCTAACATTGGCGACCCAGCGACGGAGTTACTAGTGGTTTAACTTATATCAATCTAACTTTGCGTACTAAGGTGCGTGGCGATGTACCACTGGTTGCCGAATACATCCTCGACGCCAGCGCTTCGGTCACCGTAGGACTGATCTTTGGGCAGGCTCAGGGAGCTGGCGCCGGATTGCAGCGCGCGTTGATAGGTGGCGTCCACATCGGGAACGTACAGATAGAACATGGCCGGGATCGGCTGGTAGGGGCCGTCCGCCTCGCCGATCTCTAGCGCTGCATTACCGATTTTCAGGGTAGTGTGCTGGATTACACCGGCCGGTGAGGTATACCGACCCAGCTCATTTGCTCCGAAGGCGCGTCTCAGGAATTGGATCACCGGCTCGGCGCGCAAGGGGTGCAGATAAGGCTGCACGGTGGGCGCTCCGGGCGAAAAGTAGTTTTCGCCCTGGAAGGTAGCGATGTACCAGTTGTTGCCGAACGGGTCTTGTACATTCGCGGTCCGCTCACCCCAAGGCTGATCGGTGGGCGCCTGCATGGACGACGCTCCGGCTTGTAGCGCGCGCTGGTAGACGGTGTCGGTGTCGGGCACGTAAACATGGGCAGCCATGCGCCAAGCCTTGCCGCGCCACGAGAATCCGGGCCCGCCGCCGCCGATCATGAGCATCGAATCGCCGAGCCGCATTTCGCAATGGATGCCGCCCGAGGGGGTGCCGGTGCGAAACTTCTCGTCCGCCCCGAAGACTTGTTTCAAGAAGTCGATCACCCCGACCGCGTCTTCGGCCACCAGATAGGGCGTCACCGTGCGGAAACCTTCGGGGATGAAGGGCGTGACGGTTTTCTTCGACTCGTGTCCCGCCTGGAACTCGGCAAAGCGGCGGTGCATTTCGTCGACCGATAGGTTTTCTTTTTGCGTGGCGATAGCCCAGGTGTACCCGAAGGGATCGACGACCTGCCCCGAACGGGCGCCATAGAACTGATCGATTACCGGCGACACGATGCGCGCGCCGGCAGCGACGGCCCGTTCGAAGGATGCGTCAGCGTCCGCTACCTCGAGATGCATAGCCATCGGCGAACCACCCAGCGATTCGGGCCCGGGATAACCTTGTTCCGGGTTCGCCTCACCCAGCGAGATCACGGAGTTTCCAATGGCGATCTCGGCGTAAGCGATCTCCGCGCCCAGCGCGAAACGCATGATCTCGGTAGCGCCAAACGCCTGCTGGTAAAACTCAATCGCCGCGGCGGTGTCCTTGATGCGCAGCCGCGCCGTCGCACTTTGCCGCAAGGCGGCGACCGGTTCGGTTTGTGTAGTTGCCATGAATACTTTCCTTTCTAAATCTGATTTCAAACGTGCCCGGAACTCTTCGCGCGGAAGGCCGCGCAGTTCGTGGGCGACAGCGAGCAGCGGAGCAAGGCTCGCGCCCGCCACTTCCGTTGAGCCGGCGAGCATCGCCTGGACGGCCTGATCCAATTCATCGATTGCCAGACGCTTAGGCATGCGCACCTTCCATCTGCCTCCGCAAGGTCTGCAAGGCACGCAACTGAAGCTGCTTTACAGCGCCTTCGCTTTTTCCCAACGCTTGCGCGATTTCCAAAATGCTCTTTTGCTCGACGAATCGCCCGAAAATCACGTGGCGTTGGGCCGTTGGGAGACGCTTCACCAAGCGAAACAATTGCGCCCGCCGCTCGACGGCTTCGGTGTCGGGCTCGACGCCCGATTCCGGCATTTCGCCCTTGTTTCGGACTTCTCTAGCGGAACGTTTCCATTGGTCCGCCAGCGCGTTTGCCGCAATTTTCATCAACCAGGCGGCAAAGGGAGTGCCGCGCCACTCATAAGCCGGCAGGCTGGCGAGCGCTTTGTGAAAAACCTCGGAGGTCAGGTCCTCGGTTAGGCCGCGGTCGCGTACGCGGCAGGCGATGAACGCATAAATTCGTTCAAAATGAATCTCATAGAGCTCGCCGAAACGCGTCAGGTCTTGCTGGGCCGCTTTGACCAGAAGACGCTCGTCAACGCCGGATTTGGTGGCGGCCATTACTCCTCTGACTGTATAACTGCGACGGAGCGAAAAAGTTATGGAAATTGTTTCGCGGAGGCCACGGAAGGAAGGCGTTTCCGGAATGTCAGGCGATTTTCCGCTCTTTAGCGGCTTGCTCGGCCCAGTATTCGGCGAACAGATCGGGCTTGATCTCGAGCGCGCGATCTTCGATTTCATCGATTGAAAATTCGAACCCAAATTGGGCTAAGTCGAACTCATCATTGCGATCTTCATTAGCGGCTTTGATATATAGGCGGGCGGCGCTGTCCAGGCGGGCTTGGGCTTCGCGCTTGCGATCCGCTTGTAATTCCTTCAGGGCGGCGGTGTCCTTTTCACGCTGGCGGCGCAGGCGTCCTTCCTGGACGCTGAGGTTCTTGAGCTCGTGCTGGTAGAGGATGTGGATCTTGGTTTCGATGAGCTGCTTACGGACGGAATCGTCCAGGCTGGCGAATTGCGGCGCGTTGGCGAATTGCTCGGCCAGTTCGAGACGGCCGAGGGCATAGATTCCCATCTCGAGCGAGGGGATGCGGAGGATGCGCCATTCGGTGTCGGCCAGAGATTGGACCAGGTTGCGTTCGTGATCCGCAGCGGGCGCGTAACGCTTCATGAATTGGGCGACGTGCGCTTCGTAGAGAGCGGCATCGTCGGAGGGAAGCAGGATGGTGTGGCCGGTCAGGCCGGTTTTGACGGCGTTGAGGGACGATTTGGCCTTGCCCGCTTCCGAGGTGGGACCGGTCGAGAGCTGCGCGTTCTTTTGGTTCGCGGTGATTTGGGAATGCGTTGACATATGGAGGTTCCTAAGAATGGAAATGTCTCACGGGTTGCGTGAGATTGGCTGACGGTAGCATTTGGGGGAACGGGTAAATGGATGGGGTGCTGGATGGGTGTGGGGATAAGGCTAGGGTTTTCAGGGTGATGGGGATATTTGGGGGGCGTGAGTGGCGGTGTGACCGCCGGGGGCGGTTTTTGTTCCACTTTGTGGCGGCGGACGTTCGCGGGGTGCGATCGTCTCAGTCAGCGACGAAATGGGAGCCAACACGGCGCCGCCGGGCGCCGTGCTGGCTGGACTTTTAGATACGCTTCCAACAGCCGGACGGAGGGGTGGGTCAGGGTGGGGAGCGGACCGAGCGGCGGTCCGGACGGAATGGAGGGGAGCTGCGAGTCTCCGATGCCGACTATAAGTCAACTTGAATTTGCGCCTTCAGATCGCCGCATTGGACCACGCGAATTTCGCTCGCTAGACGGGCATTTCGCGACAACTACGGAAGCGACGCAGCAGCCTCTAGTAATCTTTCCCGAAAATGGGCTCGGGCTGATGTTTTTAGGTTTAACGCTCCGTAGTAGCTAGAATCGAAATACAATCTTGATGGCAAATCCGACAGCCAGCGACTTGCTCGTCCGAGGCCTCTTTCACGACCGGATAATACCGCCAATCAGCTCCCTCAATCTTGAGCAGGTCATACAACCCGTGCTGGAGTTGGCGCGACAAGAAATGAATAGGAGCGCCAATGCAAGACGGCGCTCTCGTCTCGTGCGACATTCCGTTCCGAAAATGAAGCACCTCAGACGACATTTTGGCGTCCCCAATCCTTATAGTCAGGCAATGCTGTGTATCGCAGTGGCCGAAAACTGGGAGCGGCTTGACGTTCTGTGCAAGAAATCCCCAATCTCACTCAGTCGACCTGTAATTTCATCCAGAAGAGCGGTGGCTTCTGAGCACAGCAGAAGGGTGGAGGGCGTGAGACGGGCTCAGGCATCCGTCGGTCGGCGGTTCATGCTCAAAGCCGACATTTCCGCGTTTTACCAAGCATCTACACCCACAGTATTCCGTGGGCAATCCACGGAAAAGAAGTTGCGAGGTCGAGACGAGCAAAGAACTGGTACGGCAATCAACTCGATACATGGATCCGCGAGACGCAGGACCGACAAACCGGCGGCATTCCGATAGGTCCGGACACATCTTTCCTTATCGCGGAAGTAATTGCGAGTCGAATTGATGTACTGCTTGGCAAGCTAATCAAAAAAGAGATTCGTGGCGTCCGGTACCTTGACGATTACCATTTGTACTTCAGAACGCGTTCAGAGGCTGAAAAGGCGCTCGCCGCTTTGCACACTGTAACTCAAATGTTCGAACTGCAGATAAATGGACCCAAGACCGAAATCCTCGAGATTCCCGAACCGATCGAACCTGAGTGGAAGACCGAACTTCAGCTCAGCCGAATTTTTAGGAATGAGCGGGCCACCGGGATCAAGGCGTTCTTTGACCGGGCGGCGCTGCTAGCCCAGCAGTATAGAAATGACAGCGTCTTGACGTACGCGGTTCGGAAGCTCGTTCATTATGCAAGCAATCTGAATGAGGAGGAGTGGAGGGTTGCGCGCCCCTCACTACTTCGTTTCTGCATCGCAGAGCCCACGATGCTTCCACATCTTCTGAATCTATTTGAGGCTACGGGAGACTCGTACGACCGTGAGGACTTGAGAGACGTGCTGACTGAACTCTGCCTTTTTCATGGGCCGTTGCAACATGGCTTTGAAGTTGCCTGGAGTCTCTGGATCGCACGCTCAATGTCTATAGATCTTCCACAGTCGGTAAGCGCGACAGTGAAGAACGTGGACGACGACATCGTGGCTCTGGTTGCCCTTGACCTCGTCATGCAAGGTCTGTTGCCTAGCGTCAATACCCGGCTGTGGAGTTCTCGCATCCGCAAGGAAAGTCTCTATTCTGAGCACTGGCTGCTTGCCTATGAAGCTTACGCTCAGGGGTGGCTGCCTTCTGGCGATGGCAGCAATATCCTGAACGATGATCCGTTTTTTTCTATCTTGTACAGCGGCGGGGTAAAGTTCTACGATGTTGGCGAGACTTGGGAGGATGGTTACTCGGACTACTCCGAAAGCGACGACGATATTGATGAGACGGAGAACGAACTTGACGACGAAATCGAGATCGAGCCCGAAGATGAAATTCACAACGAAATTCCGGTGTCTGAGGCTTGAGCAAGCCGTCAAAAACCTGGTCGATGCTCGGGTGTAGTCCTCGCGATAACAGTTCCTTGTCACCAGAAACAGTTTGGGGCTATTTCGCCGGCACTTGTCCTAGAACGCGCATCGCGGACTTTGGAGATGGAGTGGGACTTAGCGGGACGAAAATCGTTTAACAGAACGCCAAATCGACATTTTCGTCGATTTCGCGGCGCTCGAAAGCTCGAGATTTTGAGTCGGCGGTTTGACGACTATACGACAAGACGCCGCCCCCGAATGGTGCCGATGTCGAGAACGGTTAGTCTTCGGGTGAGCAGCGCATTTATCAGGAGTATGGGCGAAAGCTCGGTTTCCGGATGGCGCGTGATCCGCTCGGTAGAGGCTCCCCTTTGATGGGATTCCCTCGGAGACTGGAGTGTTAATCTTCTTGCCCCGTTCGACCGATGACGCTCGGTGGCGATACACTTAGACTCGCTACGTTCGCCGAATCAAGTCGAGCAGGGAGAACAAAAGGCGTCTATAATGTTCTAGACTGAGATGGAGCGCCTGAAGGCTCACCCCACCGATATGACCGCAGTCAGGAGCCCCGAAGGAAACGCCGAGATAGCCAAGTGCTGACGCCGCAGTTGGTCAAAGCCCATCTTAGGGCGTGTGGCTACCGCCCGGACCTTCTCAAGGCGGACTTTTCATACGGCGAGAATCGTGTCATTCCAATCGTCGCCTTTGCGCAACAGCCCGCCGACGCACGTTCAGCGTGCGCGGCGGTCCTCTCGGGCGAGGCTGCACCGCGACTTGCGGTTGAGGCGTGTAAGCCCCTCGGCGCGCCGGTGGTGTTTGTATGCTATGAGGACAGCCTTCAGTGGTGGAAGCAAGGCACCCAAGGTGCGGAACAGCTCCAGACTGTCCAATCGAAGGATGTTGAAGCGTTTTTCCATGAGAACCGCAGCCGATTTTCTCCGGACGCCATTTATCGCGCCAAAACCTGGGGCCGATTCCAGACTGTCTACCAGCTAAGCTTCGTGGACCTGGGCCTCATGCCAATTGTTGAGGAGCAGGTGGGCACTGGCTTGAGCGGGCTGATCGAGCGAAGCGTTGCCGCTATCAAGCATCGCTTGGGCTGGGCGGAAATCTCCAGCGAACAAGGTCAGTGGCTCCTGCAATCTGTCTTCTGGCTGCTTTCGGCCAAGGTACTTCGTGATAAGCAGGTTCCAAGTTTTTCCGACCTCGACCTTTTGGATGTTGACGACGTTTTCATGCGGGTTGGAAAGCACTACGGAACGTCACCTGTTCTATCGGGGTCGAAGCGCAAGTTGGAAGCGCTGGTAGATGCGGCCGAGTCGATCCACCAGTTCAGCAGCCTTGCCCTTACAACAACGGAAGCGCTCGCGTACGTTTACGAAAATACCCTGATTTCGAAGCAGACACGTTCCGCTTTGGGAACGCACAGCACGCCATCGTTTCTAGTCGACTTCATCGTCGGGAACCTAGTGGAATGGGTGAGGGAGATCCCGGTGAACGATAGGAGTGCATTTGAGCCGGCCTGTGGGCACGCTGCTTTCCTTGTCTCCGCGATGAGACTGCTCACGGATCTGCTCCCGCCCGACAAGGCTACTCCCAGTCGCCGTGGGTCTTACCTACGGAGCCGACTACACGGGACCGACATCGATTCGTTTGCCTTGGAACTTGCTCGCCTTTCACTAACTCTCACCGATATTCCCAATCCCGACGGCTGGGACCTGCGGGCGAGAGATATGTTCGTCGGCGACGGGCTGGCTACACAAGCGCAGAAGAACACGATTCTGCTTGCAAATCCGCCGTTTGACAATTTCGCGCAAGACGACAGGCGCAGGTACGCGGAGCAGGCCTCCGGGGTTAGCTTTAGTAATAAGGCCACTGAGGTCCTTTGGCGCACGCTCGCTGCGCTTCCGGCCGGTGGCGTCTTTGGTTTCGTTCTGCCTCAGACGATACTTCACAATGACAATGCCGCGGCACTTCGAAAGTTGATCCTCGAGGAATTCGAACTCAAGGACGTCTGCCTCTTTCCCGACAAGGTATTCTCCTTCTCCGATGCCGAGTCGGCCGTGATCATCGGACGACGGCGTCAGATCAATGGGCATGCTACCGTTTTTTATCGCCGCCTGCGTGAACGAGATTTGCGATCATTCAAGTCGGATCCATCTGAGGTTGAGGCGAAGCCAATTGCGCAGTCACGATTCTCCGAAGGAACTGGCTACTCGCTGCGTCTCCCCGATCTGGAGGAGGTATGGACCGCGCTTCGAGATCACCCTATCCTTGAAAGCACTTCGGGTGTCGTGAAAGGCTTGGACTACAAGGGCACGGACTTGCCGCCTGGAGCCGTGACCTATTCGAACAAGCGCTTCGCGGGCGCCCACTTCGGATTCATCACGTTCGATCGTGGCCTGCCGATCACCGACTTGCCCAAGGGCCACTGGATGAACTTGGACGCAAACGTGATTGGGAGTGCGCGGAGCGGAACACTCACGGGCACGCCACAGATTCTCCTGAACTACGCACGAGCGAGCCGGGGGCCTTGGAGACTGAAGGCTCTTATCGATAGGCAAGGACACCCGGTGACCAGCCGTTTCATCACGGTCCGTCCAATCGAAGAATCGCTATCGCTCAAAACCCTCTGGGCTCTCCTAAATGGCCCCGTAGCCAACGCATATGCTTACTCTTATCTTGGGAAGCGGGACAACATTGTTGGCGACATCCGGAGACTTCCGTTGCCGAAACGGCTCTCGTCAGCAACGCTTGATCGCGCAGTTGCGGTGTATTGGGACGCCGTTGCCAGGAAAGTTCCGCAAACAGAACTGGAGCGTGTGCTAATGCATGTCGATGCTGAAGGACTAAAGCTATACGACCTTCCACTCGCTCTTGAGCAACAGGTTTTGTGCCTATTTACCGGGTGGCGGCGTGTGGGTGTCCCATTCGAACAGACCAGGTTCCTGCCTGAGCCGCTTCAAGGCAGGCTGGGCCTCTCGCAATTCCTTGCAATGGAAGGTTCGTGGCCAGCAACGAACCAGGAGCGCGGGCAACTCATCGACAAGAACATAGCAGGCACCATAACCGCTGAGGAGCGAGCCCGCCTCGATGTTTTGCAAGCCTACGCAGACTATCACCTGCAAAAGGTCTCGCCCCGCCCCACCCGTCTGCTTGACGAGTTGGAACGACGCTTGGGAGGCCACAAGAGTCACCCTTAATGGTCGGCTTCGAATACCCAGGGCAGCCTCACCCTCGGCGGCATGGCCCGGCTGGTTACAAGGATTACGGCAGCTATCGTGATTGGCTCCGCGACGAGTTCATGTTCCGGTGCGTCTATTGCCTTCATCGCGAGCAATGGTATTCCCGCAGCGGCACCTTTCACATCGACCATTTTGTTCCTGTCAGCGCTGACCCACAAGGAG
>DASYAX010000160.1:0-5565 GCA_036501045.1 Bryobacteraceae bacterium
CATTCCATGAAAGAGCGCTGCAGCGGATGCAGCCGGGCGCCGTCGGCCAGCCCTTCGATGGTCGTGATTTCCTTGCCCACGACGGTGCCCACCGGCGTGATACAGGAGCGATGCGCCGCGCCGTCAATCAGCACGGTACAAGCGCCACACTGGCCTTCCCCACAGCCATACTTGGCGCCGGTAAGATCCAGCTCGTTGCGAAGCACCCAGAGAAGAGGGCGCTCCGGATCGGTTTCTACGCGTGCGGTTACACCGTTCACCTTGAGATCCATATGTTTATTTTAGATCCGGCCGGGGCTGTCGAAAAAGCGGATTACTAGCGCGTTCCGTCGATCGTCCATGCGCCGTTGTGCTTCGACAAGACGAAGGTCACGAGCGATTCCGGGCTCTGCTTTTCGACTCCATCGGAAAATGTCTCCACCACCTGGCGGCGGCAGGCGACGGTGGCTTGCTGGCCGTCGATCCGCGGATCGGAGGCGGGCGCAATCCTCATCACGAGCGCCTTGACGGGCGATAACTGCTCTTTCACGACTCGCCGGTCGAGAGTATGTTGGAGCGCGAGGATGGAATTCAAATCCTTGCTGCTCCAGGCGTCGGCGTATTGGCGAAGCACGGTCAATACCGCAGCCGATTCCTGTTTCAACAGTTCGGCGGCGCGAAGCTGCGCGAGCGCTTGCTGCGCTTCCAGGTAGTGGCGGCCGGATGGAAACTGAGCCGTGTAGTTCGCAAGTGAGCTGCGATCCAGCAAATTCGCCGTTTGCCAGGCGGACTCTTCGGCGCGGTCGGGCCCCGGAGGTTTAAGCTCGTTTTGGCGAGATGCCAGGTCCACCGGCGTAACGCGCGCAGGCCCGTCCGGATACGCCGAAAGCAAAGGCGGCGATGCGACGCTCTGCTTTTGAAGCTGCGGCAATTCAATGGGCAAAGTGGCGAGGACAGGCGCTTGCGGTTCGAGCCGGACGTCGGAGCTGGCTAGAAAAACGGTCTCACCGGAGGCTAGCCGGCGATTCAATTTCTTCGATACAAAGCCGCGTTTAGAGAGTTCGATGAGATGATTTCCGGGAGCGAGATCGAGTGTGAGACGCTGGTTCGCCGAAGCGACGCCCGCCGCCGCGCCATCTACTTTCACGCGCGTACCGGACAGCGCTCCCTGAATATCGAGGGAGGCGAGCTCAGGATTCAATTGAAGCTTCAGTTTTGTTTCCGCTCCGCCTACGACCGAAACCTCAACGGGACCATAGCCGATATAGCCGCGGCGACTGGCGCGCACTTCATAGGTGTTGGGCGGCAATGAGATGGCCAGCACGCCGGCATTCGAAGGCCCGGTATATTTTCGATTGTTGACGAATAGTTCAGGATCGGGAACGGTGGACTCAACAAGGAGGGTACCGGTCTCGGGCCGCGCGACAGCCACCGCCAGAGGAGCCGGCCGCGACGGCGCGAAAAGCCGGGGATGCCGCACGGTCCACAGCGCCAGGCCGCCCAAGAGCAGCGCGGCGGCGGCGGTGAGCTCGACTTTTGCCAGGCTCCAAACCGAAAATTTCGGAACGGTTTTTTTGGCAGCCGGCGCAGTTACTTCGTCAGGAGTGAGCGCCAGTTGGCTCTCTTCAACAGCAGAGGTTCCTTTACTGAGCCCGGTGAATCTGGCGATTTCCGCTTCCAATCCCGGATAACCCGGATCGATCGTCCGGATGAGTTCGAACTGCTCCAGCGCTTCCGCGACCAAACCGCTCTTTTCGAACTCGCGAGCGCGCGCAGCAGCGGCCTTTACGAGTGTCAGATTGTTGCGAGCGCGTTCCTCCCGCGCGGCTACATCGCGTTTCTTCGCTTCCGCTTCCTGCTGCCGGCACCTGGCGGCCCAAAGCGCGTCGACAGACTCCAGGCGCGATACCAGACGCGCTTCCCCCGGATAATCGCTGAGGGCCAGCGCCAACCGCCGGCGAGTGCCCGCTAAGGTTCCGGCCGCATCGGCGCGCGCAGCTTCCGCCAGAACATTTCCGATGCTCTCTTCACGCCGTTCCTTTTGAATGCCTTGACGGATCGCGGCGGGAATCGCCAGGCTCGCATCGAGCTCGAATGCCTCGTCCAGTAACGACTCGGCGACCCGCCAGTTTCGCGATGCAAGCTGCTCCGCCTGTTCGATAGCGGCGCTACAGACAATTTTCCGAATGGCGGGAAGCTCGCGGCTTAGATTGGCGGCTTCCCGGAATGCGCCCAGCGCCTGAACAAAACGGCACTCCTCGAGCGCCACGTTCATTTCCGCCAGCGAAGATTCGACCAACGCACGCCTTTGCGCCGGGCCCAGCCGCCGACAAATCAAGCCATCCGTAAGAGGATGCTCGTCATGCGCCGAAGCTCCGAAGTCAAGGTGCGGCATGATAACCGTCTAGGCGAACGCAAAGCGGCTATTGCCTATTCTAGAAGGTCGGAGTACAGGTGGATGCAAAT
This sequence comes from Bryobacteraceae bacterium, assembly GCA_036501045.1. Taxonomy (GTDB): domain Bacteria; phylum Acidobacteriota; class Terriglobia; order Bryobacterales; family Bryobacteraceae; genus Bog-105. The sequence goes on from DASYAX010000160.1 coordinate 2,446, forward strand.
GGGTGGAAGGAGTCGCCGGGATTTTGTGCTGGTACCGGAGATTTTCGTGGTACTCGCTCCTCTTGCCAGGATAGTAGCGGTTGGGTAGCATACGGGTACCTATTTTGGGTAAACTGTCTCCCTTTCGGTGGTATGGTGAAACCGTCTATTCGCGCGTGCGTACTTGTAGCGATAACTATTCCGCCGTTGTTCTCGCAGTCGGTTCCGGTATCGAGTGTTCCAGGCTTGAGCGATGTGCTCTTTCCTGCTTCAGCATGTACCGGCAAGACCAATCTAGGCTGCGCAATCCCCAATTTATATGGCCCTCACGGGTTGTCTTTGCCGAATGCCACCTATCCGGCTCATTTCATGTCTTCGGTGATCTCGAATTTTTCCGCCCTGAACACCGAGATCGCGACACAAATGACGCTGCTGCCGCTGGCGAGCCAGGCATCGGGCTTCACTTATGAAGTCGATAAGGATACGGGCGTAATCAAACGGACCGCGCAAAGCTTTGGGCCGGTTTTGACCGAGCGCGGCGAGACCATCGGGCGGCATAGATTTTATTTCGGCGGCACCTTTCAACGCTTCCGCTTCAGCACGATTGATGGACAGTCGCTACAAAACGTCCCCACGGTTTTTACGCAAGCCCCCGGCAGCGCACCGGCAGGCGCGCACCCGGTTGAGCAGCAATTCATCTCGAGCCAGACGTCGGTCGATTTGAAGGTCAATCAATTTACGCTGTTCGGTACCTACGGAGTAACCAATCGCATCGACGTTTCGGTAGCCATTCCGCTGTTACAGGTGGGATACAACATCAGCTCGGTGGCGACGATTAACCGCATCACGAATACCGAGCCGATTGTCACTCCAGGTCCGGCGGGGCAAGCGCCCACCATCAGTTGCTGCAGTAGCGGAGGCCCGGGCCCCTATGGTCCGGTGTTTGCGAACTATTTCGATCCGAATAACAAGCAGGGCAGCACGGTTCGGGAATTTTCGAACAACCAATACGCGCAAGATATTCTCACCAACTCCGCCAAGACAGGCGATCTCTATTGGGATCCGAGCAAGAACAACGCCGCGGGGCTCGGCGATGTGACCTTTCGCGTCAAAGGAAACGTCTATCGAAGCGATCGGGTGAGCCTATCGCTGCTGACGGATGTCCGCCTTCCGAGCGGCGATGAAACGAATTTTCTGGGGTCCGGCGCCTGGGGCGTAAAGCCGTTTGCCGCTCTTTCCGTTCGCACCGGATGGCTCACTCCACACGTGAACCTGGGCTATCAGTGGAACGGCTCGTCTTTGTTAGGCGGAAACATTTGGACAGGCACGAAAGCGGGTCTTCCCGGCTACGCTTTTTTCTCTGCCGGCACGGATATCGGCGTCAGCAGAGGTCTGACGTTCGCAGTTGATTATCTGGGACAGGAGCTAATCGATGCGCCCCGAGTCGCGACCACCAGTTACACCTCTTCCGGGCCGCTAACGACCACCGGGCAGGTGGGTACCTTTCCAACCATCACCTCCGCGGGCGACTCCACCTATAACCAGAGCAATGCGGCCTTCGGCCTGAAGTACAGCCTCTTCGATCGCATGATTGTGAGCGGCAATCTACTGGTCGCTTTGAACGATGGCGGCCTGCGCGAGAGAGTGATCCCGCTCATCGGCCTTTCCTACACGTTCTAAGCCTTTACGCCCGGAGCCATTCGGCGCGATGCTGTTCGACGAAAGCGTCATCATTGAGGTGCGGGTAAAGCCGGTGGACGCGATCGATCTCCTCGCTCTGGCCGGGCGATAAATCTTCTTCCGGATCGAGGCACCAGCGGCCCTCGAGCAAGCCTTGCCGGCGCAAGATTTCATGGATACCGGCGATGCAGCCGCGAAACTGATGCGCCGGGTCGAAGAACGCCGCGTTGGCATCCGTGATTTGTTGCGCCAATGTCAAAAACTCGCTGGGAATCGGGCTTCCCGCAGCCGCCGCTTGTTTCACCCGGCGAAAAATATCGACTCCCGCCTTCGTCCACACGGCCCAATGTCCGAGCAGGCCGCCGGCCATGCGGACGGGCCCGCTCCCCAGATCGAACTCCGTCAACAAATCGATCACAATGTTGTCGTCGTTGCCGGTATAGAGCGCAATCTCTTGCGCGCGGCCCGACTCCGTTACCGCGCGCACTACGTCGATCGTTTGATAGCGATTGAAAGGCGCGATTTTGATGGCGACGACATTTTCGATCCCGCAAAGCCGCCTCCAGAACTCGAACGGCAGAAGGCGTCCGCCGGCGTTCGGTTGCAGGTAGAAGCCGATGACGGGCAAGATCGCCGCCACTTGGCGTACGTGCTCGGTTAAAACGGCTACCGGCTCGCCGGGCAGCGCGCCGAGGCTCACCAGGGCGGCATGATAGCCGAGCGAAGCCGCTAACTCGGCCTCGGAGACGGCCTGCCGCGTCAACCCGCAGACGCCCGCGACTGCGACCGCATCGCTCCCTCGCATTTCGGAAGCGGCCAGCTCGAGCACCGGCCGAAGCATGCCAACCTTCGGCTCGCGTATGGCGAACTGCGTGGTGTGCACTCCGACGGCAAGGCCTCCCGAGCCGGAGGCAAGATAGTAGCGCGAGAGAGCGCGCTGCCGCCGCTCATCGAGCTTTCTTTCGCTGGTTAGGGCTAGCGGATGGGCCGGAATGACCAAGCCCTGGCGCAGTTTTTCGCGAACGCCCATCAAAATTTCCCGTCGCGAACCGCGAAGTGAGTCGGCTTTGCGAGCAGCGCGCCGCCGTTTTGAATCCAGTCGGCGGTTGCCTCGATCATTTCCGGCAGCGTGACCCTGGGATAGCCGAAAAGGCGGTGTGCCTTGGCCGAGTTGTTGAGCAGTGCGTTGGGCGATTCCTCATTCGAAAAAATCGGCTCTTTTCCGAAACGGCTTCCAAACTCGCGCGCCAGGTAACGTACGGAAGCGGTCTCTGGACCCGTCACGTTCAAAATGGCCGGCGGAGATTCGCAGTGCGCGAGTGACCGCAAACAGATCGAATTGGCGTCTCCCTGCCAGATGACGTTCACCGCTCCCATGCGTAAATCGACGGGCCGCTCTTCGAACACCGCCAGCCCGATATCGATCAATACGCCGTAGCGAAGGTCGATGGCGTAATTCAG